>JAZQOH010000083.1:0-17289 GCA_045627725.1 Prevotella sp. | reverse complement strand
GCCGCCTTGCGGTGTTCCCTCTTCCGTCGGCTGCAATACTCCGTGTACCATCACACCGCTGCGGAGATACTTGTGTATCAGCGATACCACACGACCGTCCTTTATCGTTCGGCTCAGCACCTCTATCAGTTTGCTCTGGTTTACGGTGTCGAAGAAGCGCTCCAAGTCGATGCCCACGGCATACTTGTAGCCTTCGGTCACGTTCTTCCTCGCTTCACGTAGTGCATCGTGGGCCCCGCGTTTCGGTCGGAAGCCGTAACTCGTACGACTGAATTTCGGTTCGTAGATATGCGAAAGGACTTGGCTGATGGCCTGCTGCACCATACGGTCTATCACCGTGGGGATACCTAACAGGCGTTTCTTGCCGTTGTCTTTCGGGATTTCTACGCGCCTTACTGGATTGGGGACAAATGTCCCGTCCATGAGGGATTGTCTCAGGTCTTCGATATGGGACTGACACCAAGTGAATAGTTCCTTGACATCCATCCCATCGACTCCACCTTTGCCCTTGTTCCGTACTACCTGCTTGTAGGCTTTCCTTAGGTTGGCAAGGTCGATTATCTGTTCCATGAGGCTTGCTCCCCCGAAGTGCATTTCCACAAGTTCGCCTTTGACTATCTCCATGTAGGTCTGCACTCCCGCATACCCTTCGGATGCCGTCCTATCTCTTTGTGGGTAGCCATCCGCATTCGCGGATGTATTCTGCATTCTTTCCTTCATAGAGTAATCTTTCTTGTTAAACTTGTTTCAATAAGGTTCGGTCCTTCCCCGATTTTTTTTTCGGGTACTATGACCTCTGCTGACTTCTCACGGCAAGCGTTACTCCGAAGCTCCAAGTGTCGTGTGACTTGTCGGTTTGCTTCGTCCGTGAGACCTCCCCAGTTAAGGACATACTCTTTCCATCTTATCTCCGCATGATTTACCTTTGCAAGTTCCGGATAACTATCGGGCTTTGTCTTCATTCGCAGACTTACCGCACTTGCACCGGCCTTATATCATGTTCTTGTTCATCAGAGCAGATGTTTGCCGCCGACTTCCTTCAGATTCCGCGTCGCCACGGACACCCTTGTCTTTGGCTGTAGCCTTCCCGTTATCAGGGCGGCTTAGGGACTTGCACCCGTTAGAGTATGCACATGCTGGGCGAACGAAAAATATCACCACCTTCCTTTTGCGAAAGTGGTGATATTTTTTTTGTTCAACTGTGATCTGTGATAACTGTGATTTTCTCACTTGTTCTTACTCCCGCCCTCCCTTCCCTTGCGGGAGTCGAGCAGGGTGCGGATGTAGCTGTCTATGCCGAAGATCGAGCCGCAGTAGATCAGGATCTGGGCGAAGATGTAGAGCACCGAGTCATGAATCTCACCTGGCGGTGGCATCAACAGAGCTACGAATGCCAGGATGATGCCGAACGCCAGGAGCCCGATGGCTGTCCACTCTTTAAGATTGGGCCGCATGACTAAGCATTATTTAGCTTGCTGCTACTCAGACAATACCTCCGATTATGGATCGAAAGTTGTGTCATCTTCGCCGCCTTGTGGCTGACTATTACCGTCCGAAGGGGTCTGACTACCATTGCCCGATGGATTCTGACCTGAGCCGCCGCCAGTTGGATCATCGTCCGGATCCTCGATGTCGGCATCGTCAGTCGAAGTAACACGCTTCACAATCTCGCCCTTACGATTGTAGCAGGTGATGCTCACGCTGGTCTCGGCCAGCTCCTTCTTGATCTCGCTGTTCGGGGTGAAGACCACGCGGCGGCTGGTGATGAGGTTGGCACCCACCTTGTTCACATCGGCCACTGACGCTGAGCGGAGGCCGAAGCGCATGGAACCGAGACCCGGCACGGCTACTGAGTGGCCCTCGGTGGCCCACGCCTTGATCACCTCGCCGATAGCATCCCATGCCGCATTGATAGCACCCTTGTTGATGCCGCTGCGGAGAGCCGCCTCCTGGATGACCTTCTGGTCAGAGAGCTTGCTGTAGAGGTCGGCCTGCAGCACGTAAGCCCACTTCTCCTGTCCCTTCTCGAACGATACGTTACGCTCGATAGCTTTTACCTTGATTGCCATAATTCTATCCGAATTTTTGCTTTCTCGTGACGCGGCAATTGTTACGTCGCGAGGGAAAAATCTGAATGCCTCTCTTTAGACGGTGCAAAGATACGCACTTTTCGGCGGCGAAACAAATTCTTCGGCCGTAAACTCGGAATGCTTTTCAAATCATTCGGAGTTTTTATCTCAGGCCGTCATTTCTCGTGAACAGAAATCACAGATCACAGATAAACAGAGCCGAAAAATATCCGAGCCAAACCTTATATAATATAATTATATACCCTTATTCTACCCTTCTTTTTCGCTTTTGTTCATCTGTGATCTGTTCGAACTGTTCGCTATTTTTATCTTTTCAATAAAAGATAAGGCGAACTAAAAAATAAGTATGAAATCTTTGATGGTTTCAAAAAAACTCATTATCTTTGCAGCGTGATACAAGACACATTGCATAACGATTCAATTAATATGGGTTCAAACATTACAAACATGCAGCAACATGAGCAAGAGTTTGCTTACGTTGACTTGCTGATAACAGCACACACAAACGCTGCCATAGCCAAGGTGAACGCTGAAGCATTGCAGACGTATTGGGAGGTGGGTGCCTTCATCTCCGACCGATTGAAGAACGCTCTTTGGGGTGACCATGTGGTGAGCGAACTGGCTGATTTCCTGAAGCGACATAATCCGAAGCGCAGAGGTTACAGTAAGCGCAACCTTTACAACATGGTTACGTTCTATGACAACTACAGTTCATCCAAGTTCCAAGAAGTAACCGAACAACTGAAGCTTAGCGAATTTGTGCAGTCGCAAACTGCACAAATAGAAGCACGTCCAATTGTGCAGATGACGTCTGCACAAAATGAGAGTTCTGAAATTGTGCAGTCGGGAACTGCACAATTTGAAATCACACCAGTTCCCTCCATTCTTAGCCTTGTTACTTTTACGCATCATGTGGAAATTTTCAATCGTTGTCACGAGTATGAAGAGAAAGTTTTTTACATGCTCTATACCGCTCATCAGCATTTGAAAGTTGAGGAACTTCGTCGTTGTATCGTTAACCAGACGTTCGAGAACTTGATGAAAAAGGACAAGCAGATGACTCCTGCCTTGCTTGAGCAATATCCTGGAGCTGAATACATGTTGAAGGACAGAGTGCTGCTTGACTTCCTGAATTTGAAAGAGAAGCATACTGAACCCCAACTCCACGCTTCGCTCGTGAAACAGATGAAGCAGTTCGTTTTGGAACTTGGCAAGGATTTCCTTTACATCGATGATGAATACACCGTGAAGGTAGGAGGTAAACGCAAGCGTATAGATCTTGTGTTCTATCACCGTGCCTTGCAGTGTCTTGTGGCAGTAGAACTGAAAGCCGTTGATTTCGAATCGGAGTTCGTCAGCAAGATGGACATGTATCTCGAAGCCCTCGACCGCGACTACAAGCGCCCTAACGAAAACCCTTCCGTGGGCATCATCCTATGTCCTTCGGCCGACAAAGCAGAGGTCGAATACAGCCTTTGCCGCAGCATGAGTCCTACAATGGTGGCTGAGTACAAACGAGTGCTCATTCCGCGTGAGGTAATGACACAGTCATTGGCAGAATACTGCGAGTTCCTGAAAAAGGAATACAAGTAATCAAAGTGAAATTCGTAATTACCGAGTTGTGGAACAATTTAACCAGATTCTTTTATTTACAATTATTATCTCAGATGCTACATCATCACTGGTGGTGCTATTGATACAGAAGGCTTTGTCGACTATTTGTCAGAGATACAATAACTAAAGGAGATAATTATGAAACAGAAGACTTTAGAATTCCTTGAAGCTCATTAGCGAGTCGCCCTCAAAGTGGCGTGAGGAGAATCTTTCTCTTGGCACGATGGCAAGGCTTGAAGATGCCTTGAACATCAACCTTTTTTATGCAAACAATGCGCATCAAAAAGAGTTGGCATAAGTTCATTGCCTCAACTATCTTGATTTTTGAAAATAATTGAAGAAAAATTTGGCAGTAATAAAAATTTGTTGTATCTTTGCGCCAGATTCTTCAAGATTAAACAGAATCGTTAATTGCACAAATCTTAGAGAGTAGGTTCGCCTACTCTCTATTTTTGTTTATCAAATACGATTTTGCGTATTACAGATTATAAAATATCATTTTTCGTACTAAACGATCAAAAATAATATGATTTTTCGTATTATGTTTGCTTGTGATCTATAAAATCCCTATCTTTGTGGCGAGATTAACTAATTACAAAAATAATTTTATCATGATTCAATCTACGTCTTTACCTCCTATCAAACAGCGTCTATTTGATGCTGACCTTATCAATTTTATCTCATGGGCAGAGATTTCAAGAAAATATTTTGGAAAATCTAACTCATGGCTATACCACAAGCTGAATGGCGTAGATGGGAACAAGAAACCTACCGATTTCAGCGAAGATGAACGAGAATCATTAAAAGAGGCTTTAACTGACCTTTCTTCCAGGTTGAAGGCTTTTGCCGATTCATTATAACGATATCTTAAATGTTACTATAACGCACGCTCCTGCCGCCTTGGTTCTACCCAAGGTGGCTTTTTGATGTGCATACTCAAACTCTACTATAAACAGTATATTAGTTCTATCTACCAAATAACAGAAATATTACTACCAAATCTCATTTTTATTTGATAATATTTGTATAGTAGTAGAAAAATTACTACCTTTGCAGCACAATAAACACTAAATCAAAGATGAGTTACGCAAACAAATCTATTAAACACATTTTACCAACAATCATTAACTACAGAAACCATGGCACTATCGGTAACAGCAATTATCGAAAGAAGCTCTGAGAGCTATTATAGCATCCATACCATCGAGCATTTCGATAATTTCGGACTATATGGTTATGGAGAAACTCCAGAAAAAGCAAAAGAAGACTTCTGGACATCTTATAATGAGATTAAGGAAATGATGCCTGATGACGTACCAGAAATTGAAGTTTCTTTCAAGTATGATGTGGCTAGTTTTCTCCAAGAGTATCGAGACAAATTAAGTCTTTCTGGGCTTGAGGCGATCACAGGTGTTAATCAGAAGCAATTACAGCATTACTTGTCTGGTCGCAGAAAACCTTCTGCTGCAACAATTAATCGAATTCAGGAAGGGGTTCACGCCTTCGCTGAAAGATTGAAAAGCGTTGAATTCGCTTAGTTTGATAACAAATCACAGATAAACAGATGATCAGTTCCTTACAACAACAGTTTCCCTTCTGCCTTATCTCGTTTGCGCAGAAAGGCAAGGTAACGAGCGAATTACGCGTGATGCAGACCGTTGGCGCTCAATATATATTCAAGTTACATAAGTTTGACTCCCAGGTGGCACTCGAAGCAGCTCTACTCATTCAGTTTGACCCTGCTGACCGTCTGAACGTGCAGAGAGTACCCGGTCATCTGGCATTCCTCACACTAGAAGGCAATATGCAGCATGTGCCAATGGAAAGGCTGAATCTTGATGACGTGTATAATGACATTCAGGAGGTAAAGGCAGAGGCGGCAGCGTGGGTGGCGGAGAACGTTGAGTTATAAAAAAACAAAAAATATATAACCATGAGAATTTTTACACACAGAAACATCCACCTAATAAAAATTTTCAATATCTTTGCATCGCAAAGATTTAGATGAAGCTTAATAATAAATGACAATGAAACCAACCAACTTTTTATTTAAAGGACTTTCCCTTATGGGGATAGCCATATCAGGTGGTTTCCACGAAACCGATGAAAATGTCTTGTCTGTCATCAACGATGTCATGCACCCAAACAAGAAGAAAGACCGAGAAATGATCGGAGGCGACTTTCAGAGAATCAGAAACAGTTTTATTACTAATCACCAGAAGCAACCGATGGCAAGAACTGGTTTTAATGCGCGAAAAAGAGGTATTACTACTTGGCGTATCAAGTGATTTCTCTAACGGAACTGGCCCAGTTTTGTACTTCTCGTTACCAAAGAAAAGCAAGCTACCTAGGGTATTTCGTGTGATGATAGCCTTAGGTGCTAAATATAGTTTATGGTTTACAAGTCTTAAACAGGCTACACTCGAAGCAACTCTGCTAAACAAGTTCTCTCATGCCAATTGTCAAAACGTGCACAAAGCCCTGTCCAACTGACGTTCCTCTCAATTGAAGTAATATACAGCACGAGCCATTGGGAAAGCGTCATCCTGATGACGTGTATAATGATATACAGGAGGTAAAGACGGAGGCTCCAGCGCGAATCGCAGACAACATCTGCGCAAACAGACACACTAAACATTGCAAATCGCCATCTATGCGCCACACATACACCAAACACCGCTGACATTTTGCAATGTACAGATTGCATTATTACGTTTTAGTCAGTTTATTTTTAATTTCCAATCATTTTAGCCCATACAAATCACACATCATATCTTTTTTTGCGCTATATTTGCATCACAAATACAACAAGTGACATTAGACTAAGTGTAGTCATTATCATTTTTTTATTTTAAAAATTAAATAATTATGTGTAACGAAGAAAATATCTCGCGAAACGATGGCTGGAAGTCGAAACTTCATTTCCACTTTGATACTGAATGTATGCCAAGGATAGTACCATTGCTAGGTGTCACAAAAAACGAGATAGCTACGAAAATTATGCACTCGCGTAACGCGGAACGTGCTACCAAAGTAATGACTGGCGGCAGCACCGACATGAAGGATATGCTGGCTCTTTGCGCCCGCTATGACATCGACCTGGCCCAATTGCTGCTCCTACCGAACGGCAAACATCCTGTTATCATTACAGAAGAGGAGTATTACGCCTTAAAAGAGGCTGCAAAATCTTCTTCTGGCAACGACAACAATGAGGAGTTTGGAGGCAAGACTGTTTCTCAGAAAAATGCAGAGGAGTTATTGCCACGTCGAACCGAAGCATCTATCGGCGTGTCTGATCTACACATCGACGACACTAACGCAGCCTTCATAATAAATAACATGCGTGAGAGTACAACAAAAATACACTCTTTGTATGAGCGCATTATAGAACTCACCGCAGAAAATGCTCGCATGAAGGAGATGCTTAGCCATTAAAACCTTAACGGATGATGTGAAAGCCGGCGGGATGGGACAGAACTGTCTTCTATTATGAGAAAAGAAACTAACGATGCCTCTCATACGCAGTTTCTGCGCCCATCCCGAATTTGGGACAGATCTTAACTTTTAGCCAAGAGAAAACATAAGCTGATAGATAGAAGAAAATGATTCATAGAATGTATCACCATACTTCATAATAAAGACTTCAATTTAATTATAAAAATTATAATATTTATTAAAATGACTCAGAAAAACAAGAAAAAACCAAACGGATATTGGTTCCATAACAAACAAAGGTGTTTTGAGGAAGGAATGAAGTACACATCTAAATGTGAATTCAAAAAAGGCAGCCCTAGCGCATTTCGTGCCGCATATTTGCAGGGTTGGCTTGACGAAATTTGTAAGAATTTGAAACACAAGACATATTGGAATAAGAGAAAATGTAAAGATATAGCATTGACTTGTAAAACCAAAAAGGAATTTCGTGAAAAATGTCCCGCTGCATATAGTTATGCAGCAAAGCGTAGATTCCTAAATGAAATTTGCAAGCATATGGAATTGCTTGGTCACTATAATAAGCGTAAAATTTACGCTTTTGAATTTGATGACGGATTTGCCTATATTGGGCTAAGTTGTAATCCTAACAAAAGAAGACTTGCTCATTTGAGATCCTCGAAATCTTCCGTTTACAAACACATTTTCACAACACAATCATCATATAATTTTAAACTTTTGACGGATTGGATGGACAAAGACTTAGCGGCAAGAACTGAGGATGAAAAAATAAAAGAATATGCCAGAAATGGCTGGTATTTACTTAACAAAAAAGCAGGTGGAGGCTTAGGAACTTCTCGAGACTATATCTATACTGAAGAAGAAATTAAAACAGAAGCCCTAAAATATAAATACAGAAAGGAGTTTGCAAATAATTCTCCCCATCATTACGAATTTGCAATACGGCACGGGATTATTAATAAAGTCTGTGCACATATGCCAGCACACTATATGCCTCCAATAATATGGAATGATGAGAAATTGTATGAAGTTGTAAGAGAATGTAAAACAATTAGTAACTTAATAAAAACCTACCCAGGAGCTTATGAAGCTATACTAAAAAGAGATTTAGTATTTCAAATGTTTGGTAAACATAAAAAACAATTTAAAAATAGGACTCCCGAATGCATATTGAATGACATAAGTAAATATACCTCTACAAAAGAGCTTAGGATCAATGATCCATCTTTATATGATTATATAGTTCGACGCCATCTTCAAAATAAGTATTTTACAAATTTGAATAAAGGTAAATCTCTTGAAGAAAAATGCATTAGTCTCACAATTGAAAATTTCAATAAAATACTAGACTCTTGCAAAACATTAAAAGAAATGAGAGAGACACACACTGCAGAATATAGATATGCACTCCGCAACGATAGCTTTAGAAAACTATTACATCAAAAGCTACCAAGCAAGAAAGCAAAGTCGGATCAATAATCTATATCATATCCAGGGAGAGAGGCATTAGCTTGTTGTCTTTTGGAGAGGACTACACCGCGGAACCATAAGCAGCTAGCGCAAACTCTGTAACGATTGAATAAAAAGGCAGCAGACTACTTCCGAGGGGTCTGCTACCATTTTTATTTTATCGTTATTTCTATGGTATTACCGCAATGCGGACACTTAGTTCGCAGTGGGTCATTGGGTGATAACTTCTGACAGCTATTATCTAAATCTACACTTCGGGTCGTTCCTGGCCCGAACAGATCGCGGAATGGTACGTCCAAAGCCTTTGCCACCGAGATCAGGGCACCCACGGATGCCTGCGGACCTCCATTGATGATGTTATAGATATACTGTGAGTGCTTGCCAAGGCGTGCTGCCAGCTCGAGTCCAGTGACTCCTTTGCGCTGCATAACTTCGCGGATGCGGAGGTCCATATACGCGCGGTCAATTGTGGTTTCTTTCATATAATTGTTGTACTAATACCGACGGAAAGTAAAAGCACTTTTTTTAGAAATTTATTATAAATTATAATATTATTGCATCAAGGTAATGCAACACGTATGAGTATATAACGTCATTGCTGTCCAATAAACCTTCAAAAAGAAAGAAGCAAACTTGCTGACTTACTTTAAAATGAGGCTCAAAAAATGGCCGCGGTGGTTTTGAAAATATGAATTTTGAGCAATTCAAGATGTTCTGTCATTATGATAGCAGCAAGTATCTACAGTAGTGGTAAGGCAAGTACAACTACTTTCTATTTGCAACAAGTCTTACTCAAAATCGAGATTGCTCGAAGTGTTAATTTTTTAATTGGACACTAATGATATAACGTATATAACATTTGCGGTGCAAAGATACATTATTATTTACAAAAATAACAAATTTTCGCCCCAAAGGTCAACTGGGACGGTTCCAGTTGCCCTATATTAGCTTCACCAGGAACATAGGTTCGGAGAATTACTGGCTAGGATTGTGATTGTATTCAAACCACACATGAGTCATTTGGGGCTATTGGCGTATTTCTTTGATTAAGTCGTTCAGTATGTAAATGTCTCCTTGTGTGTAAAGTTCGGTTTCTGCATTGTGCAAATCCTTACATACCTGAGAACGATAGAAGATGTCGAGAGCTCGTGCTGTATCAATATCGAGCGTCTCGGCTAATCGTGTAACTACACGACCTATCTTGTTCCACATGAGCAAATCGCTTAGCATAGCTGTGCCTCCTTAAATTTCAGACAGTCATCGATGAGACGCTGGCTTATTATACAAATCTGGTTGTTAGGACGATGCTTTGACAGTTCTTCAAGAGCATGTTCGGCATCCATGTTTCCTGCAATGTAGGCTTCAACCGTATCAATGACACGGTCGTTGGCAATACCTCCTTCTATGCAATCATAATCTTTCCACAAAGGAATGCCTGTGCGACAGGCAGCAATGAAATCGAGCCATTCCAGATCATAATCCTTGAAATAAAGGTAGCGGTAATCATGTTGCGCCTTTTCCCTATCAAACTCGTAGATATTCACAATGGCTGGCTCATGACGCTGACGATGCATGCGATCTGCCCAAAGCTTTGCCTGATCGAGAATGTCCGTAGTATAGAAACCCTGACCAAAATCCAGATCCGGACGACCCACCTTTGCAAGTGGTAGTTTTATCGTATCTGTTGAACCGTGATAGATAATCATTGCTGCTCGTTGTTTAATCGTTCTTCCCACAACTCCATGGTCTTGATGATGTCGGCGGTAACATTCTTGCGGCTTTCGCTATGCAGCACCTCATAGCATGGAAGGATGTACTCATCAATGAGGTGTATGCGTGCCATTCGCTCATACATTACATCAGGAGCTACACCACACTCACGAGCAGCACTCTCTACACACGATGCTGCGAATATTGTGATGCACTCCTGTCGGCTGGGCTTATATTGATATCTTGGAGTCATATTTGTTTGTGCTGATAACTTAAATGGCATGAATACTGTCCCTTGCCCGTGACAAGTATCTTAGGCGATGCAAAAATACAAGTATTTTTTGTAAACTCCAAATCTAGAGTGTTAATTCTGTCTAAAAATTGACAAAATAATGATTTTAATCAACTATTTGCTATAAATGCCTTCACTATATCTTGCACTAGTCTATTATACAGATCCACTTGCTGCAGCTCATACAAACTTGAAGTAGAAAAAGAATTTTTAGACATCTAAAGTGTATAAAACCGACGAAACTAGAGCAAAAAACGAAAAGAAAACATAAAAATCATAGAAACGTCAGAAAAAAGTGAGTAAAAGTTGACCGATATATATAGAAATTACATATCTTTGCCGCCGCAATTGCATAAGGTAAAAACGAGTGCTATGATCAGTCAATTATAATTACAAAATAAACGATGAAAATATTAAGTTCAAAACAATATGGCATCAACCTGAAGGCCACGGTGCAGAGTACTGGCAAACTGGGATTCTCTGGACCTACAGCCACCGCACTCGAACTATCGGCTGGGCGTTACATACGCTTTGCTCAGGATGATGACGACACGCTCTACCTTGCCGTGATGGAAGGTATGGATGAAGATGGTTTTAAGATATTGCAAAGTGGTGGTTACTATAATGTTACAACCAAAACCTTATTTGAAGCATTGGGGGTAGATTTCAGAACTCAAACCGTGATTTACGACCTTATGCGCGTAGCTTCGAAGGATGAAGCAATGGAAGGAAAAGCGTACAGAATGACACCACGCATTCTGCCCAAAAAGTCTGGTGAGACTAACGAACAAGACGAAAGAAAAGAAGAAATAGAGACTGATGATTAGTAAGTCTACACGAGCATAAGGTTAACGCTCTCTTTATTCTCTCTTTATATTCTCTTACGAGCTCTCTTACCGATAATTTCATCATTTAAGAGGCTCGTTTTTATTTTACCTATAAAAAACCTACCATTCAGGCATGACCGAAGACATCCGAAATATACTAGACCCAGCATGCACGTTTTCTGATGAAGACGTGATAGGACTGTTGGCTCATGCCCAGAAGAAGAAATCGGGGGTGTGGGACACGATCCTGTTCTTCCGCAGGCACGATCAGTTGCCCCTGGCCATGGACTGGCTGCGCGAACAGGGCGACAGGAAGCTCTGCCAACTGGCCGATGTGCTGCCACGGTACTTCGAGCAGCTCGACAAGGCTCCAGAGCCAGCACCTACCGTGGCTCTCTCGATCAACAGAAACGCGGCAAGTGTGAATCAGGTGTATGGACCGCAGGCCAACTCAACGGTAGTCAACCTATAAATAAAATTGTAGTCAATCTTTTTAATATAATAGTAGTATGCCTGAGACTTATCAGAACAAATATCAGCAGGTGTTTCATGAGAACAGCAACTGCATCGTGATGAACGACCCGGTCTTCCAGCAGCCGGTGACCCTGAATGCCGGACAGGTAAAGGGGTTGCCCCTGACTGCCCAGAAGGTGAAGGAGGCGCTGGAAGCGCTCGACCAGGAGGGCCTTCTGGGGAGCGACACGCTATGGTGGGCTGTGTATCGTGTGCTGACCATGCCAGAGTTCGGCTACCCAACGAGCAAGCCGGAGTTCTGCAAGGCCATAGAGAACCTGGGCGCAAGCCTGACCCGCAAATGCGTGTATGACAACTGGCGTAACGTCTCGCCTCACAAACTCGTAGCAGCTCCTGACAAATGGGAGAGCATAGAGAACCTGGGCGAGGCAGAATCCAGACAGCGCAAGGTGGGAATGCGTCTGCTGGAGCTGCTGCAAGCATAATTCATAATTCATAATTACTAGCAGGATTCGCTCATAGCACCATAACAATGCAATAGCAATCATTGCAATGATCGTCGCAATCGGACTTTTTGTTCGGTTGCGATTTTTTTTGCCTTTATCTTTGCAGCGTCAATCAGACAAAAACAATTTAAGGCCCATGCGAAAAGGCGCATGATGAGACTAACACATTATTTATAATATGGAAAAGAAAACAAGATGCAAAAACGGGTTCCCGCTGTTTGAGAAGCTGGCGCCATTGCTCCCCAAGGAGTGCCGCAAGAAGGTGCTCGAGATCCTGAACCTGCTGGAGAATGTGTGGCGCAACGACCTCTGTAAGGCGGTGATCACGTGGCTCACCAAGGGGAAGCAGAAGCAGTACAAGAAATCGAGGGTGATGAGGAGGCTGTTTGAGAAGATCGTAAAGACCCTCCCGTCCTCCCTTAAAGGGAGGGGACTTGCAGCAGACGAGAATAGTAACAAATAACAGTTAAACAAAAAATCGAAAAAATGAAGGCAATTCTTAAAGTGGTGCAGCAGGGCGAGGCCTTCGCTGTGCAGAGTCAGAAGAGTGAGGGCGGCCAGACGATGAAGTGCAACATCGTGCTTCAGGAGCTGGGCGGTAAGCATGAGGACAGCTTTATGGGCGCTATGCTCGGCAATATGGCAACATGCAAGTTCTACACTGGGGATGTGGTGGCGGCTTCGCTCCGATTCTCAACACGTGAATATAACGGTCAGGTCTATCAGGACATTCTGGTAACGGACATCGTACTATTAACACACAAAGGTGTATGACAGCAAGAGGTATTCGCAACGACAACCCGCTCAACATCCGTCATGGCAAGAGCCAGTGGGTGGGTATGCGCGAGAAGCAGACGGACAAGGCATTTGTGCAGTTCACCGAGCGTAAGTATGGCTACAGGGCAGCATTCGTGCTGATGCGCGGCTACATCACGAAGGGCAAGGACACCATAGGCAAGATCATTGCCAAGTGGGCACCTTCGAGCGATGGAAACAACACACAGTCGTATATCAGCTATGTGAGCCGCAGCACGGGCATCGAT
This sequence comes from Prevotella sp., assembly GCA_045627725.1. GTDB lineage: Bacteria > Bacteroidota > Bacteroidia > Bacteroidales > Bacteroidaceae > Prevotella. Next base: position 3,810 of record JAZQOH010000083.1, on the reverse strand, counting down.
GCCAGTCATGTGCTCCGCTGGGAGGACAAGGAGGAGCTGGTGGAGATTGTACGCTCGATGGCTCAGATGGAGTGCGGCATCATAGAGGACAAGGCTATCATCGAGCAAGGCTACGAGATGGTGAACCTTCCCCCAACCCCTTCCGTAAAGGACGGGGAGTAATTACCAAAGTGACAAACTTGAGTTGAAGTGAGGAACTTCATGCATGAACAAAGCTGGCCAGCGGTTCTGAAACTTCTCCTCGCTAATCGACTTCAAGTAAAAATGGAAAACAAGACATTCAACAACGACCACGTCCAGATAGGTGGTCAGGCTTATTACGACGAAAGAAAATACTTCATGTTCAGCCCTGATGACTCCGTTGTGGGTCAGGTGCAGAAATTCCGTGGCTTAGGCATTGCTCAGCAGATGGCCGACGGCACGTTCGACTTCGTGCGTAAACCTAAACTGCACCCCAAATCGACACTTATCAAGAAACTGGCGCATGGTAGGCTTTCTGCCACCATCGACGGTGCTATTCAATTGACACTGAAGGTGTATAAGACCGAAGGTCTCAACATCGAAGAAACTATCATCAAAGAAGCAAAGGAGGCATTTGAATGAGTTGCTATACGATTTACTACAAGGATGGGGCGAAGATGATGCGCCCCGTCCTCACCAGAGAGGAATACTTGCAGCTGCGCGACTCGTCGGCACAGAAGGCTATGGTGCGTCAGGTGCGTTCGGGCAACGGCAATGCGAAGATGAGGTTGCTGCAATGCAACTATTCGTGTCTGCCCAATGAGGATGGTACGCTGAAAGGCAGCACCAAGATGACAACCACCGTAGGCATGGACGTTGACCACATCGCCCGGGAGCAGATGCAGGAGGTCAAGGAGCGTATTCTGGCTAAGAAGGAGGAACTCGGGCTGCTGATGCTGGAACTCTCGGCACGCGGTGAAGGTTTCCACCTGGTATTCAAGCGTCGTGCGGAACTGACGCAGGAGGAGAACTTGCGCTGGGCAAGCGATCTGCTCGGGGTGGAGTTTGACAAGGGAGCGAAGGATATTACACGCGTGTTCTTTACTACTACGGCTTCTTCCGAAGACCTCATTTATCTGGACGATGCACTCTTTGAGCAAGGTACTGCCCTCCAGGCAGGTGTAGAGAGTGGTGGCATGAATCCGGCAGCATCTCCTTCGTCGATGCAACCGGTTACTCAGCTAGTGGCTCCCAGCCACGACAATGCAGAGCGTTCAAGCGACTACGATGGTGTTCCGTATGCTACTATCATCGAGGCCTTGGAGAACCAGCTTGGTGGGGTTCCTGCTCACGGGTCGCGCAACCAGTTTATCTTCTCGATGGCGTGCCATCTGCGCTACATCTGCAACGATGATCCGCAGTGGATTGCTGAGGTGCTGCCGACGTATGGTGAGGGGCATGAGAAGTGGATGGCTACGATCAGGAGCGCTTGTAACCGCTCGCAGAATAAGACGATGCCGAAGGTGCTGATGACGGCTATCGAGCAAGCAAGGTTGATTAACGCTGACGATAACGATGACCATAACACGGTGGGTACTGATGGTAGCGGAAACGGCGTTTTGCCTCCCGAAATGCCTTCGAAGCTGCCTCCTCTAATCAAGCTCGTGATCTCGAAGACTCCGAAGATCTACCAGCCAGCCGTGGCTCATGCGGTGTTCCCTGCGTTGGCCACCCATCTGTGGAAGACGCGCTTCAAGTATATAGACAATGTGGAGCACGAAGCTACGCTAATGAATGTGCTGATGGCGGGTACGGGTGCGGGCAAGAACTGCATTGCCGAGCCGATACGCTTCATCATGCGCGACATTGTGGAGCGCGACCAGATCAACCGTGAGAAGGAACGCGCCTGGAAGGAGGAGATGCAGACGAAGGGGTCGAACAAAGACAAGAAGAAACGCCCGGAAGGACTCATCATCCAGAACGTCAAGCCAGACATGACAAATGCGGCATTCGTGCAGCGCATGAAGGAGGCCGAGGAGCACTTCCTCTACACGCAGATGAATGAGATCGACCAGTTTGACGCGCTGAAGACCTCGGCACGCAGCAAGAGCCAGTTCCAGATCATGTGTCTGGCCTTCGACCCTCAGAACTCCTACGGTACAGAGCGTGTGGGAACGTCGAGCGTCTCAGAGACGGTGTGCGTGCGCTTCAACTGGAATGCATCGACCACCATACAGAAGGGCAAGGCTTACTTTGCGGGTGTGCTGACCGATGGCCCGATCTCGCGCATCAACTTCTGCACGATACCTGAGCGACCGATAGGCAGCGAGATGCCTGTCTATGGTTCGTATGACGAGCACTTTCAGGCCGAGCTGAAGCCCTACATCGACCGACTGAATGCGGCACGCGGACTGATAGAATGCCCCAAGGCTACGGCATTGGCCAAGAAGCTGATGGAGGAGAATGCAGACTTTGCACGACTTTCGCAATCGCGTGTGTATGAGAATCTTTCGTTCCGTGGCAATGTGATCGCCTTCCTCAAGGCTATGGTGCTCTTTGTGGCGCAGGGCGAGAAGTGGGACAAGACGCTCGAAGACTTCATCCGCTGGAGTGAGCAGTATGACCTGTGGTGCAAGATGAAGTTCTTCGGTGAGGCCATTGAGGATGCTGAGACGGCTTCGTCTGGCCCTCGTCGCCCTGGGCCTCAGAATCTGCTGGCGCTGCTTGGTGAGGAATTCACTACCGATGAGCTGCAGCAGGTGCGCCGACGTCAGGGCGTGGATAAGACGCCCCTCTCCCACCTGCTCCACGTCTGGAAAAACCGTGGCTACATCACGGAAGTGGAAGGAAAGGAGAATGTGTGGAGGAAGATCAGGAAGAAGAAGTGAACGGTGGGAAGTGAACAAATCACAGATCACAGTTGAACAATAATGTAAACGCAACTACGATTATTACAATCGGTCACTAACACAAGTATCATCACCTTCTCACGAAAGTGGTGATACTTGTTACCAAGACCACCTCGGCCTTCTTTGAGCCTATCGCATCGGTTCATCCGTAGAGTTCGACTGGTGTTCGGTCAACGCCCTCACCACCGCACGCAAGCAAGGTTATCGTTCGGTCATGATCAACTACAACCCAGAGACCGTTTCGACCGACTACGACATGTGCGATCGCCTCTACTTCGACGAGTTGACCTTCGAGCGCGTCATGGATATCATCGACCTCGAGCAGCCACATGGCGTGATCCTCTCTGTGGGTGGCCAGATTCCTAACAACCTGGCTATGCGCCTCGATGAGCAGAAGGTACCTATCCTCGGCACACAGGCAAAGTATATCGACAATGCAGAGGACCGTCAGAAGTTCTCAAGCATGTGCGACCGCATCGGTGTCGTGCAGCCAGCTTGGAAGGAGCTCACCAATATGGACGACGTCAACGAGTTCATCGCCAAGGTCGGCTTCCCTGTCCTCGTCCGTCCTTCGTACGTCCTCTCGGGTGCTGCCATGAACGTCTGCTCAAATCAGGACGAGCTCGTGCGCTTCCTCCAGATGGCTGCTAACGTCAGCCAGAAGCATCCTGTGGTTATCTCTCGCTTCATCGAGGGTGCCAAGGAGATCGAGATGGATGCCGTAGCAGATAAGGGCGAGATCGTTGCTTACGCCATCTCTGAGCACATCGAGTATGCAGGTGTTCACTCGGGCGATGCTACCATCCAGTTCCCTCCACAGAAGCTCTATGTCGAGACCGTCCGTCGTATCAAGAAGGTAGCCAAGAAGATTGCTGCCGAGCTCCATATCTCGGGTCCTTTCAACATCCAGTTCATGGCGCGCGACAACGACATCATGGTC
>JAZQOH010000082.1:0-4751 GCA_045627725.1 Prevotella sp. | reverse complement strand
TGAGCTGATGAAGGATAGAAATTGGGATCCTTGGTGTCAATCCTATACCAATGGCTACCATAGAGGATGGCATCATCATCGGTTGGAGCATAGTAGTCACACAAGTTGACACTTCCTTGATCCACACGATAGATGTACCATCTTTGAGTATAGTACTGACCCATACCTTCCCTGGCATAGTCGCTAATCCATGCTGTTGCGTTGTAGTTGGAGAGGTTGAAAAGGTTTGCAAGACCTTCTTCGCCACCGATGAAACCGAGAATGGTTCCACCTGCATCGTTGCTCAATCCATTATACAAGTCATAGATATTGTCGGCAATGTCAATGACACTATTGGCTTTGTCCATGATAGTGCCGTTAAAACTGCTGTTGCCAATAATGGAGTTGACCATATTATTCGCTCCAGCCGAAGCAAGGCTAACTCCCATAGCATAGAGGTTATCTATATCTTCTTTCAGATTCTCCTTGCTGAAGTTAGTTCCGATTTCAGAGAAGTTGTCAAAAATGGCTTTCCAATCGTTATTGCCCAGTTCGGATAGCTTCAGGATAGATGCGAGCTCCTGGTTTATCTCCAGAAATGCTATATCCTTGAAAGACAATGTGCTGTTGGTGACTATGCTCTCGAACTGATAGCACAGATTCTTTGTCTCATCACATACCTTATATAAGTATGAGCCCCAGTAGAGTGCATTCTGCGGACTCTTTATCATCATACCGGCTACCGTCCATATCTTTGGCATGATCTTCGCTGAAACCATGCTGTAGATACGGCGGTAGTAATAGTTTTCGGTACTGCTTGTCCACAGACCCATATCTGTGAGTGCCTTACGATCGAGGTACTTACTGGCAAAGATACCAGCTGCAGCAACTTCTGCGGCTTGGTAACTCTTACGGATATTCGCTAACTGTTCTGCATAATACATCTCAGTAGCTGCCTCCGTATTGAAAGCAGCTGTCATGGCAGCGACAGTCTTCACATCGAAGTTGACGCTGTAGTACTGCGCCTTGACTGGAGCCAGGGCACAGAGTAAGAGAGTGAATATGATTAGATAGCGTTTCATATACATGAAAGTCTTTAATTTTTCTTTTTGGGTGGCAGATTGAGCACATGTCCAGCTTGGTTGACTTTCTGCGCAAACGGCAAAGACTTGCTGATTCCGCTTCTATCCCAATCCCGACAATATGCTTCGATAGCTTGCTGATGGCTGCATTTCAGTTCCTTCTTGTAGAGCTTCAATGCTTCCTTCTCGGCACGCTCAGTGGTATAGGTCATGTAACACTCATGAGGTTCTTCGACTCCAAAGACTGCTGCATTCTGACCTCTACGGATGAATACCTCTCGGAAGAAGCTTCGACCTTCCTTGTTTTCAAGTCGGTTGATGGTGAATATCTTACGACAATCAACCTCGGTGAGTCCAAGGATAGCCTTGATCTCATCGAAACGTTCCTTGAACTTGCTCTGATCGAGGAGCATAATCACATCTGAGTTATTGATGATTGCTTCTTTGACGATTGGTGAACCGACAATATCTTGGATTTCCTGTGTTACCACACCTACAGAAGCCCAGAACTTACGTGCTGTCTTGTAGAGATACTTGATATACTCTGCCATCATCGGTGAAGCAATGGCTTTCCATGCCTCTTCGATAACGAGCACCTTTCGGTTCTTCTTGATTCTCATCTTCTGGATGAAGACATCCATGATAATCAGAGTAACCAGAGGGAAAAGCAGAGGGTCATCCTTGATGGAGTCAATCTCAAACACGATGAAGGTCTCATCAAAGAGGGCTGTGTCCAGATTCTCATTAAGAGTCAGTTCGTGGTTGCCGCCTTTGTAGAAGTCCTTCAGAAGGTAGTTGTAGGTTGCCAAGTCAATGCCTTCGAGGTTGTTATCTCTGACAATCTCAGGAATACGACGTGTGCTGTATTCATAGAATGTATTGAAAGAGAGTTCCTTGACCTGTCCTGTACGGAAGTGGGCATCGTAGTACTCGGTGATGACATCCTCGATAAGATGGTCTTCCGTTTTGGTTATCTTGCCGTTGGTTCCTTTCCAGATAAGCATGACAAGGTTCTTCAGGAAGCCTATCTTCTCGATGTTCAATTCCTCTCGCTTAATGGCGAATGGGTTCATTGTGATTGGATGCTCTTCGGTATAGCTGATGTACTTGCCATTAACATAGTCACAGAGTCCTTCGTAGGAGTTACCAGTATCGACAAGGACGACATCGGTGTTCTGCTCCCAAAGCTGACGTACCATACTATTTGTGAAGAATGACTTGCCACTGCCAGAAGGTCCAAGAATGAAGAAGTTACTGTTGTCTGTAATCTTGTTCTTACCTTCCTTTCCGCTGATGTCAATAGCAACAGGAACACCTTGGCGGTCGGTATAATAGACTTTCAGAGGTGTGTCCTCGCTATGCTGAATGTGCTCTTTGTACATAAGACAAGAGGCTGCATCGCTCAGCGTAAGGAATCGGTCATAGTCAGGATTCATTCCGTAGCAGTTGCCAGGGAACGAGTTAACAAACAGCTCCAACTGGTTGTAGGCTCGCTTGCTGATATGGATGCCCATACGACCGAAGGAGTTCTCCAGATGGTTGGTACACTTCTGAATGTCTTCGTCAATAGGAACTGAGACCACAAGGTTGAAGTGGGCATAGACAAGCTGTTTGTTCTCTCGTGCTATCACATCCTGCACCTTCTTGATGTCCTCCACAGCAATCAGGTTGCTTGGGTTAGGCATACTGGCATGGCGATTCTTCTTTTTATCGAGCAAAGAGAGTTCTCGCTTCTGGTTTGGCATGAAGATCATCTGATTATAGATGACCGTCTCTACCGTTGGTATGCTGTCAACGATGGACACAAGATCAACTGGCATAGAAGTGTTGTTGACCTCAATGTTGGTATAAGGACGGATGACTCCAGGGAGGTTGATACAGTCAACATCTACAAGGCTATAGACCTTGCAGCGTTTGTTGCCCATGCTGATACTCTCATCATCAACCTTGAAGTTGTTCATGGAGATGGTTTTGTCGATGAAGTTCATCGAGAAATAGCGGTCAACATAGTCTCTGGCTGTTGCTCCATCAAGATAAGAGGAATCAACACCGCTGTCCTTCAACTGGTCTTTCACCTTACGGATCTTCACAAGGAAATCGCGCCATTTCTTACTGTCAAACGAGAAAAGACGACTCTTTTTGTTCTCCTGTGTGATAATCAGATAGGTTTGAGCATCGGTATAGTTGCGACCTGTGAAGTAACGGAAGTAACTTTCGCTCAGGAACTCGTGGTTGTCGTTGGTCTCATCATGGAACTGTTTTCTGATGAAAACATCCTGCTTGTGAATGGCATAGCCTTCGCCAAGCGTCTGGGTAAGGGCTGTCAACAGATTGGTAAACTCATAGTAGTTATCAATGTTGGCAGAATATTTCTGAACAGGGTTTTCTATTTTCAAGATGGCAGAATATTCGCCAGTCTTGGTATAGAGTACGCCAATGCCATCCACATCCTCGACAGAGAAGTAGATGTCCTGAAATATCTTCTTGCGCTTACCACCAGTACCGAAAGCCTTGACAGAGGTGAACATACCCAAGAGGATTGCCGTGAATGCTATGAGTACGTACCAGATCATTGTTCTTCATCTCCTTTCTCCTCTGGATCGGTGTACTCATCGAGTATGTCCTCATCATCTGAAATGAGATTATAATACTCAAGCCAGTTGTCCATGTAGGCATCTATGTCGAAGCAGCCTCCGATCTCATGATATGGTTCGTCTGGTTCTGCTACATTTTCATAATTGCCGCCCATGAAAGTGGCAATATCTGATGCAATAGCCTCGGTGAGTCTTTCAAGAAGGAGTTCCTGACCCTTCTCGCTGAAATCATCGAAGCTCTTGTAGCCATCATCGTAATCAATGAAGAAGAAAGTGCCAAACAGGAGTTCATTGGTCGGTTCGTCAATAAAGTCCAGGAAGACAACATCATTAGTGATGTCGATGTCTAACTTGAAGTTATTGGTCAACTGGGCAAATCTTGCACCGTGAGGTAATTGCTGGATTATTACTAAGTTTTTCATTACACTTTCGATTAGATTGAAATAAAGGTAGGCCCATCCTTGTGAGGGGTGAGCCTACCGATTTCAAGTTTATTCAAATTGTGACACACTTGCTCATTTGTTTACATTTGAATTTAGGGATCACATCTTCGTTGAATAGGCATAGATGAATACTCCATGGTCTTCCTTCTTTGTATGAAGCCCTTTCTTCTGTTTGAAAAAGATAAGAGCAGCACCTGCCAAGAGGGAAACAGCGAGGACTATCAAACCAGCCACAAAGCCTAAGATGCAGTACACGATGATGAACCCGAGGATGGCTCCACCGACAGCTATTGCCGCCCACGTGATGTAGCGTCCTTGTATGCCCATAAATTCAAGAGGTTTCTGAAGACCCTTGAACATGGGGTAACTGACGTATTGGCTGTTTTTTGTTTCTTCTGCCATGTTTCTTCACTATTTTAAGCCTATTTTAGCCTGGTTTCACGTTAAGTTTAGAGGCCGAAGAACAGAGGAAGTGCCTGAGCTGCAGCAACAAGGAAGATACAAGCGCCAACGACCATCATGATCTTCTTCTTGAGAATCTGCTTCCGAATTGTAAAGTGCTGAATATCAACACTCCCAAAAAGCAAAAAGTACCAAAAGAAACAAACTGGAAACAAAAATTTCAAAAACCCCAAAATGAAAACATCTGCTTA
>JAZQOH010000081.1:0-85198 GCA_045627725.1 Prevotella sp. | reverse complement strand
GAACAGGAAGACCATTACGATGACGGATTCCACGATAGCAACCAATATCCATCAGTCGCTTGATGTTCAACTGGATCTCTGAACGGAGATCACCTTCAACCTTGAATTCAGCGCCGATAATTTCACGGATCTTGGCAGCCTCGTCGTCAGTCCAATCGCACACCTTAGTGTCGCGGCTAACACCGGCTTTATCCAATATCTTTGCTGAACTACTTCGACCGATACCATAGATATAGGTCAATGCGATTTCGCCACGCTTATTCTGGGGCAAATCTACTCCAACAATTCTTATTGCCATGTTGTGATAAAATAAAAAATTAATTAATTAAATGTTTTAACCCTGACGTGTCTTGAACTTAGGGTTCTTCTTGTTGATAACGAACAGACGACCCTTACGACGAACGATCTTACAGTCGGGTGTACGCTTCTTTAATGATGCTCTTGTCTTCATATTATTTATATATATGATTATTTGTATCGAAATACAATACGACCTTTTGTCAGGTCATAAGGACTCATCTCAACCTTCACCTTGTCTCCAGGGAGAATCTTGATGTAGTGCATCCTCATTTTGCCGGAGATATGAGCTGTTATAGGGCAACCATTCTCCAACTCTACACGGAACATCGCATTGCTCAACGCTTCTACGATTGTACCGTCCTGTTCTATAGCAGATTGTTTTGCCATAATAGTTGTTAAGAGTTTAAAACGCGTTCTATTTCTTCAAATGTAGATAAAATTTCAACCTTACCTTTATATATGGCCACCGTATGCTCGAAATGAGCAGAAGGCTTGCCATCCTTAGTCTTGATAGACCATCGGTCTGGTGCAAGATAGATATTGCGGGCTCCCATCGTCACCATAGGTTCAATGGCGATGCACATTCCAGCCTTGAGCTTCGGACCATTTCCTCGCTTGCCATAGTTTGGCACCTGAGGATCCTCATGCATCTTACGACCAATGCCATGACCAGTCAACTCCCTGACTATCCCGTAGCCATTCGACTCGCAATAGTCCTGGACTGCCTGACCAATGTCACCAACGTGCTTACCTGCAATAGCATTATCAATACCGAGATAAAGACTCTCCTTCGTTACACGCAGGAGCTTCTTAACCTCAGCTGAGACTTCGCCCACCTCATAGGTGTAGGCAGAGTCGCCATTATATCCAGCAAGAAGTGTGCCACAATCGATAGATATGACATCTCCGTCACGTAAAATTACGTTTTTGTCAGGTATTCCATGAACGACAACGTCATTTACTGACGTACATATACTCGCTGGAAACGGCCCTCCAAAAGGATTTGGGAAATTCTTGAACGTTGGAATTGCACCATTGTCACGTATGAACTCCTCTGCTATTTTATCCAGTTGGAGGGTCGAAACACCGGGTTTTATGTGTTTTGCTAATTCGCCAAGCGTCTTTCCAACAAGTTGGTTAGCTTGGCGCATAAGCTCAATTTCATCCTCAGTCTTAAGAAATATAGACATTTCTATAGACAATTAATATGCACTAACGCCTGCATTCTGTCCACGGGTACGACCTGACTTGAGGAGACCGTCATAGTGACGCATCATCAAGTGAGACTCAATCTGCTGGAGAGTATCGATAACTACACCAACGAGGATGAGGAGTGAAGTACCACCGAAGAACTGAGAGAAAGCCTGCTGCACATTAAGCAAACCTGCCAGTGCTGGCATGATAGCGATGAAGGCGATGAACAGAGAACCAGGAAGTGTCAGACGAGACATGATTTCCTCGATGTGATCTGCTGTTGGCTTACCAGGCTTAACACCAGGGATAAAGCCATTATTGCGCTTCATATCTTCAGCCATCTGTGTTGGATTGAGAGTGATTGCAGTATAGAAATATGTGAACGCGATGATAAGGATCACATAAACTATATTGTAAAGCATGCTTCTGTTGTCCAACAATGAGCGTGTCACCCAACCTGCACTATCAGACTGATACTGTACGATAGCCAATGGAATGAACATCAGAGCCTGAGCAAAGATGATAGGCATTACATTAGCAGCGAACAACTTCAGAGGGATGTACTGACGAGCACCACCGCTGTACTGGTTGTTACCAACGAGCTTCTTTGCATACTGTACAGGAACCTTACGAGTACCCTGTGTGAGCAGTATTGCAGCACATACTACTGCATAGAGGATAAGGATCTCAGCGATAAACATTACGAGACCACCACCTGTGATAGCTGTGAAACGGCTACCTACCTCCTGGAAGAAGGCCTGTGGGAGACGAGCAATGATACCGATCATAATGATGATAGAGATACCGTTACCTACACCCTTATCGGTAATACGCTCACCCAACCAAAGGATGAACATACTGCCTGCAGCAAGTATTATCGTAGCAGGAATCATGAATGCTGTCCACGAAATACCTGATGCAAGAGCGCCTGCCGACTGCATCTTGAGGTTCATGAGGTATGAAGGAGCCTGGAAGAGAAGGATTGCCACTGTCAAGTAACGAGTGTACTGAGCAATCTTCTTTCGTCCGCTCTCACCCTCGCGCTGCATCTTCTGGAAAGAAGGCACTGCGATAGCCACAAGCTGCATGACGATAGATGCAGAGATGTATGGCATAATACCAAGCGCAAAGATAGATGCGTTGGAGAATGCACCACCGGAGAACATATCAAGAAGTGACATAAGTCCACCAGCCGTCTGCTGCTGAAGGCGCTCAAGATTTGCAGGGTTAATACCAGGCAATACTACGAACGAACCGAAACGGTAGATTGCAACAAACAGGATAGTGATGAGGAGTCGCATGCGCAAGTCCTCAACCTTCCAGCAGTTCTTCAGTGTCTCTATAAACTTTTTCATTTATTTAAAGTATAACAGTGTTACCACCTGCTGCCTTGATAGCCTCTTCAGCAGCCTTAGAGAAAGCATTAGCCTTAACTGTGAGAGCAGCCTTGATCTCACCATTAGCAAGAACCTTTACGAGTTCCTTGCCATTTGTGAGTCCAGCAGCAACGAGCTCCTGTACACCGATCTCAGTGTAGCCCTTGCTCTCAGACAGCTTCTGGAGTGTTGACAGATTAACTGCGAAATACTCCTTATGGTTGATATTCTTGAATCCGAACTTAGGAACACGACGCTGGAGAGGCATCTGACCACCTTCGAATCCAATCTTTCTCTTATAACCAGAACGTGCCTTTGCACCCTTGTGTCCACGAGTAGAAGTACCACCCAGACCTGAACCAGGTCCACGACCGATACGACGACGTGAATGAGTAGAGCCAGCTGCTGGCTTCAAATTATTTAATTTCATAGTCGTTCAGTTTTTAATGTTTGAAGTTATTCTACTACGGTTACAAGATGATGAACCTTGCGTACCATGCCGCGGATAGTTGGATTATCCTCCTTCTCAACTACCTGAGAGATCTTACGGAGACCCAGTGCGAGAAGAGTGCGCTTCTGATCCTCAGAAGCACCGATACGGCTCTTAATCTGCTTGATCTTAATTGTTGCCATTCTGAAAATCCTCCTTATTATCCGTTAAACACTTTGTTCATGCTAATGCCACGCTCGTGAGCTACAGTGTAAGCATCACGCATCTTGCTGAGAGCAAGGATTGTAGCCTTAACGAGGTTGTGAGGGTTAGAGCTACCCTTAGACTTTGAAAGTACGTCAGTGATACCAACGCTCTCAAGCACTGCACGCATAGCACCACCTGCTACGAGACCAGTACCCTTTGCTGCTGGCTTCAGGAAAACCTGAGCACCACCGAATGAAACTTCCATCTCGTGAGGGATAGTACCCTTGAGAACAGGAACCTTAACGAGATTCTTCTTAGCTGCCTCAACACCCTTAGCGATGGCTGCTGTTACCTCACCGGCCTTACCGAGGCCCCATCCGATAACACCATTACCGTCACCTACAACGACAATAGCAGCGAATGTGAAGGTGCGACCACCCTTAGTTACCTTAGTAACACGGTTAATAGCAACCAGTCTATCCTTTAATTCAACGTCACTGTTTACTTTTACTTTATTCATTGCCATATTATCGTTTAGAAGTTAAGACCTGCGTTACGGGCTGCATCAGCGAGAGCCTTTACACGTCCGTGATAGAGGTAACCGTTACGGTCGAATACTACTGTTGTGATACCAGCAGCCTGTGCCTTCTCTGCAACGAGAGCACCAACCTTCTCTGCCTGCTCAATCTTTGGCATAGCCTCGAGACCGAGTGAAGATGCAGAAGCGAGAGTCACGCCGGTAACATCATTAATAATCTGTACATAGATCTGCTTATTGCTACGGAAAACGCTCATACGTGGACGCTCAGCAGTTCCATTGACATTCTTACGAATTCTGTACTTTATCTTGATTCGTCTTTCTACTTTCTTTGTTGTCATGATCGTAATGTTTTAAGGATTACTTAGCTGAAGCTGACTTACCAGACTTTCTGCGAATAACCTCGCCCTGGAACAAGATACCCTTGCCCTTATATGGCTCTGGCTTACGGAAAGAACGGATCTTAGCACAAATGAGACCGAGCAACTGCTTGTCTGCAGACTCGAGGATAAGGAGAGGGTTAGCATTACGCTCAGACTTAGTCTCTACCTTTACCTCAGCAGGAAGCTGGATGAAGATTGGGTGAGTATAGCCGAGTGCGAACTCAACGATGTTACCCTGGTTAGATACACGGTAACCAACGCCTACGAGCTCAAGCACCTTCTTGTAACCCTCGCTTACACCGACAACCATGTTGTTCACGAGTGAACGATAGAGACCATGGAAAGCCTGCTTCTGCTTGTAGTTTACTGGGCTGTTCTCATCAACCTCGAATACGATTTGATTATCTTCAACCTTTACAATGATAGAAGAGTCAACCTTCTGAGAAAGTTCACCCTTAGGACCCTTAACGGTAACAACACCATCCTTCATGTTGATGGTAACACCTGCAGGGATGCTAATTGGCAATTTACCTATTCTTGACATAATCTAAATCCTCCAATTAATAAACGTAGCAAAGAACCTCACCACCGATTTTGAGCTCGGCAGCTTCCTTGTTAGTCATTACACCCTGGGATGTAGACAAGATTGCGATGCCTAATCCGTTAATAACACGTGGCATATCCTTGTAACCAGTGTACTTACGAAGACCTGGAGTTGATACGCGCTTCAAACACTTGATAGCGTTCTTCTTTGTCTGTGGGTCATACTTCAAGGCAACCTTGATAGAACCCTGAGGACCATCCTCGATGAACTTGTAGTTCAGGATGTAACCCTTCTCGAAGAGAATCTTAGTGATTTCCTTCTTCAGGTTTGACGCAGGAACCTCAACAACACGGTGATTAGCCATGATTGCGTTTCTGAGTCTTGTCAGATAATCTGCTATTGGATCTGTCATAAAAAAAAATTAGTTAATTAATCGGGACCTCCCGACAATATTAATTAAATAGAAAATATAGTTTCTTACGGTTTACGAGTTGAAAAGCTTTCAGGCTTACCTTAAGGACCAGACAACTCGCAACCTTAGAATTTTTTACCAACTTGCCTTCTTTACGCCAGGGATAAGACCTGCAGAAGCCATCTCACGGAACTGAATACGAGAGAGACCGAACTGACGGATATAACCCTTTGGACGACCAGTGATCTTGCAGCGGTTATGCAAACGGATTGGGTTTGCATTCTTTGGGATGCTCTGGAGCTTGCGAGCAGCCTCGTATGCCTCTGCTGGATCTTCTGCAGTGTTTACGATTTTCTTCAGAGCAGCACGCTTCTCTGCGTAACGAGCAACGAGCTTAGCACGCTTTACCTCGCGAGCTTTCATTGATTCTTTTGCCATATCGATTAATCGTTTTTAGCGTTTTTAAAAGGAAGACCGAATGCCTTGAGCAGTGCAAAACCCTCTTCGTCAGTCTTAGCAGTAGTAACGAAGGTGATGTTCATACCCTGGATGCGATCGATAGCGTCGATGTTGATCTCAGGGAAGATGATCTGCTCCTGTATGCCGAGAGTATAGTTGCCACGGCCGTCGAGCTTAGACTCGATACCCTTGAAGTCACGGATACGTGGGAGAGCCACGCGAACGAGCTTCTCGAGGAACTCATACATACGCTCACGACGGAGAGTTACCATTACGCCGATAGGCATCTTCTTACGAAGCTTGAAGTTAGCGATATCCTTCTTAGAATATGTAGCTACTGCCTTCTGACCAGTGATAGCTGTGATCTCGTTGATAGCAACCTCGATGAGCTTCTTGTCCTGTGTAGCGTCACCGAGACCCATGTTGATAACAATCTTCTTCAGGACAGGAATCTGCATTGCTGAAGAATAGTTGAACTGCTTCTTGAGTTCAGGAGCTATAGTTTCCTTATAGACTTTCTTTAACTGTGCTGTATCCATTATTTAATCTCCTCCCCTGATTTTTTAGCAATACGAACAACATTCTTACCCTCACGCTTGATAGCGATACGAGTAGCCTTGCCGCTCTTTGGATCAATGAGGCTCAGATTAGAGATATGGATAGGAGCCTCCTGCTTTACGATACCGCCCTGAGGGTTCTTAGCAGATGGCTTAGCGCTCTTGGATACCATATTGATACCCTCGACGATAGCACGCTGAGCCTCTACGAGCACCTTCTGCACCTTACCAGTCTTGCCCTTATCCTTACCAGCAAGAACGATAACGGTATCGCCTTTCTTGATATGTAACTTACTCATTTCTTGACTTGTTTTTTAAAAGTTAATTAAAGAACCTCAGGTGCCAGAGAAACGACTTTCATGTTTACCGCACGAAGCTCACGAGCAACAGGGCCGAAGATACGGCTGCCACGAAGCTCACCAGCATTGTTGAGGAGAACACAAGCGTTATCATCGAAACGGATGTATGAACCATCAGCACGACGGATCTCCTTCTTTGTGCGTACGACCAAAGCCTTAGATACTGCACCCTTCTTCATATCACTTGAAGAAATAACGTTCTTGACAGCAACGACAATAACGTCGCCTACGCTGGCATAACGACGGCCGGTACCACCGAGTACACGGATGCAGAGAGCCTCACGTGCGCCGCTGTTATCACATACTGTAAGTCTGGATTCTGTCTGTATCATATCTTACTTAGCCTTTTCAATTATTGAAACTAATCTCCATCTCTTAGTCTTAGAGAGTGGACGTGTCTCCATGATGAGAACTGTATCACCGATGTTAGCCTCGTTGTTCTCGTCATGAGCATGGTACTTCTTTGTCTTCTGGACAAACTTACCATATATAGGGTGCTTCTCCTTGAACTTTGCAGCAATAACAATGGTTTTATCCATCTTGTTGCTTGTAACGACACCCTGTCTTACTTTTCTTAAATTACGTGTTTCCATCTGGACCATTGTTATTTGTTAAGTTCACGTGAACGGAGTTCTGTCTTCATACGTGCGATGTCACGACGAGCAGCCTTAATCTGTGATGGATTCTCGAGTGGAGAGATTGTGTGGTTCAGCTTCATTGTGTCGAGAGCTGCCTGAGCATTCTCCAACTTCTCTACCAATTCTTTGGTTTCGAGTTCTTTTACTTCTGCAATCTTCATAAATTAATTAAGCTTTAAAGTCGTAGTCACGACGTACAACAAACTTTGTTTTAACAGGCAGCTTCTGAGCACCGAGACGGAGAGCCTCCTTAGCGATGTCGAATGAAACGCCTTCTACTTCGAAGAGGATACGACCTGGAGTGACAGGTGCTACCCATCCAGCAGGATCACCCTTACCTTTACCCATACGTACGTCAGCAGGCTTACGTGTGATTGGTTTGTCAGGGAAGATACGGATCCATACCTGACCCTCACGGTTCATGTAACGGTTGATTGCTACACGGGCTGCCTCAATCTGACGGCTGTCGATCCACTTTGGCTCAAGAGTCTTGATGCCGAAAGAACCGAATGACAGCTGTGTACCTCTGTGGGCGTTGCCTTTGTTGCCACGACCATCTTGAGGTCTTCTATATTTTACTCTTTTAGGCTGTAACATGATAGCTTCTTACTTTTTTAACGGTTATTGTTTCTCTTACGATTACCGCGATTTCCGCCACGGTTGTTGTTGCGACCAGAGTTCTGCTTCTCCTGTGTGAAGTTAGGAGTGAGATCACGCTCACCGTAAACCTCACCGCGGCAGATCCATACCTTGATACCAAGGATACCTACCTTTGTGAGAGCCTCTGCCTGACAGTAATCGATGTCTGCACGGAATGTGTGCAGAGGAGTACGACCCTCCTTGAGCATCTCAGCACGAGCAATCTCGGCGCCGTTGAGACGACCTGAGATCTGAACCTTGATACCCTCGGCACCAGCACGCATAGTGTTCTGGATAGCCATCTTGATAGCGCGGCGGTAAGCGATCTTGCCCTCTACCTGGCGAGCGATAGAGTTAGCAACGATGTTAGCGTCGAGCTCAGGCTTCTTAACCTCGAAGATATTGATCTGAATCTCCTTCTTGTAGAGCTTCTTCAACTCTTCCTTAAGTTTGTCAACATCCTGACCACCCTTACCAATGACGATGCCTGGACGGGCTGTGCAGATAGTGATGGTGACGAGTTTCAAAGTACGTTCGATGACGATGCGAGATACGCTGGCCTTTGCGAGACGCTCGTTGAGATACTTACGGATCTTGAGGTCCTCTGCGAGGTTGTCACCGAAGTTCTTTCCACCGAACCAATTTGAATCCCAACCACGGATAATACCGAGTCGGTTTGCTATTGGATTAACTTTCTGTCCCATTATTATTTACTTTTCGTCATTAGTTTTAGTATCAACAAACAGTGTAACGTGGTTGCTACGCTTACGGATGCGGTATCCACGTCCCTGTGGTGCAGGTCTCATGCGCTTCAGTGTAACGCCTTCGTCAACGAAGACCTTAGAAACATAGAGTTCGCCGTCTTCAGCCTTGCGCTCGTTCTTGGTCTCCCAGTTAGCGATAGCTGAGCGGAGAAGCTTCTCTACGTCAGCAGAAGCCTGCTTCTTAGAGAACTTCAGTACGCCAAGAGCACGGTTAACCTCCATACCACGGATCATGTCTACAACGTAGCGCATCTTACGTGGAGAAGAAGGTACACCTACCAACTTGGCAAAGTATAATGATTTGAGGGCTGCTTTTCTGTTTTCAGCCGCAATATGTTTTCTTGCTCCCATTTTTATTTAATAATCATGTTAAATGGTTATGGACCTGTCTTACTTCTTGTTGCCTGCGTGGCCACCGAAGCGACGGGTTGGAGAGAATTCTCCGAGCTTGTGACCAACCATATTCTCAGTTACGTAGACAGGGATAAATTTATTACCGTTGTGTACTGCTACAGTGTGACCTACGAAATCTGGAGAAATCACTGAAGCTCTGGCCCAAGTCTTAACTACGGTCTTCTTGCCGCTCTCATTCATAGCGAGAATCTTCTTCTCGAGAGATACGTTGATGTATGGACCTTTTTTAAGTGAACGACTCATAATTTTCTCTTATTTAAGCGTTATTTCTTATTAGCTCTTTCGATGATATACTTGTTTGAAAGCTTCTTAGGTGCACGTGTCTTGAGACCCTTAGCGTAGAGACCCTTACGTGAGCGTGGGTGACCACCAGACTGACGTCCTTCACCACCACCCATTGGGTGATCAACAGGGTTCATAACAACACCGCGGTTGTGAGGACGACGGCCGAGCCAACGAGAGCGACCTGCCTTACCAGACTGCTCAAGAGCATGGTCTGAGTTACCTACAGAACCGATAGTAGCTTTACAAGCACTCAACACCTGACGAGTTTCGCCAGAAGGGAGCTTGATAACACAGTAACTGCCTTCACGAGAAGTCAACTGAGCGAAATTACCAGCCGAACGAACGAGGAGCGCACCCTGACCTGGGCGGAGCTCGATGTTGTGGATAACGGTACCTACTGGGATGTTTGCGAGTGGAAGAGCATTACCTACCTCAGGCACTGCTTCCGCACCTGACATCAGTGTAGCACCTACCTGAAGTCCGTTTGGAGCAATAATGTAACGTTTTTCACCATCTGCGTAGAAAAGCAGAGCAATGCGAGCTGAACGGTTTGGATCATACTCGATTGTCTTCACTACAGCAGGAACACCATCCTTCTCACGCTTGAAGTCGATAAGACGATACTTCTTCTTGTGACCACCGCCCATGTAGCGGACTGTCATCTTACCGGTATTGTTACGACCACCGGTAGAACGCTTACCGTAAACGAGAGACTTCTCTGGCACGGATGCAGTAATATCCTCGAACGTGCCAATAACCTTGTGTCTTTGGCCAGGAGTAACTGGCTTTAATTTACGTACTGCCATTTCTTATTATTAAATATTGCTGTAAAAATCAATTTCTTCGCCCTCCTTAAGAGTAACGACTGCTTTCTTGAAGGCGTTCTTCTGACCCTTGATGAGACCAGCCTTAGTGTAGCGAGCGCTACGCTTGCCAGAATACTTCATGGTGTTTACGTCTTCAACTGTAACATTATAACGAGCCTCAACCTCAGCCTTAATCTGGAGCTTGTTTGCCTCTGGACGTACGATGAATCCAAAGCGGTTTGGCTTCTTTTCAGTAATCTTTGTCATCTTCTCGGTGACAATAGGCTTGATGATAAATGCCATATTCAATTCTCCTTTTTAAGTTTACTTGGTTAAAATCGCGTCGATTGTCTCTACTGACTTCTCAGAGATTACTACTACGTCTGCATTCAATACCTTGTATGCGTTAACGTTGTTTGCAATCATAACCTCAGCCTTCTGGAGGTTGCGAGCAGAGAGATATACGTTTTTGTTTAATTCTGGCAAAACGAGAAGCACCTTCTTGCCCTCTACGTTAAGGTTCTTTGTAATTGCTACAAATTCCTTAGTCTTTGGAGCCTCGAAGTTGAAATCCTCAACAACGATGAGTGCATTCTCCTGTACCTTGTATGAGAGAGCGCTCTTACGTGCGAGAGTCTTAACCTTCTTGTTGAGCTTGAAACGATAGTCACGTGGCTTTGGACCAAATACACGTGCACCACCAACGAGAACTGGTGAGTTGATATCACCACGACGTGCGCCGCCGCCGCCCTTCTGACGACCGAGCTTACGTGTAGAACCTGACATCTCACTTCTTTCCTTGGACTTTGCTGTGCCCTGACGCTGGTTAGCGAGGTACTGCTTTACGTCGAGGTAAAGAACGTGGTCATTAGGCTCGATGGCATAAATAGCATCGTTCAGGTTGACCTTACGTCCGGTCTCCTGACCCTGGATATTCAATACGCTAACTTCCATTGCTTACTTCTTGATTAAAACAGTTGAACCATTGCATCCTGCTACAGAACCCTTGATCACAAGGAGATTGCTCTCAGGAATTACCTTTAATACTTTCAAGTTCTGAGTTGTCACGCGCTCAGCGCCCATGTGACCACCCATGCGCATACCCTTGAACACCTTCGCTGGGTATGAACAAGCGCCGATAGAACCTGGCTTACGGAGACGGTCGTCCTGACCGTGTGTAGCCTGACCTACACCACCGAAACCGTGACGCTTAACGACACCCTGGAAGCCCTTACCCTTTGAGGTACCAACAACGTCAACGAAAGTAGCGTCGTTGAAGAGCTCTACAGTAATTGTGTCACCGAGGTTATACTCCTCGTCAAACTGGAACTCGGCCAAGTGCTTCTTAGGCGTTGTGCCCGCCTTCTTGAAGATACCCTGCAGTGGCTTTGTTGTGCGGCTTTCCTTAGCCTCGCCAAATGCAAGCTGTACAGCCTTGTAACCGTCCTTCTCGACGGTCTTTACCTGTGTTACTACACAAGGACCAGCTTCAATAACAGTGCACGGAATGTTCTTACCGTCGGCACTGAAAACCGATGTCATACCGATTTTTTTTCCAATTAATCCTGGCATTTCTTTTTAAAATATAAATAAATAATGTATAAAATTTTACTTTTTAATGGTGCTTTTTACACTACTTGGCGTATAGACACACAAAAAGAGAACCGCGTATCAGCACTCCTCGTCAGGAGTCTAACGCGTTCTTTTTCAGCGAGTTGATAGCCAATGCCAGCGCAATCTTCACCTTTTTCGACTGCAAAATTACGATTTTTTTTCCATTCCCGCAAGTTTTTTCGCAACTTTTTTTTCATTTTCAGGCAGTTAGGTCATCTCATTCATGGCAATGATTCTTTGTTGAATGAGACTATATATCCATCATATTGATTTTTCTCTTGACCTCTTTTATACTTTCGGAATGATATTATCTCTTCACGCCATGTTTCACAACATTAATACAAGTAAAAAAATCTGACAAAACAAAATCCCGAGCAACTTTTTAGTTGCTCAGGAACTTATAGCTTAAATCAAAATGTTGTGGAATTAAGCTTACATTATAAATATGTAACCTACTTAGACGGGGATTACATTAGCTTTTCCAGAGTCTGCAAGAGTTCTTCCTCGCGGAGGTTCTTTGCCACAATCTTGCCGTCCTTATCGATAAGCACGTTGGCTGGGATGGCCTTGATGTTGTAGAGCGAAGAGGCAGCACTCTCCCACCCCTTTACATCGGACATCTGTGGCCACGGCATCTTCAACTGAGGAATAGCCTTTATCCATGCATTCCTGTTGTTGTCGAAGGAAACACCGATAACCTCGAACCCTTTCTTATGATAGAGATTATATGCCTTCACCACGTTAGGCATCTCCTTGCGGCAAGGACCGCACCATGATGCCCAGAAGTCAACGAGCACATACTTGTTCTTGCCTACGAAGTCGCTGATGCTGATATTCTTACCCTTAGGGTTAGGCATGGTAAAGTCGATATATTTCTGTCCGATGGCTGTAGCTGCCTCTGCCTTGCGTTCTGCCATTATACCCTTATACACCTGATACTGCTGTGGACACTTGCCCATGGCATCGAGGATTTCCTCGCGCTGTTCCTTGGTGAGAGAACGCTCATGATCTCCATAGAGGTAGTCGGCTATTGGCTCGGAAATGTGAGCCATGATGAAGTGGTATGTGTGCTTGTGAGTTTCGTTTGTTATGGAATCGAGCTGATGCTGATACTTACGGCGAGTCTCCTGTGTCAGCGTAGTGTCGTTGGCTTTCTGGAAAAGATGATCGTCTTCGCCCCAAATCTCTTTCTGTCGTGCCTCATAGCTGTTGTAGAGAGTCCATGTAGGACCGCCGTGCACCTCGGGAATTGGGTTTGACTTTGCATCAGCCGGCTTGAGGATATTGACAACGATAGGAGAGTTCTCAAGGATGAAATCAGCCATGCCGACACTCTCTCCTTTATGTATAGGGCAGATGAAGCGGAGCGTAGCACCATCCATATTTCCCTTGAACTCATACTTGCCATTGCGGACAATGCATGTATCCTCAGGTACCATAGAGAAGAATCCCTGCATGGAGCAAAGGAATACGGAGTCTCCATCTTCCGTGCCATAGCAACTGCCTGTGACCGTGTAACCATTCTGTTGTGCTGACGCTGCTAAAGAGAAGAGCGCCATCAAAGCCATTGAAAAAATTTTTTTCATAATCTTAGATAGTTATTGTTGTTTATTTATCTTTGAAAGGAACTCGCGAATCTCATGTGGATGCGAAGGTGAGAAAATAACCTTGCCATCAGGATCTACGACTATATAGTATGGCACACCATTGCCCACCTGATATTTGTCGAAGAGTGCCCTATAACCTTCGGGGGTGGTGATATACTGCTGCCAGGGTTCCGGATGCGCTTTCATTGCCTTTCGCCATGCGTCGTCCTTACGATCAATGGAAAGACCGATGACAGTGAATATATCCTTGTATTCCTTGGCTATCTCAGCCACCTCCGGCATCGCATGGAGACACATTCCGCACCATGAAGCCCAGAAGTCAACGAGTACGTATTTACCCTTTGGTATGATGTCAACAAGTTGATGACGCTTACCTTTCACGTCGAGAATGTCAAGATCGGCAACAGGTGAGCCCTTCGTTGTCTTGCGTGCAGAGGCTAGGCGACGGTTGAATTCGTTGAGACGCGCCGTGTCCGACTTGACATCCAGCGACCGTGCTATGGTCTCGATCTGACCGGACGTGAGCCTGTAGCCGCGCTGCAGTATCTCATTGGCACGCCAGAGGGATACGACAGAGTGGGGGTGGCTCTCAATGAAACGTATGTCGGTATTATCCTCGTCTTCCAGGGTGACATACTCGGAGAGCAGTCGCGCTCCATTCCTCATGGTCTTGTATGCCTGATAGTCCGTCATGACCTGCCCGCCGGCAATGGTGAGGTCGGGGTAGAGCGTTATGTCCTCGTTGCCCACGAAGACATCGATATAGTTCCAGTGTATGGAGTCCGTAGGCCAGTTGTTACGGTTGACGAGGTCAAGGTTGTTGGTCATGAGTGTGCCCTTGTAAGGCTTATCCACCTTACCCCGCAGCATGAACATGCCGTCCTTAATGATGGTCTTGTCCATTTGTGAGAAGAGACTGGTGTCAGTTTGCAGATTGAGGCTTGCCACGTGTCCCTCAAGGTTCTTGACGTAGCCACGGATGATGAAGCCATCGTCGGCGGCGACGGCGAGGCTGATGCCTAAAATAGCGATTGCTATAAATGTTAGTTTTCTCATTTTTTCGTTTTCTTTTTATTGTGGTGTGGAGAGGTAACGACCGTTCTCATGAGGAATGCCACGCATATCAGCACAAGTCCGTTGTAGTGCAACTGTGGTATGAGAGGGTAGCACAGTATGAACGCAAGCATGACGACAGCCATGGCGATGCGGCATCTGCGATAGAGCGGCTGACGCTTGCGGAGGGTGAGCCATAGCAGGGCTGGGAACGGATTGAAAGGGATGATGAGCCAGTTCCATGATGTGCCTACCTGCTCAGAGAAGATGAGCATGTAGAGCAGTCCTGTGCCGACGATGGTCTGTATGGTAATGAGGCTGACATCTGTAGCACGAGAGAGCAGGGTGTAACCCATTCTCAGCTCAGTCAGCGTGGCTATCGCGGCGATGAGGCAGAGGAATCCGAACAGCATGGCAGGCGTGACGGGGAAGGGAGCATCCTCCACCTCAGGGCGCTTCAGGTCGTACGGTCTGCCCATGGTAAGAGGGCGTGTGTGTCCCAGTGAGTCGGTGACCGTCATGTGCTGGCTCTCATGGAACAGGACGGATGGGTAGAGCTTGCCCTCGAACGGCTGACTCTCCTCGCCGTCGGTTCCCATGATGGCATTCCAGAAAAGGTGTACCCATGGAGAGAGACGGAACAGGTCGGGCAGCACCTCACGATAGCTGCTTGCCTTGAAACCGTCAAAGTCGCGGAACTCCAGTCTTGATCCCTCGTCAAGGCATTGGTAGAGTGCGTTGACCGTCATGGACGAACAGCCATTATGCTCATAGTCAAACATCCAGTGAGCACCCTTCTCATATTCCGAGTCGAGATATTTCCATAGGTTTTGCTTCTCTTTTGGAGATAGATTGAGCGGTATAGCCTTCACGCCGCGTCCTTCTTCGCTATAGCTGTCAAGGAATACCTGAGTGGGGGCACTGATGTAGCCCGCCTTTGCCTTGCCGTCGAAGAACAGCATGATGTTGCCCATACTGAGGTCCATCTCGAATGTGTATGCTATATCGATGTTGTTGGAGGGACACTGCAGTCGCAGAGCATTGTGGCCGGAGGCTGTGTAAACCTTGTCGCCGGCACTTACCCACAGCAGACTGACATGAATGAAGTCAGGGTCGGCTGCCAACCTGTCGATAGAGTCGGCCTTCGCCTGATAAAGTGAATCTTCATTTATGTTGGTCGGATGTGACTGCTGAGCATTGGCACTTCCCGTGAGAATAAAGAGAAAGAAAAGAAAGGATAATAATCTCATAAGAAAAAGCCAAGTTACTATGCCGGTAAAATGCCGACACAGTAACTTGCATAACAGAATAATTTATATTACTTTATAATAACAGCCTTGCCGTTGACTACATAAACGCCTGGCTTTGTAACCTGGTTGAGCTTCTTACCGTCAAGCGAATAGATATTGACTGCAGCAGGTGCGTCGGTTACTATGTTTCTGATGCCGGTAACGAGTTCCTGACCCTTAACTTCTTCCTCTGACCAGTAGATGGTAGCAGGAGCTGCGTAACCTTCGAGCAGATAGTCAACAGGAACGGCAGCGTAGAGTGTGCCCTCAGCGATGGCTGCATCAGCAGCCATGAGTGTAAGGGTTCTCTCAGCTGGGTTTACGTTGTAGTACTTAGCAGAAACAGGGAGCTCTGCAACGTTTGTTGCAGTCTGTGCATACTTGAGGATAGATTCAGGGATGGTGGTCTCCTCGCTGTTTACTGCAGTGGTGTCCTTGATGATAGTCTGCACGCCCTGTCCGTAGAGGAGATAAGCGGTCTTGCCTGAAGCCTGGTAGCCGCCCTCGTATGTTTCGAAGAATGAATAGCGGAGATTGTTCTCTACGTTGAGAGTGTCATACATGTAAGTGCTCCATTCGCTGTTAGTGCCGAAGTTAATGGTCTTGACGTCGCCAATGAATACATTGTCATCGTTGTACCAGGCCTTGTAGCTTGGCTCTGTTCCGAAGTCGATATCCATGCGAAGGTCACTGGTGAAGTAGGCGGTGTATGTATCCTTGCCGTCAACGGTCAGAGTGAGAGGATTGTCAGTGATCTTCTCGCCTGTGTTCTCCTTGATCCAGTATGCGAACTTGGTGGATTCGTCATAGTGAGGAGTAGCGGTGAGGGTGATGACGTCGCCGTTGTCGTTGGTCACCTTGCTGATGGCAGTGCCGCCAAGACGCTTCATCTGCTCGTTGGCAGGCTTGGCAACAACGCGTGTGAAGAGAGCGTAATAGACATTGTTAGGATCCATAGGCATCATGGCAGCTACGGCAGCCTCTTCCTCGCCAGAGATTTCAGAGTCGGCGTACATGGTGGTGTAGTTCTCACCAGGAACGGTGATGTTGTCCTCATTGTAGATAGCCTCGCCAGCCTCATTGAAAGTGGCGGTGCTCACTCCTGCAAGCTGATAGCCATCAGCAGGCTGGGCATAGATATAGACATTGCCGTACATAGCGGTGAACTGCACCTCGCTTGAGCTCTTGTACATGTCGGGGGTAGGAGCCTCTGCCTGCACGTCGTATGTGGCATAGACAGTGCCCTTGCCTTCAGGAGCGGCATTTACCTGCGCATAGTATGCATAATAGGTGGAACTTGCCATGGCATTGCCTGCCACGGTGAGCATTGCAAGTATTGCAAATGCTTTGAGAGAAGTAAAGAATTTCTTCATGTTTTTTGTGTTTAAATTGTTATGTTGAATTGCTTTCAAATAAAAAAAATGCTATCGTGCTATTTAGCATCGCGGCAGTATCTTACGCTCAGATAGTTGTATAGTTTCTCTATACTCTGGCGATATATGGCAGTCTTGTTGTATGCAAACTTACGGTAGATATAATACTCACCGTCCTTGTTCTCGTCGAGCGATGAAGTCCAGAAGAAAGCATATACACCGTTGAAGTAATATCCTGTAGATCCCATCACGGTGTGCTCTGTCTGGAAACCGCCCAACTGCAGGTTGAGATCAGTCTCGTCACCATAGAGCACGAGCATGCGGTGGGCAACCTGTCCGCGCCAGTCCCATGCCTGACTCTCGCCAGCCGACATACCCATCTGCTGCTCCAGGTTCTGCCAGTCCTCATCGGTAGGCAGTCGCCATCCCTCAGGACACGCATCGAGTGCACCCTGATATGAGTACAGCCTACCGTATTTGGGGAGGAACTGCGACTCTGTAGTGCCATCATAGTCCTCATAGCCACGATAGACGCGGCAAAGGTCGGCATTCTTCAGGTCATAGCGGGCATTCTCAGCCATCCATTCAAGGTTGCCGTAGCGCACCCACTTATACTCATAACCATCGCGCTGATCGACGAAGGTGCCGGAAGCCGTAGGATGAATCTTTGCCTTGACGTCGAAGTCATCGTTGTCAGAACATGATGAAAGCAGGGGAAGAAGAGCCATCAGCATCCATCCGAATATTGTAAGTTTAGATATTCTCATTATGATGAATTGTTTGGTTTAACTGGTAATGTTAATAGATATATCCCACCTGGGAGAGCACGCTCTTTATTATACTGAACTTGCGCATGACCTTAGGATAGGCTCCCCATTTCTTCTCAAAAGACTCGTCGGTATCGGTGAGGGTGGCAAGAGCATACTGGGTAACGTCGGTCTCCATGGATGGAGCGTAATAATTGCCTGAGGCACTTACTCCGATGAAGCCTAACTCAGCAAGTTTGGCTGTACGTTCCGCGTCCTCAAAGCCATGGGTGATGCCATACGAGCCCTGGCTTATCTCGTAGAACCCGGCAAGCTGCTTAGGATGGTCGGAGGCTATCTTCTGAATGAGAACGCCGAGTATGCGCTGAGCGAGATTCTGCTTCTGGGCGTCGGTGCGCTCACGCTGGAAGATATAGTCGAGGGCTACGCATACGCAGCGCTCTCCCTGTACGGCATAAGGCTTGGAGATGGCTCCCGAAACGAGTTTGCCGGAGATGACCTTTGTCAGCATCCATGAGAAAGGACGTGCCTGATTGGAGATGTGGCATAGTATGTACTGCTCGAGGAACTCGACAGCCTTCTTCTGATCTGCGAAGTCGGTGATGTAGGTGTAGGTGTAGGTGTCGCTTGAGAGTGACTGTCCTACGGAGTAGTTGACGTCGATGGTCTCACACATGTAGATAGGATCTCCATTGATGTCAAGGCCTGCATAGTTCACCTGCAGCGTGTCGTTGAAGAGCAGGTAGCTGCCGGTGTTCTTCTTGAACTCGCGACGTAGCTGTGACGTAGGGTCTGTAGCATCATCGGCGGGCATGAAAAAATCAGCAGGATTATGATATATGGGCGTTGGGGCATCCTCTGATGAGCAAGAGCCGAGGGCAACGGCTGTCATCAGCAGACCTGCCAGTAATGTATTGTTCATATTATACTTCATAGATAGTGTGTGCAATGTTTTTTTCGTTTGTTCATGTTTGCTACCATAAGGGGGCTTCCGCTGTCTTGCATGCTCTCTACAGTGGAGTGTTGACAACGGTGTGCTCCCTCGCAGGGTTATTGTTGCTTGCCATGCCTGTATTGAACTGCAGCACCTCGGCTGGTATAGGCAATGTCCATGAAGGGTCATCCTCCTTCAGTACGTACTGGTGTGTGTAGAGTATGTCCTTGCTGCCACGTTCCTTGTAGTATGTGTAGGTATGGGTCAGGCTCTTCTTCTCGGGCATCACAGAACATACGCGGTAGCGGCGAAGGTCGAACCAGCGATGGCCTTCCATCACGAACTCACGGCGATGCTCATCGCGTATCTCCTTGACGAGCTCTTCATGTGAATATGCCTTTGACAGTTCCTGTGAACCGTTGAAGAGGCGTGCCTTGCGGAAGTCGTTGAGCACCCTGAGTGCCTCAGAGTCATTGTTCTGATAGCAGAGAGCCTCGGCGAGGTTAAGGTATGCCTCGGAACTGCGAAGCCAGAACAGGCTCGACACCGGTGACTGGTATCCTGTGTGGATGCTGTAATGATAATAGTAATAGCGGTCGGACGTTGAGGCAGTCGAAGGATAGGAAGGGTTGTCGGTGTGCTTTATGATGCCGGTAAAGATGCCACGGTTCCAGAACCATGATGACTTGCGGCGGTCATTGCTTCCGTACATCTCATACTGCTCCTTGCTTATCCTGTATGCCTGGCATGCGGAGTTGATGATGGTGCAGATGTCGTCGCCTCCCATGGAAAATATGTTCTCCGGATTGGCTGCCACCATGAACTTCTCCGACGATGTGTTGAGGTTCTCAAGCTCGGGATGCTCCTCGACGGTCATGCGGGCGTACTTCTCTGCGTTCTTCCAGTCCTGCATGTAGAGGTAAACGCGGCTGAGCAACAGGTGGACTGCGGTCTTGTCAGCACGATATATGGACTTCTTCTTGGTGGTAAGCTGTGAGAGCAGATTGTCAGCTTCATGCAGGTCGCTGACGATGAGGTCGTAGCACTCAGCGACTGTGTTGCGCTGGAACTTCTGATCGATAACCTCCTGTGTAGTCTTCAGAGGCACGCCAAGTTCCTTGTCAGCTGTAGCCGGATTGTATGGCTGGCCGTATGTATTGGTGAGCCACCAGCAGAGGAAAGCCCTGATGAAGTGTGCTTCGCCTACCACCTTCTTCTTTCCTTCCTTCTCGGCGTCGGTGTTCTCAGGCAGATCCTTTGCGCTTTCTATCACGTTGTTGGCCACGTTGATGTATTTGTAGAACTCTGTCCAGCAGCCATTCTCTGCATAGTAGTCGGTGAATGTCTCCTTTGTTCCCACACGTGGCTGCCATGTGAAGTAGCCGAAGGTGTAGTAATGGTCGTCAAACTGCGAAGCACCGCCAAGTGCATGGTTGTTCTCCTCCAGCTCATCACCGGGAAGATGGATGAACATGCCTTTGTTGGCGAAAGCATAGAAAGTGGCGGTAGCATTGGCAGGAACATAACATCCGCCTATGAGCAGTTCGTCGAGATCCTGCCACTTCGTGATATAGATAAGGTTTTGCGAGTTCTCCTCAAGGAAATCCGAACATGATGTAAAGCTTGTGATGACTCCTAAGAGAAATGCAATTGTCTTTGTTATATTCATAATAGATATATTATCGTTATCGTTGTCATTAGAAGTTTGCACTGATACCTATGGTGAAGCTTGGTGTATCAGACAGCTGCACCTCAGAGAAGCCACCCTGTGAAGGAGTCTGTCCGCGAAGTGCCTTGTCACACCATGTCTTCAGGTTGTAGGCACTTGCAGTGAATGCAAGACGGCTGAGCCCGAGGCGGTCGAGTGTCTTCTGGTGTACCTCGTAGGTAAGTGAGAGAGTTGATAGCTTCAGATAGTCGGCACTTACGACGCGGGCCGTGCTGTAGTCGTACATGGTCCATGCCGTAGTGGCATCGGTGCCTACGAGTCGCGCACCAGTCCAAGGGAAGTAGCCGCTCCAGTGTGAGGAGTAATAGAAATATCCCGGTGTGTTGGTTCCCATGATGGAAGGGATGTTGGTGTGCTGCTCATCGCCAGGCTTCATCCATCTGTCAAGGAGTGCGCGGTTTATGTTCTGCTCAGAGGAATAGCCATTAGCGAATCCATCAAAGAGACGGAAGAGACGCGTCTTGGCTCCCATAGAGTAGAGGAAGGTAGCAGCAAGACGCCAGTTCTTGTATGTGAAGGTGCTTGAGAAGCTGCCCGTAACGTCAGGCTCACGCTTGCCGGATGCCACTAGTACCTTTGTATATACATCATAGTTGCTGCTCTCGCTTATCTCAGCCTGTCGCTCTTGCCAGTCCTCGAATATAGGACCGCCATCCTTCGGACTAAGACCAAGGAAATTGTAGGAATAGAACGTTCCAACAGGCTGCCCCTGTATCACTGCCGTACCATTGAGGAAGTCAGAAAGCTCGTAAGTCTCTGCACCAGGCGCAGTCTTTACGGTATTATAGATTCTTGACACATTGCCGGAGAGAATCCAGTAGAAGTCCTTTGTCCTGATAGGTGTGGCGGTAATGGTAGCGTTGAAACCGCTATTATCGATGATACCACTGTTTACGACATACGAGTTGAATCCGTTGACGTCGGAGATGGTCTTCGAGAGGAACGCGTCGGTTGTCTTCTTGTGGTAGTATTCCACCTCAAGCTGCAGGCGATTGTTGAGGACAGACGCCTCAAGACCCACGTTGAACGACTTTGTCTTCTCCCAACGGAGATCAGGATTGGCGAAATATACCGGCGTAGATACGTTCTCATTGTAGTAGGCATCCATACTTCCGTTCTTGATGACGAGACGCGTTGTCTGTCCAGAGAGCATGTTTCCCTGCTCACCATACGAAGACTTGATCGTCAAAGTGTTGAGCCAGTCGTAGTCAAGTTTGAAGATATTCATGAGGTTTGCATTGCCAGAGAGCGACCAGATAGGCAGCAGGTTCTCCTTGCTTCGCGAACCGAACTGGTTGGAACCATCATAACGACCGTTGACATTGAGGGTGAAGAGGTTCTTATACGAATATGAGAGTGTTGCATAGACGGAGATCATATTCGAGAGATTGTCCGTAATCTGTGGTACGTTGCTCTGCATCCATGCCCAATAGTTATAGTAGTCGGTAGAGATATTCGTAGCGAACGTCTTTCCACGGTCCTTGTAATAGCAGCGCTGAGTATATTCGTAGGCATCATATTTCGTTGAACTTGCCTCGAGACCTACGGCAACATTGATGTTGTGCTGCAGTTCCTTGCCGAAATAGCGGTTGTAGTTACCCTGCAGACGCGATGTCCAGCCCAGAGTGCTCGATGTCTGCGACTGATACTCGCCGCCGTAAGGCATATAGCTCTTGAAAGGTGCCACTTCATCTGCCGAACACAGGCGGAGACATGTTGAATAGAATGAGTTCTCGCCATGCACGGTGGTGATATCGCTGTTTTGCTTGTTTACTGAGAAGACACCATTGAAGAAAAGGTTGTCGTTAGCCTGATAGCGAAGGTTGAAGGTGGCAGTCACGGCAGAGACGCGTTGCTCCACGCGGCTGTTATCTGCCTCGGTGAGGATGTTATAGTCAACATACTCCACATCCTGATTGCCATATTTCTTATAATATGAGCGCGAACCGTCAGCATTGTAGGCAGGAATGGCGCGTGAAGTGTTGTAGGCATAGTCGATGAGGTTGACATTGCCCGCGCTGTAGTTGCGGTCATTCAGATAGCCATTAATGTTGACACCAAGCTTGAACTTGTCGCTGAGTGTCATGTCCACCTTTGCCATTGCTGTGTAGCGCTTATTGTCTGTGAGCTTCACCACATCGTCCTGATCGGTATATCCCAGCGATGCATAGTATCTTACGCGCTCCGAACCGCCTGACACATTGACGCTATGGTCCATGGAGAAGGAGTTGTGGCAGAGTATATCAAACCAGTCTGTGTTGTATCTTGACATCTTATCCACCTCCTCGGCAAACTCTTCCGGAGTGAAATTGTTGGTATAGAGCTGGTTGAGAGCATACTCATAGCCCACCTTAGGCATGTTTGAAGGATAGCGGTAGTGTTGCTCTGCGAGATATTGCGAGAAGGTAATACGCTCAGCAGAGTCCATCAGGTTCACCTTACTGTCGGTGTAGTATGGACGACGACGTGCTGTCAACTGTGCGTTGTAGCTTATGATAGGTTTACCTTCACGTCCGCTCTTCGTAGTGATGACGATGACACCGTTGGCAGCGCGAGTACCATAGAGCGCTGTTGCAGCTGCATCCTTCAGTACGTCAACGCGCTGTATGTCCTGAGGGTTGATGCCTGCAATGGCGTTACCAATACGGTTTACATAGTCAGGATCGTTGAGCACGTCGCTCGATAGTTCCACAGGGTCCGTGAGGATGATACCATCTACAACCCATAAAGGCTCGCGGTTGCCCACGAGCGTACTTGTACCACGAATACGAATCTTCGTGGTGGAATTGACTTCACCTGAGTTTGTCAGCGAAACAAGGTCTGGAATCTTACCTTCAAGCATCTTCGAGAGATCGCTTACACCGGCAATCTCCAGTTCGCTCATGTCCTTCGAGACGACGGAGGAGGTAAGGTTACGGCGGTCAAGCTGTTGATAACCTGTGACGACAACATCCTCCAACTGCTGACTGGCATCCTTCAATACCACCATGCAGTAGTCTCCTCGGTTGCCGCTCCACGATGCTGGCTTCATTCCCATATAGGTAACGTCGAGCGTTACGCGGTCAGCATCGGAGGGAATCGAGAAGTTACCGTTGATGTCGGTTAACGTAGTAAGCTTTCCACTGCGGTTTCTCACGGTGGCACCGATGACAGGTTCGCCTTTCTCGTCAACGACAAGTCCCGCCACCGTCTTGCTGTCGGAGTCGTGCTTGCTTGCCCTTGACTCCTTGACGATGACGATATAGTCGCCGTTTGCTTCCGCCTTGAGCCCATGACCGCTTATGATCTCGTTGACAACTGCCAACGCGCTCTTGCTCTTAGCGTTGAGGGTTACCTTGAAGTTTATGTCCTCGTAGTTGTACTGGATCTTCGCCCCCGACGCCTTCTCTACCTTGCGAAGTGCCGAAGTGGCCTTCTCGTTATTGAAGGTAAGGGAAACGAGAGTCGCCGATTTCTGCGCCAAAACCGTCATGCTTACAACGAGCATGAGCAATGTGAGTAGCAGAAATTTGCATAAGTTTATTGTTCTGTTCATTTATTTTAGGGTATTGTTTTTATTCGCAACTATAAGAAATTACGGATAAAACTTTCGTGTTGTACCCAAAAAAATCGAAAAAACTTACATTTTTTTACTTTTCCTAATTAAAAAGTATCTAAAACGCATTTCTAGTTCCTCCTCTCATAGAGGTCAGAGAGAGGGGAATTTATTTCAGTATAAGTGCATTGTCGCGTATCTCAAGTTGGGCGTTAGAGATGCGCTGTAGGTGCTTTATGGTCTCCTCTACGGTCCATGCACGCTCTCCGTTGAAGTGGATGGAGTCGTTGGCATGGGCATCTGACACCACAATGACATCGAGATTATACCAACGTCCTATCTCAAGTGCTATCTGGCGGAGCGTCTGTCCGTCAAAATAGAACTCGCCATTCTTCCAGCTTGTCATCACATCGACGTCGGCATCCTTCGTGACAAGTGTCTCGTTGTCTGCTATTTCCACGCACTGCTCTGGCTTAAGCGTCACGTCCTTGGTGCCGTTGGACACGTTCACCGAACCCTCTACGAGTGTCACCACTGGCGTCTCGCCTACGTAGTTGCGCACGTTGAACTCGGTACCGAGCACCTTTGTCTTAAAGTTATCGCAGTCAACGATGAACGGATGTGCCTTGTCGTGCGTCACACTGAAGTATGCCTCGCCCGTAAGCTTCACCTCGCGCGGCATGTTTGAAGGGAATGTGAGTGGGAAGACGATGCGGCTGCCAGGACTTAGCCATGCCTTTGTGCCGTCAGGAAGTACGACGGTAGCCACCTTTCCCTGTGGCACGCAGAGCGTCGTTGACTGTGTTATCTCGGCATCATCGAGGATGCTTGTGGCAGAGAAGTCGATGATATCATCCTCACCGAGTCGTATGTTACTGGCTTCGGCATCCTTCTGTCCGAGGGCTATCTCCTTGTCGCCTATCATTATCTGTATCTGTTTCGCGCCTGCTCCTTGTGCATGGTAGATGGATTGCCCGATGGTGTCTGCCTTATCGTCCACATTATTTATATATATAAAGCAGAAGAGAAGTGCAGCGCACGCAGCAGCGAGCGTTGCAAAAGTGAAGGCATAGGTGCGGCGGCGCGAACTGCTTGGGGCGTCATCAGCCGAAACGCCATCACAGCTCTTTGCCTTCAGCTGTCCGAAAGCCTCGTTAGCATCCACCTGTAGGTGCTCTTTTGCCATGGCACAGCGTATCTCAAATGCAAATTTATCGTCTATATGTTCTTTCTCTTCCATAAAATTTCTTTTACTAATTATACGTTATTCATCACAAGAATGTACCATGCAACGATAAATTTTAACATTTCCCTCAGCGTTCTGAAGGTTCTGAGCATCCGCTTGTGGACGGTGTTCTCGCTTATGTCGAGAGCCTCCGCTGCCTGCTTGTAAGTCATGTGTTCGAAGTATGTACACCGCAGCACGTCGCGATCGGCATCAGAGAGCTCAGCGATGGCAGCCTGGAGTTTGCTTATTCGCTCTTCGAATGCATCGACATCCATGGTCGTCGTCATGTCGGCAGTAGCAAGAAAGAGACTTACGTAGCGGTTGTGTGCCTTACTGTGTCTCAGAATGTCGAGACATTTGTTTCGCACCAATGAGTAGAGCAGTGGCGCATTGGGGTTAGGATAGCGCGGCGCGTCTGCCTGCCAGTCATTCCATATCAGTTCCATGACACCGCTCACGACGTCGCTCGCCTCCTCCTTCGACGAAAGGAAACCGAAAGCATAGACAACAAGTCGCTCATAGAACTGCTTGTAAAGCTGCTCCATGCCGTGCCATTTGTCTATTGTTCTGAGTGTCATATTGACTACAAAAATACAATTATTTTTCTTCTCCGTAAAGAAAATACCCGTATTTAATATCATTTAACAGTATCTTTCCCACTCTTAACAAGCCATGTCGAAAAGCGACATCTTGAGATTGATGGGTAAAGCATCAATTCTTTATCATCGAATTTTTCGCGAAAATAACTGCACAACTGCACGCCATACCGTAACTATCAGTCACTCAGATATGTCTAGCTGCCTCCTATAAGGGCAAAATCAACAAAAAATGGACCAGTTACAGAGAAAAGTATTTGCAGAATTTGGAGATTAAAGCAGGATCCACTAACTTTGCAAAAAATAACTGTCAGAGATTACACACATGGAGTTCAAACCTATACCTTGCCACGAATCATTACGCCCTTTCATCCGTAACTATTGGATGCTAAGTGCTCAATGCACAGCAAGCGGCACACAACAGATTTTCTCAAATGGCGCAGCAAGCCTGCATTTCTATTTGTCGCAAGCCATAAGACTTGACGATGGGGACAGACAATACCGCACCGTGCTGTTTCATCAGAACATGCAAAAGGTTGGAGTCATAACAGAAAAGGGGATATTTGATATCTTCGGAGCCGAATTCGTACCCTTCTGCTCACGTGTATTCTTTCCCAATGTTCCCTCCCTGTTTGGGAAGACGGGGGGAGAGGTCTATGCTTCGCCCGAGGACCTGCACGATAAAGAATTCGTCATGCTGGGCAAGAGCATCCATAAAGCAACGGATACGGAGGAGCGAGTCGCCCTTCTCGACGATTTCTTCCTGAAACGATTGGTGCAGTTTCCCGAAGGCGATATCAACATCGAACGCCTGAATGATGTCTTCGACAACATGGTACCGACAGATGGCAGCACGCCTCGTCCCCCTCATAGTCAGAACGAACTTTCGCCAGCCGACCTCGCCTCCACTGCCTGCCTGAGCCAGAAGCAGTTCACGCGCGTATTTAATAAATATGTAGGCATGAACCCGAAGTCATACCTGCGTTTGCTGCGATTCCACAATGCCTTGATGGAGATTCATTCGTCCTCCGACAACTCTTCATTAACCAGTATTGCATGGAGCTGCGGGTATTATGACCTGGCACACATGACATCAGACTTCCGCGACATCTGCGGCTTTTCTCCTTCCGAACTCATCCGGCATGGTCAGGAGATTACCGAGACCTTCGGGCAGAAGTTCAGCGGTCTTATGAAGAAGAAGATAAAGATAGAAAACCTGATATAGCATACATTCAGAATGGACATTCCTACATGACGAAGCAAGGATGTCTATTTTTTACATATCCTTTTGTCAGAAATGCCATACCTTTGCACCCACAATCACTGCAAAGAAGTATAACAACACTAAAAACAAACAAATATGGAACAGAAATTTTGCCAGAGTTGCGGAATGCCACTCACAGAAGATATCCTCGGCACTAACGCCGATGGAAGTAAGAACGAAGAATATTGCATCTACTGTTTTAAGGACGGTGCTTTCACAGGCGACTTCACCATGGAGCAGATGGTTGAGTATTGCTCAATGTTCGTGGAGGAATATAACAAGAACACAGGGCAGCACCTTACTGCTTGCCAGTATAAGGATGTGCTACGTCAGTTCTACCCTACCCTGAAACGCTGGAAAGGCGATGATGCCAACCTCCCTCATGCAGATCATCCAATGAAGAAGGTGTTTATCGAGGAGGTTAACGCCCTCGGCATCGATGGACTTCGGGTTGATAACCTCTATGTTCTTCAGGGTTCCTTCATAAATCAGCCATACAACATCAATGGAAATGAAGTGAAACTTCTTGACGACAACGCTACTTATTGGGGCAATCAGGTAATAAATCCCCACCCTTCAAGGGAGGAACAGGGAGGGTCCTGCTACGGCATTGCCTGCTGTGAGAAGTTTATCCTCGTCAGCGAATATGCCAAGGATGGCGCAGATGCAGAACTTGTAATATTAAAAAGGAGAGTTTAGACAATGAACATACGATTAGAAAAAACTGAAGACTACCGTGAGGTAGAAAACCTTACGCGAGAGGCATTCTGGAATATATATGCACCAGGATGCGTGGAGCATTATGTGCTCAACCAATATAGAAGTAATCCCGACTTCATCAAAGAACTTGATTTCGTGATGGAGGAAGACGGAAAGATTATAGGCCATGTGATGTTCTCAAAAGCAAAAATCATTTTAGATTCTCCCCTTTCGGGGGAGTTGGAAGGAGCTACCTTCGGTCCTATCAGCATCCATCCCGACTACAAGCGCAAGGGCTACGGACTAAAACTTCTACAGTATGCCCTTGAAGAAGCTCGCAAGATGGGCATAGGGTTCATCTGCATGGAAGGCAATATTGACTTCTACAAGCATGCAGGCTTTGTCGTTGCAAGTACCCTCGGTATCCACTATCATGCAGAGCCGAAGGAAAATGAGGTTCCCTATTTTCTTGCTCAAGAACTCATCCCTGGCTATCTCAACGGTATAGAAGGAACCTATCACACTCCAAAAGGCTACTATGTCGCCTTTGAAAACAAAGATGCCTTCGAGGCATACGAGGCAACTTTTCCTCCAAAAGAGAAGATACACCACGAAGGTCAGTTGGTAGATGATTGTACAAATAACCCTAATGACCGGCAATAAACTACGATAAAATTGTAAAAATTGGACATTCTTGCATAACGAAGCAAGGATGTCCATTTTTTACATATCCTTTTTTCAGAAATGCCATACCTTTGCACCCATAAACATTACAAAGAAGCATAGATATCCAGTCCCTCGATTACCAATGTGGAATAATGCTTCCATTGGCAGACTAATGAAAAAAGATAAAAATCAAAATATGATCAGATACAATAGACAAAACATCACAAAGATTTTGTCTATAGGCATAATGCTTATGGGCTTGGTACACATAGCGGCAACATTCACACCTTTGATAGCGGGCAAACTTGCTTTGCTACCAGATAGTGCACACGATAAAATAAACAGCAGTTATAAGTTAGCATGAACAGATTAATTTTCACGACTATTGTTTTATTGGTGACAATATGCCACTTAGATGCACAGAACATTTCAGGCACCATAACAGATGAAAACGGGCAACCAATGGAGTTCGTAACGGTTTCCCTCCGTTCACTCCCCGACTCTGCTATAGTAGCAGGATGCATCACCGATGAAAAGGGACAATTCAGCATAGAAAGGAAGGATGGGGGCAGCTTCATACAGGCTTCCTCCATAGGCTATCGTACGCAGAACATCCCTGTCTCTGCCTTAGCAACTCCTCTGGCTATCAAGATGCTGGCAGACACAAAGATGCTGAATGAGGTCGTTGTCAGCAGAGCACTTCCGAAGACAAAGCTCCTTGGCGATGCCGTTGTTACAAATATCAGCGGCTCTATACTGGAACACGCGGGCAATTCTCTTGATGTGCTTGCTAAGGTTCCGGGAATGATAACAAAGAACGGCAGCTTGGAAGTGATAGGTCGTGGCACTCCTATCTATTATATAAATGGCCGCAAGGTGACCGACAACTCAGAGCTCCGCAATCTCATGTCCGAGGACATCAAGTCAATAGACGTAGTCAGCAATCCTGGTGCAGAATACGGCGGCGAGGTGCGATGCGTCGTACGTATCCGCACCGTTAAGCGACAGGGCGACGGCTTCAGCTATGCACTGACAAGTCAGGCTCAGCAACGCTTATACAACAACCATGACACCGATCCATCATGGTCGGTGCTCGACGTCAACTATCGCAAGGGCGGACTTGACTTCATCGGCAAACTCGTATATTACAATCAGCGCAACTATCAGATAAGCGACATCCTTGGCGGCACATTCGTCAAGATGCCCGATGGCAGCGTAAAACACAATAAGATGGTTGGCCCGCTTGATGCACAGGTTCACAACAGTGGAATGAACGGCGACCTTGGCGTTAACTGGCAGATAAACGAGAACCACTCTCTCGGCATGAAGCTGAACTATGGCAAGATGCTCTTTGATGACCAGTCTCTCGTTTTTGAGGACGATGTATATGCTGATAATGAGTTCATCGACCATGTCCGTTCTGTCTCCCATACTGAAACGCCTTCGTCACAGACGATGACAGGCAATCTCTACTATGACGGAAATATCAATAAGCTGAACGTGAACTTCAACGCCGACTTCAGCAACTCCGACTACAAGAAGGAAACCTGCACTGACGAGAGCAGCCTCAACGATCCTGCATCCATCAAGAACATATCTAAGGGTGTAGCACGAATGGGCGCGGGAAAACTTATCCTTTCCCATCCGATATGGAGAGGTATCTTCAAGATTGGCACAGAGGAG
Source organism: Prevotella sp. (assembly GCA_045627725.1). Taxonomy (GTDB): domain Bacteria; phylum Bacteroidota; class Bacteroidia; order Bacteroidales; family Bacteroidaceae; genus Prevotella. The sequence continues at coordinate 54,856 of JAZQOH010000081.1, read as the reverse complement.
ACATACGTCAGCGCAAATCAGGATTACTCCTCTACCAAGACAGAGATTCCATCGTCTAAGGCAAAGATTACGGAGAATACCATCTCTGGCTTTGCTGAATATGCCTTGCCCTTCAGGTTTGCTCAGTTTGTAGCTGGCATAAGATACGAGCATGTTGACTTCGAATATACCAACGATGCCCCGCCCTTTAAGGGAGGTCAGGGAGGGTCTGATAATATCAGCAGAGTACACAACAACTGGTTCCCCTCGTTCAACGCTTCTACCAAACTCGGACCTGTAGGCGTAAACCTTGGCTATACAACAAAGATAAAGCGTCCACGATATGACCAGCTGAGCACGGAGATACAGTACAACAACCGCTTCTCATATCAGACGGGCGACCCTACGCTTCTCAACGAGATACAGAATACCCTCTCTCTCAATGCAAACTGGCGATGGCTCACACTTACCGGTGCATACGAGGTCGTGGACAATGCCATCTATCAGCTGGGGTATCCATACAATGATGACTGTACGGCAATGATAAAATATTCGAATGCCAAGGATGCGGTGCATAAGCTCAACATCTATCTCAACGCATCACCCACCTTCGGCATCTGGAATCCACGCTATACAGTCGGCATGGAGAAGCAGTTCTTTGAGACTACCGTTATTGATCCGCGAGAAGCCACTGGCACACGCACAGTTAAGCTCAACGACCCGATGTTCTTCCTCCAGGCAAACAACGCGTTCAAACTAAAGCAGGGATGGCTCATAGACCTTGACTATCAATATACAAGTCCTTTCTGCTATGTGATGTACAAGTTCACCAAACCGACTCACAGCCTTAACCTCGCTGTCAGCAAGTCTTTCCTCAAACACGATGCTCTCAATGTCCGTCTTTCCTGGAATGACATCCTGAACAAAACCGTCAATCATATTGAAACCGACTATGGCAATTTCTACAACTTCCAGAGCAACGACTCATATTCTCCATGCATCCAGCTTCGCCTGTCATATCGCTTCAACACGGCAAACAGCAAGTATAAAGGCACTGGTGCCGGACAGGACGCAAAGAGCAGAATGTAATATTTCTAAATATGCAAACTATGAAAAGTGGCAATTCTTTTTCTCTCGCATTTTTCGCGAAAATAACTGCACAACTGCACGCCATATCGTAACTCCTTGATTAACAGACACGATTAGCGTGCAGTTTCTAAAAATAAAACTGCACGATAACTGCACAAAACTGCACGCAAGAGGAAAATCGTCCATTTTCGGCTCTCAATTGTCAATTATCAATCGTAAATTGTCAATTGTTGAAAATTGTCAATTCTCTATAACATAATAGCAAGTACCATCGCTATGCGTGCGTTGCGACCTGAATCCAAGTGCTATCATACGACGCCCAATCTGTTTCTTCACATCGCGGGCATAGCTCATATCGGGATAACGTCCTCGGAGAGTGGCAATAATATCGTCAAGCGAGACGAGCTTCGTTGCCCCATCACCTGACAAAGGCTTTGCATAGACACTAAGGATGATTGTCTCCAAATCATTCTGACGCTGGTATGGCTTGTTCTGCAATGAGATTTCATCCGATTCCTCTTTCGTAAACCAATAACGCTCACCACGGTTTATCTCCTCGCGCAACTGGGCATAGAGCTGCGGATAGTCAACAGGTGAGGAGAAGTCTATCAGCCCTGTCACCTTCGTGCAGATGAAACGACGCGATCCTGTTGGGTCGCTCAACGGATGCTGATTGTTTGTGGTGGCGATGAAAGAGGCATAGCGACGACGCTCTTCGATAGCCCTGCCGTATGGTGGACGGAACTTCACATCGCTCTTCGAAAGCAGATACTTCAGCAAAGGCTGCTGAGAGCGCGACATAGAGTCGAACTCATCAATATTGACGAGGGCAAAGCTCGTAAGCGAGAGGTTCACGCTCTTGTCATCCTTGAAGTCTATCTTGTCGTTGTAATACTTTCGCAACTCAGGAGGAAGAATGATATTACAGAACGATGTCTTACCCGTTGCCTGTTCGCCGATGAGCACAGGCACGATGGCATTGCCGTGCTGATGATCCTTTCCCATCCAATGAGCCACCATGGAGAGCATCCAGCGATGGAACTTCTCCTTGAAATCAGGCATTCGGGTAGGCACTCTCGACGCAAACTCCCCTACCCTGTCCTTGCCATCCCACTTCGGAAGGTTCTCCAGATAGTCGTTGACGGGATCATATTCCGGTATCAGTTTTGAGTTGATGTAACGCTTCAGGTCCTTGTCCCATGAGTTGAGACCTGCCTCTTGCGCCATTATCGTCATCGTGTTCTGCACCTCTTCGGTAAGGTCGCGGAACGTGAAGTCCTTACCATTATTATATATATACTGAGCCACTCCCGTCATCACGTTCTTCCTCAGGCGGAATCTTGTCTGCATGAAATGCTTCGTACGATATGCCAGTTCCGATGACTTGTTGAGATGCTTCGTTGGAATAGCATTCCGCAGTTCTGATTCATACGCCGCATCGAAAGTCTTTCTCACAAGCCTCTCGTCACCGCCTATATCCAAATTGCCCAACACGAAACCTATTGCCATCTCCTGCGGAATTCCACTCTCATGACAATACCCCGCCAGCATTTCCAGGATACGGAAGTGCCTCATTTCCTCATCTTCCACGCGCCAGCAACCATGCTGCGCCTTCACAAGACAGTCGAGATACACATACTGCCATGCACGGGTATTCTCCACCCCGGGGATGAGCACCGACTCCGTCCTCAGAGCCTCAGGGAAAGGATTGTCCCTCACCTCTTCTGCCTTCACCTGCAGGGCATCGGCATCAGGATTATAGTATATCTCCGCATCATTCGCCAGATAGCATGACGACAGGAGCGTAGGTGGAATGGCATCCACATTCGCTTCGAGATAGTCGGTGTAGATTTTCTTCAGTCGCGAATAGGCATTCTCCATACCTCTCATCACTTTATCCTTGCCTTCCTCTTTGTCTTGCATCTCCATTTCCGGCATAGAGAAACGCGCAACTATCTTCACGCTCCTGCCTTCGATACCCACGAAGGCGATTCGCGTATATGGCAGTTCCGTAGCCTTCGAGCGAAGATACTTCGCCAGGTCCATGGAACGCAGGTTGTTCAGTTCGAGCAGCACGAGCGTATTCACCTCTTTCACAATCTTCTTTCCGCCCCTATTGATATGCTCTGCGGCAAAGCAAATGCGAGGTAGTGACTCATCCACCTCCGACGAATTACCCATACCAAGCACAAAAAAGTTCCTGCACTCCTTCACGTCCTTCACAAAGGCGCTTTCATCCACAAGTTTGTAGGCATCCTTACCTGTCTTTGATTTCTTAATAATTGTAAAATTCATGAGATTTCAGTTATTTGGTTACTGTATAACAATTTCTTACTTTGACTTATAATCCTTCCACACCCTCCCCTTAAGGGGAGGATAGGAGGAAATTACACTATTATGTCATGATATTAACACAGCATAAAGTGTGCCAAAATGGGGCGTGCAGTTTCCGTGCAGTTTTGTGCAGTTATTTTAATAAAACTGCACGCTTAACCTATCTGTCTTTCTGGTATTTATAACAAAACGTGCAGTTGTGCAGTTATTTTTGCGAAAAATAATTCAAAAATCGTGAAGCTTAGCTTCTCAATAGTTAAAGCATAGAGTTAGGAGAGCTAAAGCACCGCTTTAGGATGGCAATATCGCCCCTTTTACCATCCAAAACCGCCGCTTTCATCTGGTAATATCACCGCTTTTACAAGACATAATGGCTGACAAAATGGCAGTGTGCAGTTGTACTATTATTTCTATCAAAAGTCTATGGGAAACATGCAACAATGGATTTAACGTTGTTCATGTCAGATTACAGATAGTGGTTTCGATGAAAAGAGCAAATACATTACTGTCAGAAGAAATAAATCACAAAGTCTTTCCTTATTTCAAAATAAAATATTACCTTTGCACACAGATGGAACTTATTTTCAATATTTTCCATGTTGTAATATAATATAAACATAGGATATTAAGACAGTTATATATGTGTCAGGTGCGTAATAAAGTTGATAGGTGCAAACGAGGAACTATCCTATTTCAAGATAGCTTTCCTGGACTCTCACGCAAGTATGTCAATAATGTATTGGGGGAACTTGTGCGAGAAGGAACACTTGTGCGTATTGCGCAAGGCATATATTTAAAACCCAAAAGAACTCGATTCGGAATAGTTTATCCTTCACAAACAGAGATTGTAAAGTTGATTGCTCATAGGGATAAGGCACAAGTCTTACCCTCTGGCGAAACAGCATTGAATCTGCTTGGTTTATCAGAACAAGTTCCGATGACATCAACGTACGTCACATCGGGTTCTGCGCGTAATTTGAATATCAACGGAAAGATTGTAAAGTTAACAACCAGCGTTCCAAAGACTTTTGCTCCGAAAAATGAATTCATGGCATCTCTCTTCCTGGCTCTTAAGGCATGGGACAAAAAAGAACTTGATGGAGAATTCGAAAACAATGTTATGCGTCTGCTTCTTCATCATGCTGACAAGAAGCAAAGCATGTTGTCCGATTTACAATACGCACCTGTATGGATTCAGAATTATTTAAGACCAAAGATTGAAACCTTTTAACAAAGCATACGAGATGAACACATGGCATGACTTTACAATAGACGAGCGCAAACAGATTCTGGATATTGTTTATGACAAGGAAGCTGCTCTCCAACAAGGACTTAATCTTTCTGTTATAGAAAAGGATTGGTGGGTAACAATGACATTGAAGGCTTTGTTTGCTTCATCTGTGAGTGAATATCTAAGTTTCAAAGGTGGCACGTCATTGAGTAAAGGATGGGGAGTAATCAAACGCTTCTCTGAAGACATAGACCTCGCAATACATCATTCCTATTACAATATAGAAAGCACAAGTAAGAGTCAGCGCGAGAAACTGCGCAAGAAAGGACGTAAATTTGTGGTAAACGAACTCGCGGCAGAACTTGAAGGAATCATGCACGGATGGGGATTGAAGGATTGCCACATTCTGCCAATTACAGAAAAGCAGGATGAGAATGGCGTTACTCCAATAGATTCCGATAAGGATCCTGTTGTGCTTCATGTGTTATATGACAGCGTAGTGGCAGAGTCCTCGGAATATATGCTGCCATACGTGAAGGTGGAAATCAGCAGCCTGAGCATGAAGGAACCAACAGAGTTTCGACCATTGTGTAGTATCATCAACAAGCATTTTCCTAATGAAGATGCCGATGCAATGGTAAATGCGAGAACAGTAGTGCCAACAAGAACATTCCTCGAAAAAGTGTTCCTACTTGCGGAAGAGTTCCAAAAGACAAAACCGAGAACTCGTAGAATGTCTCGTCACTACTATGACCTATGGCAGCTGATGCAGACTCATTTTGCAGAAGATGCGTTAAATAACAAAAGCCTATACCAAGATATTATTACCCATCGTGAGGCATACTACCATGTTCACTATATTGACTACTCCAAGTTGCAGCCAGATGTTATTTCCTTCCTGCCTCCAGAAGATTTGATATCGGAGTATCGCAACGATTACGAAACAATGAAATCAACTTACATCTATGGGGACGTTCCGACATTTGATGAACTTTTTAAAACTATGACGCTTCTTCAAGAACGTATTAAGAGTATGTAAATCCTACTCACGATAATGTTTTCTCTCCCTGAATAATTATCATCAATAAACAGAGAAAATCATGAGAATTAAATAAAACCACAAAAAAGTCTGCGACTTATACTCTCTACACTGCAAATCGCCCATCCTCTTAGGTCTGCACCTTAAGGAATGGGCGATTATGGCTTACGAAGGGAACAAAGTCTTACAACACCGCCGCCACACGCTTTATTGAGGATAAGCGATCAAGAAAAGACTTATTCTGCTTTGCCATGTGAATGTTATAGTCCGTCTGCAGATTCAGCAATACATTGGCAGGAATGCCAAGCGCAGCCTCAAAGAGCATCGCTGTCTCTGTAGTCACAGGACGACGCTCATTGAGAATATCGTTCATCGCCTTATATGACATACCTATTCTTTCCGCCAGTTCCTTTTGTGACAACCCACGTTCATCCACCTCATCCTTCAGCACTTCGCCAGGATGGGTGGCAATGAAAGGAGTTAGGTTATTGGCTATCATCTTGGGATCAAATCCTTCTATCTGTATCATATCTGTATTCTATTTATAGTGATTGGACAATTCTGTAATGTTGCAAATATTAGCTATGGGAGAATCATTCATGTAGTCTTCAGTAAACTCTATACGGTACTGATCATTGACTCTGACAGACGATAGCCCTTCTTTATCACCGTGTAGGTGCTCGTAGTGAAGCGCCCCATATTTATTCAGCCCCATAACGTTTGACTCCAAAATCATAAGGTTTATAACTTTCACGAACTTTTTCACTACTTGTGGCTGAAAGCGATGTTGTTTGTCTTTCGCTTTGCCTGTTGTGTATAGTTCCTGAAGATATGTTTTGTCAAATGTTACTATCATAGCTAATTCGTTTTCTTGTTGCAAAGTTAGCACATTTTCCCACATTCCGCAAATTTAGCGGACTATTCTTTCATCTAAAAGAAGATTTATAACATCGTTTAACAAATGGCAACTTTGGCATAATAGAATACAGCAAATTACCCATTCCCCGAGGTCAATGCCTTAAGGAATGGGCGATAATTATTTGCACCTCGCCTGACAGAATTGTATTAAAAAAACATAAAGTTCACAACTTTGTGGTTCACAATGTTGTGAACTTTATATTTTATTAGTATCTTTGCGCTGAAAAACAAAATGTTATGAATAAATCTTTTATCTATGGTAGGTCTGTAGAAGGTGATTTCTTTACCGACAGAACAGCAGAAACAAAACGTTTGAAGGCCATATTCGAATCAGGGCTGAACTCCATCATAATATCTCCTCGCAGAATTGGCAAGACTTCCTTAGTGCGTAAAGTACAGTCTCTTGTTGATAGTGAAGAGATAAGAGTAGTGTATATGGACATATATGATTGTCGAAGCGAATATGACTTCCTCAACCGCTTTGCTTCGGTATTGATGAAGGAACTGGCAGGAAAGGCAGAAAAAGTGATAGATACCATAAGGGAATTCCTTACCCATGTAGTGCCGAAGATATCATTTTCGCCAGAGCCTTTTTCTGATTTCTCACTATCATTAGGCATTACTCCTCAGACGTATTCTCCCGAGCAAATTCTGAATTTGCCTGAAGCAATAGCAAAGAAACGTGGTATTCATATCGTCGTTTGTATTGATGAATTCCAGCAAATAGGAGAATTTCCTGATAGCATAAGTGTACAGAAGCGTATGAGGGGATGTTGGCAGCATCACCAAAATGCCAGTTACTGTATGTTTGGAAGTAAGAAGCACATGATGATGAAAATCTTCCAGAGCAAGAAGATGCCTTTCTATCAATTCGGTGACACTACATACCTACAGAAGATTCCAAAAGAAGAATGGATCAGGTTTATCATAAGTCGTTTCGAAAACAACGACAAAAAGATATCGGAGTCCTATGCAGCAAAGATATGCGAATACGTAGAATGCTATTCTTCATACGTTCAGCAACTGGCTGCAAATGTCCTGCTCGAAACAAACGATGCCGTAGATGAGGAAATATTCAATGAAGGAGTGAAAACATTGCTTGACCAGAACACTGAACTTTTCCAAAATCAGACGGAGGGACTCACCACCTATCAGATGAACTTCCTACGTGCTATATGCAGTGGATATCATAGCGAATTCACTTCAAAAGAGGTTTCAAGTATATTTGATCTTGGAGCTAAGTCAAATGTCACTCGCATAAAGACTACGCTCTTGCAAAAGGAACTTATAGACAATGACAAAAAAGAGATAGTCATACCTGACCCTGTCTTCAGAAAATGGTTCATACGTGAATATATGTAGTGCCCATCTGGCACACAATAGCAAATCGCCCATCCTCTTAGGTCTGCACCAGAAGGGATGGGCGAGTGTGATATGCAATGGTGTTTCCGTTTTTATTTCACCAAGAAACTCTTTGCTTTTACATTATTCATATTCAAACCAAGAGTTTATTCTATCTTAATTATCTTGTGACTGTACGTCTTATCCTCTGTTGCAACATTTATGATATAAATGCCTGGTGTTAATGAACTGACATCAATTGTAACTATTGTAACAGGCTTTAATGATTCAACTACTGAGCTACCATTCATGTTGGTGAGTGTTACACTCTTGATAATCTTGCCACCTGCATTGACATTGAGCTTGTCTCTTACAGGGAGAGGATAAATTTTGAGATTGCCATCAATGTTAATGTCTTCGATGCCATTTGTTTCATCTACGACATACGAAAGTTCTACCACGTCACTCTCATTGCCGTCAGAATCAATCGCCATAGCCTTGATGGTCATGGTCTTGTCAATGATGATAGGTTCAGTGTATTTTATTCTTGAACCTTCATCACATGGACATGAGCCATCAGTAGTGTAGTAGATCATCGCATCCTTAGTAGCGCATGTCAATGTAATAGCAGTGCCTTTCTCCACTGTAGTGCCAGAGGCAATGCTTGCCACAGGAGCAGAGATTTCAATGTCCTGTTTCATTTCCACATTGATAATCGTTGTTGCTGTTATGTCATAGCCATCAACAGAGAATGTCAATGCCGCTGTTCCAGGCAGTTCACCGCTTACAGAGATCATTGCTTTGCCTTCTTCATCAAGCACAACACTTGTCGCATCAGTTCCAAGTATCATTGCAGAAGAATTGCGCACGTTGATAGTCTTACCTGCTGAGGCTGATGCAGGAAGTACGGTGACAGGGATAAAGCCATTATCTCCGTAGCGAACGACAGTAGCGGAGTCACATACTATCTTACGAATCTCTTGTTCTATGGTAAATGACTGTGAATAGTTATCCTGCATACGAATGCCGGCATAACTCTTCACCCTGTTGTTCACCATCAGCATTACTTCTGTTCCTTCAAATGGAGCGCTTGCATTGAAGCGAAGCTTAGAAGCAAAAGTCTCCGTCTCGCCTTCATATTTCACTTCTTCATTGAGTAGTTCAACGCTGCCTTCCACCTGCTTGCCACCAGCCATCACTATGATGTTGTCCGTGTTAAGCAGTTCAGGCATCATGTACTTATCAAATTCCACTTCCACGGCATCCTCGTAAGCGCGAGCATTCTTCACGTTTGGCTGCACGTTCTGCTTCATAGCAATGTTTACATCAAGCTGTGGAGGAGGAACAGGAAGCCAGTCAGAGTAGGTTGTTTCGTAGCCTTCCTTTTCAAACTTCACCTGCCACATACCCTGAGGCACATCCCAACGGTAGTAACCATTCTCATCTGTGAACAATGGATTTTCCTGAGCATATTCCTCTGCGTCCCACTTTACGATGTTCTCATGCAGATCGCCATACATGTCTTCTACCATTTCCTTATAATACGCGGTAGCTGTCACGCCTTCAAGTCGATTTGAGAATACACCTTCATAGACGAAGCCGGAAGGGTCATGGATAGGTACGAGTGGTGGAAACAAAGGGGCATCAGGATCCCATTCAAGAATAGGTGTACAACCACTATTGCTATTCACAAGGTCACGTATGTCACCTTGGTGTCTCTTGTTATCTTCTGTAAAACATTTATCCCAATAGTCTAGTCCTTTACTGCTGAGATAACAGCCTCCGGTAAGAAGAAGAGAAGTACCGAACGTCATACCGGAAGCTTCCACAGAGGCTATGCCAACTCCTGTAAGTGATGCGTCACCAAGTAATTTTGTCCATGCTCTTCTATCATACATTCCCTTATATTTTTTAGCTTCTTTATTTATGGAACTTGCAGCTTCAGCATTGCAGTGTCTTGACACTGCTTCCATTATTTGTTTCCATTTTTCACCATTATCACGAATGTGTAAATAATCCGTTCCAACAGTCCACCCACCAGTGAAAGCACCAATACCAGCGAATATATTAGACGTTACGTTTGCCGCTTTTAACATTTTTCCATACTTGTCTGCAATTTCCCCAACCCTTGCAATACGGTCTGCATTCTTGAAATTCTTTCCCAAATTCTTTGCCACTTCAAAATTCTTCTGCCATCCTTTGCTTAGTTCATCAAGAATGTTACCAGTCAATCCCATTGCCAAGTCTCTTTCATTTCCCCAGCCATACGAATTGACAAAGTCATCTATCGATTTATAGAAATTGTTTTTTTCTTGTTCACTTGCATCACCATCAGGAATGTGGGAGGGCACATTTGAAACCTTGACACGATCATCTGTCCTTTCATTTTTAAACACAATATCACCATTATTTGATTCTTCCTCAGAAAGATTCCATCGATCTTTTTTGTCAAAAAGATCAGCAGGGTTATATACGTCATCACCTTTCTTGATAATAGTGATGTCTGGCATATTGCCTGATCCAGGAATATGATACTCGCCCTTTCGCAAAATCGGATTTCCATTTACGATGTCATTAATAAAATCAACAACAGTCTTATGATCTTGCTCAATCTTAGGATTAATTTTTTCCATCTCACTGACAATAAAATCCTCAAATTTTCGATCAGTTTCTGGATTCGGATCTCCGGTTTCGTCCTCAGGACAGATTTCTATCCATCTTCTATAAATATCATCGGCAATTTCCTTATTATGTTTTTCTTCTTCAGGAGTAATGCCGCTGATTTTCCTTAGGTCATCTTCGAGGTGGAAAATAACATCGTCATTGGGTGTTTCCTTTTTACTTTCATTTATAATTTCCCACATTATCCTTACAATACTATCACCTTCATCATTCGCGTTCTTTACCTCGTCTTTTATTCGAGTGTCAAAGTCCTCCACTATGCGCTCATCAAATTCTGGTTCAGTATAAGCATCAAATGTTACAGATAAATTGATAGGTAATTCAGAACCCTTAAAAGGCGCTTTCACAATCCATTTGTTCTTTACAGCATCGTATTTTGTAACAAGAGAAACAATTTTTCCATTAGAAGTTGTTACATGAACTATTACATTTTTAATATTCTCTGAATCATTTCTTGTAAAATCAACGAGGAATGTAAAGTCTGTTGCCGTATAGAACATATATGAATCGTTATTTGTCTTGTTGTTTTGGAAATCAAATAGAATGGATATATTTTTATGTAACCATCCATTATAAAAAGACATCTCGACAGTTTTGAGTCCTATGGCGTTCTTATCATAAGAGCAACTCTTGATCTCCGATTGCAATTTCACCCCAGCCTTAGTCATTACCTTAGCATAAATACAGTGAGTAGAAAGATTGTATGCTTGGGAGAGCTCACACGTTGCAGCCCATGTTCCATTTGCCAATGATCTTGTTTGACCAATCATTACATCTCCGTCATAAATCTCAATGTCGCAAGCTCCGATTGCCGTACCACTAACAGGTATGGTTGTCTTCGCTACTGTTGATGGAACATTGATAGACAAATCCTTTGCTGTGTAGTTCGCAGAACCGATAGGCTGAGTGATAGTCTCACCCTCTATATCAAACTGAGCAAGCGCACTTGGAGCATAATCGCCACCAAGCGTTGGGATGATACAGAAGCGGACACGGTCTGTATAACGAGCCATAGGGATAGTGATGCGATTGTTCTGAATGGTATAGCTGCTTGTGCTGCTGCCCACCATCACAGAGTTCTCCACAAACTGACATGTCTCAGGAATGTCAACAATCAGATTGACATTGCTTACCTTCGTAGCGTATGCAGACTTGAAATCAAGATGACCAGTCAGTGTGAGATAGTTACCTGCAACAATGCTCGACTTGTTTACAGTGAATGAAGTGTTGTCGCCAGTGTAATACAACTTGCTCTCGTTGAGAGTTGGCACCTCTGCTATTTCAATGACACATACGTTACCGCTATGCACCTCCACACTCGACTGAGCGTAGTCCGCACCAAGAGTGAGACCTGTCTGTGGCAACTGACTAAGGTCATAGATGCTGTTGAACAGTTTGCTGCTGCCCATTGTTACGAGTGTGTACGTACCATCAGTTAGATCATTGATAGTCAGTGACGCATTGTTGTAGTCGTATGACTTCACCAACTTGCCGTTAGCATCATACAGCGTACCAACAACCGCAGCATTACTGTTCTTTGCAAAGCTTGCCTTTATCTTACCAAGTTCCACAATATTGAAAGCAGCGTTAGCACGCTGTTCTTCATTGATAGTGGCTGTTGCATTAACCGGCAAGAAAGCATTTGTCTTGCTTGTAGCAGTCATTTCAAGCACATCACCCTCGTCAACATCTTCGAGAAGAACTATCTGAGGATACTGCACATTAAACTGGTTGACAGACTTATGCTTTGTTTTGTTGTAAATGCTGTAGGAAACATTGTTATAATCAGCATACCACTCCAGGAAAGTATCTTCATCTCCATCCTCTGTAGGACACTTGGTGTAGGTGAGATTAAGCGAGATAACCGCTCCACTTATGCCCTTCAATGATATGTCAGACATAGAGATGTCTTCTCCTGTCATCAGCGAGTCACAGACAATGCTCTGGCTGATATAGTCAGAAGCTGAAACAGCCAATGCAGTAGGCACATTGCTTATGCTCAAAGAGTAGTTGCCCTTTGCATCAGTCTTTGTGCTTACGGTCTTACTATACTTGCCGCCGAATGTCTGAGAAGCCGTGACCGTTGCTCCATTCATTGCAATCTTGGTTGCCACATCCTTCACGCAGCCAGAGATAGTAACCTGCTTGATAGGTACTAAAGTCAGCGTAAGAGCGTTGCTTGCATCACTTACCACATAGTCTGTCTGCTCCGGTGTGTTATATTGCATAGCTAAATCCTGTGGCAATGCAACCTTATAGCTCAGAGCATATCCAGAGATTAATCCGCTAAGTCCTGTTGACTGCGCAATATAGTTGCCGTTAGCATCAATCCATGTCACCAGAATCCTTGATGTAACATCATTGCCGTCAGGAGTCTTTACGGAGAGGCTTACATTCTTTGGTGTTGATAAAGCAGAGAAGGTCACGCTGACATCCTCATCCTTCACGTCAATATCCTCAATCTTACCGAATACATCACCACGCTGATTGCGTAGCACAGCATTCCATGATGTGTTTCTTATAATATTTGCAAAGGTGTATGTGGTGCGATCAGTCATCACATAGTGCATCTTCTGCCCACTCCTTGTGTTGGTCAGTTCGAGCCACATCTGCGAATAGTCAGAAGTCTTAGCGCCCTCTGGAAGAGAAACAGACAAGCTGCGAATGTCCTCCTGTATAGGAAGAATGGTAAAGTCTTTCCATCCTGCTGCATCCTGATACTGAGCGATGGCTGCTGCCGGAACATATACAACGAGTCCTTCTTGTATTCCTGTAAACACATTGCTCTCAATTGTAGGAGGGACCATTGCATAAACAGTCAGCGATGACAGTTGCTTGCACTGATAGAAAGCACGACTTCCTATCTTCTCTATCGTTGCTGGAATATACACCGATTCTAAATTAGTGTAGTCGAAAGCGTAAGAAGGAATCTCCGTTACACCTGTGACGCGACTAATATCAAGAATGATGCAATTAGCATAACTGTTGATTACATTATAATCATTATTAGTCATCTTTCCTGCCACTATAAGAGAAACAAGATCTGTTGCCTTGCTACCCTTGATGGCATTTGAGATTGCTGTTGATAATTCTCCTGCATTGAAGTCATCCACTATGGCAGAACCTGTATTAGAATCCCAATAGTTCTTTCTTGGATTCTCAGGATTCATAGGGTTATACTCATAGATGGCAGATAAGGTGACATCCTTGTCTGGCATGGTGAATACAAAGTCCTGTGCAGAAGATATTACCGCTCCATGCTCATCCTGCCATTCCTTGAAAGAGAAATTACTGTTGGAATAGGCATAGAGATGAATCGTCTCGTTCTCCTGCAGCGAAGCATTCTTTGTATTGAAACTTCCTGCTATTGACGGTTTGGCAATTACGTTCAGTGTGTGTCCCTCGTCTGCTGCCATAGTAGGCGAGACAATAGTCCACAGCATCACAAAGAGTATAAATGCCAAATATCTATTATTTATACTTTTCATTCTATTGTCATTTTATTTTATTGCAACTTTAGTGGATCTTCCATTTATATCCAAAATGTAGATGCCGGAGTTCAGCTTGACGTGGTCGCACTTTGCCTTTTTATTGTAGAACAATGTGCCGTTAGCACCAAACAGCTTTACGTTGCATGGATTAATGAAGTTGAAGCTAAGCGTATGGTCAACCACGCGAACATCTCCCTGACCAGCGTCAGCTATGTTCTCAATGGAGGTAGGCGTGTCATTGAATGCGATAATAAATCGCCCACTGTTACTACCTCTTGCCCCATCAAAGGTGTATGCTTCTCTGTTCAGTGGTGTCTTGATATTCTTTTCTGTGTCAATGAGCCATACATCATTATCTGTCTCATCCATGTGGATAGAATATGTTCCATCTTCTGGCAAATAAACAGAAAGATTCACTATACCGTCATTCACAGGGCGCTCGTTGATTGCATAATTCACTCCAGCCTCCGTGCTATATAGCTGTGGCGTCGCAGGCTTCTGCTCCATAAACTTCACCGCATCCTTATCAGTTTCATAATCCAAAGTAGCATTCTCATTCAGTACAATTCGAGACTTGTCTGTATATTCCTCGTTTGAAAGCTGAATGTTGTAGATGATACGGTTCGAATTACTTCTCTGCAAGTTTGCCTTGCTTGCCAGATTGTTGTTTGCAACTTCCGTATGCTGCCTTCCATCTTTCGAGAACACAATGTGATCTCTGTTCAATGGCTTTTGAACAAAGAACGCTTCAAAAGGCATAAGGATATAATGATCATCTTGTAGGGAATAAGCAGAATATCCGTTACCGTTCCATACGGTTATGGTGCCGGAGTGATTGATATTGCGAGTGTCATAGAATGAAGGGAATGGGTTGCCAATAAAGTTCCATCCACGGTTGTGAGCAAATTCTGCTTCGTGTTCATTCAACTTTACTTCAACATCATTAGTCGTAAATATTGCATTCTTATGTGTATCATTTACAGAGGCAAAGACAAACTCCATAGACTTATTGCCATTCTCATTCGTTCCCTGCAATATGTAGCCATGTCCAGCCTTCATCGTGTCTCCTGCGCGAAGGTTGTTCCATGTGTTAGTCATGTTTCCCGATGCACGTTGCTCGCCATCATATTCTCTAAGTGCCCAATATGTTCCGTTAGGCACTCGGATGTCGGAAACATTGACGTTGAAAGGAAGAGAAATGAAGTGCCACCTGTCTTTGTATATGTCTTGCTTTACGATAACGCTGTCTGCTCTCATGAAACCATTGTTCACAAGCGTAGTGAGATGGTAGTATTCTTCTCCTGCGCGTTGATACTTGTTAGCAGTGCTGTTGTTGCCTAAATGAGTTGTTTGCACAAACTTTCCAAGCGACAATGTAGCATCATCATTTGTTGTAAGATGACCACGTATGTCTGTTTGGTTTGTTTCATAGTGCAGCTTTAGGTCAGGCTTGTTAGATAGCACGGTGCTGTTGTCTATCGTCTCCTGTGAATACTCCTCGCTTGTTCTGACATATACATCATAGAGATTGCGATAGAAGCTTACAGTTGTTGCAGGTGAAATACTTCCATCATCTGCCACCACCTGATATGTCATCGTGTGTTGTCCCTCTGCGAGATGTGAGAGGTCAAGCTGAAGGATGCCATCAGAATAATCACAAGTAATTGTGGTCGATTCATTGTTGTCAAACCAATAGCGAATACTTTTTACTATGTAGTCTTTGAAGTGTTCTTCTGTTGGAGATACGCGGAAGAAGAAGCATGTACGAGGTGTTGAAACCTCCCCATCGGTTGTTACTACTTGATAGTGAAGTGTATGGAAACCCACTTCGAGATGTGACACATCGATGGTTGTCGTACCGCTGCGATATGATGACTCCTTGAAGTCTGCACTCTGATCAAACCAATAGCGCAGTGTCTGAATGCTGTAGTCCTTGAAATGCTCTTCTGTTGGAGATACACGGAAGAAAAAGCAAGTGCGAGGTATTGAAACCTCCCCATCGGTTGTTACTACCTGATAGTGAAGTGTATGGAATCCCACTTCAAGATGTGACACATCGATGGTTGTAGTGCCGCTACGATATGTAGCCTCATAACTTTCTGTGCTTTGATCAAACCAATAGCGTACCCCTTTAATCGAATAAGAATGGGATACGTCTGAGATGCCCTGAGCAACAGCAACAGAGAAGTACAGCATCAGAATGAATGCAAGGTAAATCTTGATTCTCATACGATAATGTTTTTATTTTCCATCAACCTGAATGTCGATGTTCAGTTTGCCACCCTTGGTGGTTTCGGTAGCTGATTCAAATTTTGTGATAATAGGATATTGCACAGTTGAATTATAAGGATAGTTACCGCCTTGCATTCCTCTTTGCTTACCATCTGTTCCGAGATAATTTATCCTTGCTTCGTCTGTAAGTTCAAAGGTTTCTCCATATTGATAATCACCTGTATAAGTCTTGAAAACCTCAGCTGTAGTGCCGACAGTCTTGTTATTACTACCAGAAACAAGATTGCTAAATAATGATGAATTTTTTATAGAGAGACAGTTGAAACAAGTGGCAGTGTTGGGTAGTGATTGTGTATATGTATAAGTATTATTAAAAATACAGTTATGGAAGTTAAGATAATGAGCATATTGGGCATAATAACTACTATGTCGAATCACACAATTCACGAAAGCACTTGTCGTTGTTGTGCTTAAACTTGAGTTAGGGTTATTTATGAAGCAATTGTAAAAGATAAAGTCAGGGTGACTGTTGGAAGCAAATTCAATATGGTTACATATACTATTGTATATACGCACTACGGGACCAGTTTCTGTGGGATTGTTCTGCTGTCTTACATATATTGACATTCTATCCTTGATGAAATTTATTTTTCCATGAGATTGGTCGTTCTTGTTGTTATATATATAAGTACCAGAGCTGAAAACGATACCCTCAACTGTTGTTGTCTTTGCGGCATCATCAGAGTAGAAATGAGTTTCTCCTGAAATAAAAGTCTTTTGTGCTGCATCAATGCCAGCACCACGAAGGGTGATTCCTTTGGTAAAATTACCAGGCGAGGAGAATGTTCCCGGCGAGAGGGTGATGACGTCACCATCTTCTGCAGTATTGTAAGCAGAAACGAAGGCACCACCTCCATAATACTGAGTGGTTGTATTCCCATGCTGAAGGGTTGCAATAAAATTCACTTGAGCATTAGCAACATTGAACGAGCACAAAAGTGCTGCAAAGAAAAATAATTTTTTTTTCATAAGGGTAAAAAAATAGGGCGGAACTGTTCCGTAACTTTCCTGTCCAACAGGCATCGCCAAACGCCTTACTCATAGAAAAGCACGAACAGCTCACGCCCATAAAGGACATGAGCCTTCGTCGCTTGTTCTCATGAGTGGAATTTGGCGAATTCGTTGGACGAGAAACAAGGACAAAGTCCAAGTATGTATGTCTTGCAAGTGACTATGACCGAGTCATACCACAAGCTAAATATAAGTTACAGATCAGTTACGCATGGTTATAAGTTTAATTTGTTATTTATTTGATTCAAATTCTTGTTCGTTGTTTATACTATTTTAATTATAGCACTGCTATTTTCTTCATGGAACATCCTAAGCGATTTAGCATTACATCGAGAGCATTCAGGATGCCTTTGTCTCCTGCTGGAAGTTGAATGGCGTATGTCTCATATTCCCCTTCTGTGTCCTGATCTAAAGAAGAAAGAAGACAGCGGAGGTCATGCCTGATTTCTGATGGGGCATCGCCTGATAGTACCAGTCCGATGAGTTTTTCTGCATCCCTTGTCTGCTTGCACGTGACAGCCAGATGGGCTGCACTTTGCAAAAGAATGGATAATCCAGGTTGAGAATACTGGTCAGTATAGGCTGTTATGGCAACTTCACGCTCTTTCTCGAAAGCCTGACGGAACATTGCTTCTGCCTTCTCTGTTTCACCTCGCTGAGATGCTATATGTGCCATCTGCGCAAGGTCCATTGCTTCATTATGTTTGAGTCTGAGTTCGTCCATAATTATTTTTTATTAAATAAGCACTTAGGGTTACTGAATTCTACAATTGAGATGTAAGCTGGTAGTTGTGTATTATCAGACAGATCTGTCTGTCTGACTTTTTGCTCGTACCTTGCTGATACTGTATTGGTGACAGATTCTGTCTTGATTCCTGATATCTCTAAACGAGCGACTCTTTGCATTAGTGGGTCAGATTCGTATCCAAGCCAATAGTCAATGCCTGTTCCACGCCATGATCGCTCAATTACAGTATAATCAGTCAATCGTTTTGCCATCAATACTGAAATGCAGACAGCACCCTGTTCGATGGTTTCTGTATCTTCTTTATAGCTTCTGAGCATCTGGTCTGTTAACTGCCCTTCCCAATATAGATGGCATGTTTCTTTTCGGAGACCGTCAACATACAGTTCAGTGCCGTTTGCATGGCCTGATTGATTAAGACCTATAAGACAATTCTCATACAGATAATTGCCGATGGCTGGCGTTATGCCAGGCAACCCATCCTTTATCGTTTCGAGATTAATCATTTTTGCCTGAGTATCCATGAAACTTTTGTTTGAAATTATTTTTTCCTTCTGCACAATGAAGAAGTGTTTGTTGACTGCAAATATATGAAAAATCTCTAACACTTGCAAAATATACTATCAAATATCATCATTTTTACTAAACTTTATAACTTATGTTGTCACAGTACCGATATTTTCGCTTCCATTTCAGCGCTTTTTGTTATCTTTTTATTATTTAGGTTTGAAATAGCAAATCGCCCATTCCCCGAGGTCTGTACCTGAAGGAATGAGCGATTGTGATATGCGAACTATACCTATTGGGGGTACTTACATAAACAACATCAGGAGAGGACATCTTCTGCAGCAAACGAATGCGACGATTCATAAACTTCTTGATAACGGAATGATGAGGAGAAAAAGGACAGTCCTAATAACTCCTGTATCTTCCAGATGGTTTCAAGCGTAAGGTTTTCTCTTCCTTTCAGCAATTTTCCTACGTATGCAGGTGACACTCCCATGCGCTCTGCAAACTCCTTCTGTGTTGTGTTTGTCAAACGCAGATGACGATGAATGCCAAGAGCTATCTCTTGTGACATTCGCATCCATTCCCTATTCTCTTTACGCTCTTTTGCGCGTCTTACATTCTCCGAAGGACGAGGTTTAGCCATCGCCTCCAACTTATTTCTATCTCATGCCATATCGTTTCCTTATAAACTTACAGGTTATTTATTATCTGCATACAAATGTACGAACAAATTATCGTTTCACCAAATTTATCCAATACAAATTAACTTTTAGGTGTATTTTTGTTCATTAGTGTCCAATAAAAATGGACGAGTTAATTAATTTAATCAAATAGTCCCTTAAAAAGGGGATAATCGAGATCTTTGACATCGTTGAAATTAGTCTTATCGAACAGGTCACGCAAGTGTGCCTTGTCTGTCAACGAGATGCTGAGGATTTGCAAGACCTCATAGGTTGAGCGCTCCAATCTCATGTCGTGATGGACAATAGCCACGAGACAGTATGTGATAATAGCTACACTGATTTGTATGCGTACAGCATTCTCTGTTGTTCCCCAAAATTTCTTTATCTTAAGATGCTGCTTGAGCCTTTTGAAGAACAGCTCCACCAACCATCTTTTTTTATAGAGATTTGCAACGTCCAACGCAGAAAGGTGTTTCGCATTCGTCAGGAAAGTGAACTCACGGTCATCTTCTTCGTCATAGTATCGAACGAGTCTGAATGACTCGGGATACTTCTTTTCGGAGAGATATCCTGTCAGTTTTATTTCCGCATCAGATAGTACATTCTTTGGCATCCTTCGCTTCCATTTGACTATCTTATATTTCAGATTCGTCTTGGCTCTAACCACGTAGAAAGAATCCTTAAGGTGTATCTTATAGAGTTCTTTGAATGAGTCATAAGCTCTGTCGAATATATAGTAAGCATTTGGCTCATAGCGGATTGACGACATTGCTGTAGAATCGTGCTTTGATGCTGTGGTCACAGTATAGAAGGCAGGAACCTGAGCCTCAATGTCATAAAGCACATGAGCTTTGACTCCTCCTTTCTTCTTCCGGAACTTTGCCCACGGAAACATAGCCAGACACAATGGAATGGTCGTTGAGTCGAAGGCGTATTTCCTTCCTGGAATATCAAGAATGTTGGTTGCCCGTTTCTCACAAGCTTCCTTCATCATGAAGAATGCAAAATCCTCGAAGATCCTGTAGTCACGAGTCTGGTTAGCGTAAGCAAGAGTTGCTTTAGCAATGGGATTGCGTCCCAACCCAAGATGGTACTGCTTGCTTCGATGTGCTTCAAAAGCTACAATCAGGTCACGCAGACTCTCACGATTACTCAGTTGGCCAAACATCATTGCAAGCAATTGGTTCCAACAGGTGAATTGCTTCACATAGCGGTTTCCATCATACTTACGAACGTAGTTATTAAACTGAGTTCTGTTCAAAAAGGCGGTAAGTTGAGCAAAAACGTATTTGTCTTGGTTCATATGCAGTCTTCATTTTGACTGCAAAATTACAAATTCAAATCCGTTTCATTACAAAAATACGCCTAATAGACTATATTTCAATTATTTCAAAGACCGATTAGCCAACTTTTATTGGACAGTAGTGATTTTTGTTGTGAAATTTAAGAATTATTACTGGAAAAGAAACGACACTTTCCAAAATGGAAATAGCCACGAACTGAGGCTTTAGAAAATCAGTCAAAAGAAGGTGTATTATGTTCCGCCACGTGAATATTATAGCACTGCTATTTTCTTCATGGAACATCCTAAGCGATTTAGCATTACATCGAGAGCATTCAGTATCTTTATATGTTTTGATTTAGCTCTTTATTTCACGTCCTGCAGCTGTCAGGAAGTACTTTTGGTCACGATGTCTTAGATTCTCCGGATGGGTCATATTTACCCAATCTCTATCCATCATTGGATTTAGAACTGACTTACGGAAACTTTCCCTATCTTTATAACCACATACCGCCATCAAATCCACCAGTGGATGAACACCTTCGCTCAATAAATCCAATACTTTCCGTTCCTTGTCGGTTGTTGTCGGTTTCTTGTCGGTTTCTTGTCGGTTGATGTCAGTTCTTCCTATATAAGGGATAGTTATTTTATACACATCCTGTTCCTCAATCACAGGCTCTTTACCATCAGAGTAGATAGGAGTGTACTTGAACATCTTCTTGGTTCCACTACCCAATTCTTCGACTATGCCCATCTGGGAGAAGATGTTGGCTATAGTCGGATTCTTGCGGTGAGGTTTCAGAGTCTGTAAGTCGATGCGTCCATAGACGTATGGCACATTCCAGTTTTCTGTCTCAATCCTGTTACTCCAAATGGTCAAAGTGGCAGGATATGCACTGGAATACTCTCTATGGATAAGCAGATTGAGGCACATCTCTCGCATTATCTTATCTCTGAGTGAGAATCTCTGCATTCCCTCTATATAGGGTTTCTCGGGTAGGTGCTTCTGAATGAAAACCATCATCTGGCGGTATGCAACCATAAGGTTCTCCTTTACCTGCACACGATCGTCATAAAGTTCTGTATCCTGTATGCGACATAAGAGGTCGATATTATATTGGGGCAAGACGCTGGCTATTGTGTTCCTTTTACCGAAAAGCAGAATAGCTGCCAATGTGATGCCTTCCTTTCCGGTTTCGGGGTCTACCATTATCATCTGTCCCGAACGCAACATGGCTTCATTGTCCATCTTCAGCCAGGGGTGATCAGGATTATCGGACTTGACCATGAGTCGCATATATTCCATCGCTTCCTCGTCAAGGTCTTTTACTCCAAACACGGGATAAACTCGGTCTTCAGTCTTGAGTTTGCTCTTGCGAATGAATAGGCTAGCTATCTGCTCGGTACTGCGAAGGATGAAATCACCATCACGATTGCGATCGTAGTATTCTCCCTTATATGTATGTGCTTGGGTGCTCTCTGGAACATAGCAATGTATCAGGTTCAAACCATCCACTTTCAAAGGTTTGAAATCGAGATAATATGCAGGTTTAAACAACTGAGGGTTATTCATATCTTTAACGAGTGTGTCGAGTTGTTCTTGTAAGCTCTCGTCACTCACACCAAGAACCTTTCCGCTGTTGTCGGCACCCAATACGATATGACCTCCTCTGCGGTTGAGAAAGGCGCAAATGCTCTCATACACAGAACGCGCCAACTTCATTTGAGATTGTTTGAATTCAATCTCGGTATTTTCGCCGATGGCAAGGATTGTTTTTATATCTTCAGTTGTCATACATTGCACTTGGATTTAATTGAATCTTACAGTCTTGATTCTGACAGTGTTCAGTCTATTCTGGCATTGGTTATGTCGAACCTGGCATATTTATGGGTGCAAAGATACGAATAATTTCTACATAGCCACTATGTTACACCAAGAAAATACATTTTTTTATATAATTTATGATTCTCGCTTTTATAGGCAAGATGGACAGAGCCTTTCTCGTGTTAGAAAAGTTTTGTAACTTCACAGGCAAATGTGCAAGTCAAACATCAGATTGTCAAGTCTTCCTTCTAGAGCGACGAAGGAGCGATATCTCCACTATATCTCCTCCATAACTCCTTTCAAATTGAGCAAATTGCAAAATTAAAGCGAAAGTTGAATAGAAATAATAAAAAAAACATTATCTTTGCAACATAATTATTCTATTACGCAAAGAAATCTATTTTATAGTATATTACCTGATGAAGAAAACATTACTTTTCATGATGGCATTGCTGATAGGTTCATTGTCAGCGCATGCCGATTTCGTTAGCAAGAAAGAGGCGGAGGCGAAGGCTCAGAACTTCATCTCGCAACGCATGATGCGCTCTGACAACGGTAGCCAGGCTAATAGTAAGGCTGTTGCCATGAAGAAGCAATTGGTATGCGTATCAAAGGAAGAGAGTAATCCTGCCTACTATATCTTCAACTATGCTGACAGCACGGGATTTGTAATCGTATCTGCAGAGAGCAACACTCTCGAAATCCTTGCCTACAGCGACCAGAGTTATTTCCATGAGGAAGATATTGACAAAGGTGCAGAGGTGTTTCTTGCACAGTATGAGCGTGATGCTGCCATAGCGCGTGCCAATGCGCTGACGGCAAAGCAGAAGGAGTATGTGAGAAATGCGACGACGGATGCTGCATCCACTGAGGTTATTCTTGAGACGGCATGTTTTAATCAAGAAGACGGCTACTGGAATGAGAAGTTCTCTCCACTGCTTGGTGCTCCTGCGGGATGTACTGCAACAGCTGCTGCTATCATCATGCACTATCATCAGTGGCCAGCACAGGGCAAGGGATCAAACTCGTACGTATCGAATACCCACAATCTCAGCCTTAGCAGAGACTTCAGTCAAGACACCTATAACTGGGCTTGCATTCCAAAAACGCCATATTATAAAGGTGGATGGAGCGAGGAGGCTAAGAACGAAGTGCCAAAGATTCTGTTGGCATGTGGCATAGCTTGCGAGATGGACTATGACTTGGGCGGCAGTGGAGCTACAACGTATCTTATGGTCAATTCCATGGTAAAACATTTCTCTTACGGCATAGGATACAAGTATTACGATTTCTATGGTGAAGAGAAGGCTAATATGACAGCAGCATGGCAGGCATCTCGCAATAGCATAGACAATAATATGCCCGTATTTGTTGCGGCTATGGGCACACGTGGCGGTCATGCCTTTGTGCTCGATGGCTACAACGACAAGTACTACCACTACAATATGGGATGGGGTGGTTCAAACAGCGGATGGTGGTCGAACGGTAGCATAAGCTATGACAACTATAGTATTTATGAGTTTTACACCGAACTCTGTCCTCAGACAGGTAAGATAATCATGCAAGGCACTACTCCTGAAGGAATATCTTACAGGCTTGACGATAGTGGTGTGCTCAGAATATCAGGCAAGGGTGAAATCACCGAATCATTTGGTGACTTATTCAAAGGCTATAATATCACAGAATGCATCATAGAGAATGGTGTGACAGCAATCAGAGATTGGTCTCTCAGTAGCTTTGCCATTTCTAAACTTACAATACCTGCCAGTGTAAGGGAAATAGAAAGTAATGCTATTTCTTATAGAATAGAAGAAATTGCAGTAGCAGAAGACAATCCTGTATTCTCTTCTCCTGGAAATTGCTGTATTTACAATAAGGAGACAAAGACACTAGTTTTTTACTTGCACAATGAGAAGGAAATACACTTCCCAGAAGGAGTGGAAATACTTGAACGGAATTTATTTGCAGACAATTATGACATAGAGGAAATAGAAGTTCCAGAGGGAGTCATATCTATTGGTAGCGGGGCATTCATGAGTACACCTAACCTGCAGAAAGTAACTCTTCCTTCAACATTGAAGGAAATAGGAAGCTATTGTTTCGCATATTCCGGCATAAATACCATCACATGCAAGGCGATGTATCCTCCTTCGTCATCATACTATCTATTCTATGATACCGGTGTGGCCACCTTTGGAACACTATATGTGCCATACGATGCTTTGGATAGATATGCTGCAGCCTCGGAATGGAACGAATTCAATGAGATAAAGGCTATACCAGGTTCAGAGAATTGGGATAATCCGTATAAGGCTGAGGTTAACGTGACGAGTGCAGGCACACTCCAGGCAAGCATTGGCAAAGCCCCTGCTGACATAAAGGAACTTACTGTTACCGGACCTATCAACGGCACAGACCTTAAATTCATAAGAACATTATGCAGCACAAGCAACGACAAGCGAGTGCTCTCAGTTCTCGATCTCAGCAAAGCCCGCATCGTGGCAGGTGGCGATGTATATTATAAAGATGAATATTCATATATGAATTATAGCATTAAGGAAAATGACATACTACCTGATTACGCGTTCACTTCATGTAATCTTAATGTAATCAAAATTCCAGAAACGACAAAGAAAATAGGCCGTTTCGTTCTGCCTGCATATTTGTCAAATATAGATTTGCCTGAAGGACTCAAGGAAATAGACTACTACGCTTTCTGGAATAACCAGAGCCTTCAGTCTCTGCACATACCTGCCAGCGTAGAGAAGATAGGCGAATGCATGTCTGCAGCAAGCTGGAATCTGACAGAATTGTCTGTAGATAAAGACAATAAGTATTATAAGTCGGAAGGAAACATCATCTACACCATAGATGGAAAGACCATTGTGGCTGCAGCCATTATAACAGACGAAACATTTACTATTCCAGAAGGAGTGGAAAGCATCTACGAATACACATTCTATGGAAGTGAATTCAAGAAACTATGTCTGCCTTCCACACTTAAAGAAATATCTTATTCTGCTTTCAATTACATACCTCTCACCGAGGTAACATGTCTTGCCACCGTTCCTCCTGAGGCACGGAGGGCATTCGACGATAATATCAGCAAATCCTGCATTCTCTATGTGCCTTCTGCAAGTATAAATGATTACAAGCAGGCTGATATGTGGTCATCATTCTATCAGATAAAGGACCTCACCGCATCTGCTATAGATGAAGCTATACATAGTCCATTGCCTTCAAAACAAGCTGTCTTCGACCTCTCAGGACGCCGCATCAGCAACACCAAGTCACTACGCCCTGGCATATATATCATCAATGGCAGGAAGGTAAGGAAATAACCAAAAAATATTACTTCCACAGGACTTTGATGCTCTTTTTCTTTCATATAACAAACTGATGCTGACCACGGGAATCTGCATCAGTTTGTTGTTTTTATGGTGTTAACTTACTCAGTACACTGCACTTTTTATCTTCTTTACCTATTTATTTTGTTTATATCAGAAATTATTTGTAACTTTGCTGACGATTAGAACCTAAATGATAATGACATACACTAAGACGACATTGCTGGCGACAGCGATTATTGCGCTAACTTATCTGCTTTGCCCTATCATAATCTTTGCTCAGAATAATAACGGGAATCAATCTCAGAAATCCTCTTATGAGCAGATAACAGGTCAGGTAGTTGATGAGTTTGGTGATCCTTTGCCTGGAGCGAAGGTAGTGCTTACCATGAAGGATGGTGAGACAACGATGACCGTAACAGACAATGATGGTAACTTCTCCTTTGCACGTAATGGAAAGGAGAAAAATATCGTAGTGTCTTTTGTAGGATATATTGAAGCTACGCAGAACTTTTCATCGGGGAAGTCACAGTATGAGTTTAAGATGAAGCCCGACTCGCAGGTGTTTGATGAGATTGTCGTGACAGGCTATAACACTATCGATAAGCGTAAACTTACGAGTAGTATCACCTCTATCACAGCAGATGACCTTGACATGAAGGGTGCCCTCACCGTCAGTCAGATGCTCGACGGAAAGATAGCCGGTCTTATGACGCTCACGAATAGTGCTACTCCTGGTGCCGCTCCTTCTTTGCGACTCCGTGGCACATCAACATTCACAGGCACTCGTGAACCACTTTGGGTAATCGACGGCATAATATATGAGAACCCTGTGCCACTCTCAGCAGATGATATCAACTCCCTCGACAACATCAACCTTATCGGTAATGCTATCTCGGGTCTCAATCCTCAGGATATTGCCCGCATCGACGTGCTGAAGGATGCTTCGGCAACAGCTATCTATGGTACCCGTGCAGCGAATGGTGTCATCGTGGTGACAACGAAGACAGGTGTGGCAGGCAAGACGAACGTGAACTATTCCTTCAACGCTCAGGCACAGCGCCGTCCACACTATAGCGACTTTGAACTGATGACATCGAAGCAGCGTATCGATGTGAGCCGTGAGATTATGGACAAGGGACTCTATTTCGAGACGATGCCTGAGCGCTACGGCTATGAGGGAGCGATGATGGACTACTGGGACAAGAAGATTTCCTTTGCTGAATTCCAGCAGCAGGTGTCGCAGATGGAGTCGAACAACACCGACTGGTTTGGTGCCCTCTATCGCAACTCGTTCTCGCAGACACATAACGTGAGCCTCTCAGGAGGTTCGCCACAGACACGCTACTATGCATCTATCGGCTATGATAATGATGCAGGAGCAGAGCGAGGCACCGATCTCCAGCGCCTCACGGCACGCATGAACATCACCTCGCACATCAACGACCATATCTCCCTCGACCTGAGGATGAGCGGTTCGTATCAGGATGCGAACTATAACAACGCACGCTACTCAGCCTTCGACGAGGCATACTATACTAACCGTATCTTCCCTGCATACAACGCAGACGGCTCTTACGCCTACGTTCAGAAGTATATCACCGACGACGTGACGACGCAGAAGAAGGTGTATGGCAAGTATAACATCCTCAACGAGATGGACAATAGCGGACAGAAGGTGAAGAACAAGTCGCTGAACCTCACCGCCAACTTCAACTGGGACATCATGAAAGGCTTGCGATACACCACTACCGTAGGTCTTACCACCACGTCAAACTTCACCGAGAGCTTCATCGGAGAGCAGGCATTCTATTGCGCCGAGCTCCGTGGCTATGACTATGGTGCGACACCTCCTCGTGCAGACTCCTATGAGCAGTCAGCATTGCTTGAAGGCGGCGTGTGGTCTAACAGCAACACCTCGCAGTTGTCATACATGTGGCGTAACCAGGTGAACTATAACTTCGACATAAAGAACACCCATTTCTTCAACTTCGACCTTGGTCATGAGGTGGCTTCCACGCAGTATCGCGGTCAGGCAAGCGGACTCATCCCAGGCTATATGCCAAACCAGGGCGAGACATTCGTGAACTACTGGGCAGGCTCATACGAAGACTCAAAGAAATACTATCAGTATCTGCGCAGATGGTTCATGGGCTCGGGCGACGTGAAGGCTACATCGTTCCCAACCATCACCGATAAGAAGAACAACACATTGTCGTTCTATCTCACCGCGACATACTCCTTCCACAACTACTTCTCCTTCAATTTCAACATCCGTAACGACGGTTCAAACCAGTTCGGACAGTATGAGAGTGCGAAGTTCAACCCTGTATGGTCTATGTCAGGACGTGTGAACCTCCACGAGCTTGGTATCCTCAATGATGTGGAATGGATGGACATGCTCGCCTTCCGTACATCATACGGCTACAGAGGCAGTGTGCCAAGTGCTACACCTTATCTTATTATTAAGACTCCAAAGACGAATACTACCACAGGAGAACTCTCTGCCGGCATCAGCGACTATCCTAATGCCAACCTGAAATGGGAGAAGACATCAACATGGAATGCTGGTATCGATGCATCGTTCCTGAGGAGTCGCATCAATGTGGGCATCGATTTCTATCATAGTCGCTCCACCGATTTGATAACAAACCGTGCAGTGTCGCTCATCAATGGTACTACGGAGCTGTACTATAACAACGGTGTGGCTACCAATACAGGTATAGAGTTCTCTCTTAACACTACAAATATAAAGACGAAGGACTTCCAGTGGCGCACATCGCTCATCTATTCTTACAACAAGAACACCATCAAGCAAGGTACCGTGGGCGATAACACCTACGCCGACTATCTCAATGGCAGCGTGGTACTTGACGGTGCAAGCGTTGACGGATTCTATTCATATCAGTTTGCAGGACTCGATGAGCATGGTCTGCCTCGCTTCAGGAACCTGACAAACCTCCCTTCAGGAATGTCCCGCGACCAGGTGCTTCAGACCGTAATGACATACTCCGGCACCCGTACACCGAAGAGTCACGGCTCCTTCTCTACGGAATTACGCTGGAAGAGCATTATGATGCGAGCACAGTTCACCTATAAACTTGGCTACAAGCAGCGTCTGCTGGCACTCTATCAGGACAACAACCCTGCACTGCCACAGCCAGAGAACAATATGAACTCAGCCTTCGTTGATCGTTGGCGCAAGCCAGGTGACGAGGCATTCACCACGATACCTGGACTTACCAACGCGTCGCTCAACATCCCTACGGGCACGGAGACTATCACCGATGCTAATCGCTATCTCTTCACTATGGTGGATGAAGACTATACGAGGGATATCTGCCAGTCAACATACGCAGGATGGTTTATGTATGACAACAGCGATGAGCGCGTGGTAAGCTGCGACCATATCCGCTTCCATTCCCTCACACTCGGCTATGACCTGCCAGAGAAATGGCTCAAGAAGATTGGCGTGGAGAACTGCCGCGTTGATTTCCAGGCACAGAACCTCGGCGTGTGGGCATTTGACAAGAAGCTGAAGGGACAGGATCCTGACCAGGTGGCATCGATAGGCTTGCCTGTGCTGCCAACGTTTAATTTCGGAGTGCAACTCTCTTTCTAAATCCCGGCCCCCTCTCGCTCGGCTCATGGAGACGCTTGCCAGAGCAAGAAATCTCCCCGAGGGGAGACCTTCTTTGGTTACGTTTAAACGAATATATTCTAGACAAGTTATGAATCTACAAGATATAAAAGTTTTTCTTCGAAATATCATTCTTTTAACTCTCCCCCTCGGGGGAGTCGGAGGGGGGCTTTGCTCTTGTTCTGACTTCCTTCAGGAAGAGGATAAGGACAAGGTGATACCTCGCACGATAGAGCAGTTTGAGTCAATGCTCCATAAGGAAGGATACATCGATGTGTCGTGGTTCTACCGTTCGGAGTTCATGACCGATGACGTCTCTGAGAACACCAATGTCATCACGACGGCGAAGAATCAATATAAGGCGCTATACACATGGCAGGCTGACGTGGAACGCACTGGTGACGGTGGCTATTCCGATGAGAACAACGTGATGTGGAAGAACCTCTACAACGATGTGCTCGTGGCAAACTATGTATTGGAACGTGCCGATGATATCGTGGGCATCGAGGCTACTGAGTCGAGAAAGAGTCAGCTGATTGGCGAGGCACTATTCCTCCGCGCCCGTGCATATCTCGAACTTGTCAACATCTATGCTGAACCATACGACGAGGCCACTGCAACAACGATGGCGGGCATTCCGCTACGCGACGGAACAGGCATAACGAACAACTACCAGCGCAATTCCGTCGCTGAGGTATATCAGCGTGTTGAGTCAGACTTGAAGGAAGCCATCAATGCCTTTGATAACTCAACGGAGACAAAGTCGCTGTGGCATCCAAACAAGAAGGCTGCACTCTTGCTCCTCTCGCGCGTATATTTATATAAGGAGGAATGGCAGAAGGTCATAGACACGACAAAGGAACTTATAAAACTCTGTCCTCTTGGCCTCTACGCCATGAACAAGAATATCAACGACCCTATCGTCAGAACGGCAAATCAGGAGGTGCTCCACACCTACGGCGTGATAGCAGGTGTGCTCGTGGACAATGCCAGCGAGGGCGTACTTAGCGAGATACCAAAAATCTATCGTGTGGAAGGTTCGCTATCAACACCAGCATATTGTGTATCAGATGATTTGCTCAACCTCTACGATAGCGACGATATGCGCCTTGTGATGTATTTCAAGGGCTCTGCAGGAAAGACGATACCAGCAAAGTGGCATCCACAGTTCACCTCTCTCGGTGGCTATTCCTACCGTCTTGCAGAGGCATACCTGAATCGTGCAGAGGCATACGCAGCAATGGGAAAGACGCAGGAGGCCGTTGACGACATGAAGGAACTTCTCAGCAAGCGCATAGACGGCGACTATCAGTCGATGCTCCCTGATGTAGCGGACCAGATGGCAGTAAGGCGTTTCGTCATCGACCAGCGTCGCCTTGAACTATGCTTCGAGAATCATCGCTGGTATGACCTGCGACGTACGCAGAAGTGGTATGCAGAGGACCTCACCCATGTATTCTCTCTTTCCACATCCACATCGGGATATATAGGAACGGTGAACTCTACGGAGACATACAAGCTTCGCTCTAAGTCACCTAACTATACCTTCGAACTGCCATTGGCAGAGTCAACCATCAATACCAAAATATCGCTCTATAAGAAGCGTGAAGATATAAAAGCAGAATAGATGAAAAGAATACTATACATATTTGCTATGCTCTCGTTGCTCGTATCATGCAGCGAGAAGGAAGACACTACGCCTTCAAATGCTGACAAGGACCGCCTGGAGACACTCATCGATGCCTCCATCGAGAAAATTGCAGCATTTCGCGATGGTTATGGCACGTATATTCTCTATAACTTCGATAAAAGCCTCGACTTCGCATATCAGTTTGAGCAGGCTTCCAGTTGGACAGGTACCACACTGAAGATGATAGGTCACGACGATGCCGAGGTGGCTGTTGATATGCTTTATGATAAGCTTTTCAGCTG
This sequence comes from Prevotella sp., assembly GCA_045627725.1. GTDB lineage: Bacteria > Bacteroidota > Bacteroidia > Bacteroidales > Bacteroidaceae > Prevotella. The sequence goes on along the minus strand of JAZQOH010000081.1, from coordinate 23,485 downwards.
TTATTCCGATGATTATAAGAAGAAAAACTTCCCTCGCAAACTGCTCCTCGTGGATGATATCGCAACAGGTAACGAACTGGGATTGTCACAGCCAGAGAGCGGTCATCACACAGCGGTGGCAAACATCAACAGCGTCACATTTGCAAAGATGGGTAAGGAGAATGTTCTCAATGCCATTGCCAATGCCTCTGTCATGAGTGCTAATCTTGCTGAGATGCATCGTGCCCTTCTTGCCGACTATCTCGTGAAGGCTCGTGGCGAGTATCCTGTAGGAGAGGAATACTTCACTTTCAGCAAAAACACATATTCTTCGCTGATGGATAGCAGCAGAAAGACAGCCTCGCAGTTGGTGAAAGATAATCCTATGTTCTTCTATGAAAGAGGCTATTTCATACCAGAAGATGACGAGGCAACATACTATCCTTCGGCAGAAGAAGACCTTCTGGCATATATCTGCAATATGATATCAATGGACAAGGAGACTGCTGACCTGCTGTATGACATGCCTATGATGGCAAACAAGATGCATGTCCTCACCGTCTGCCTGAAGGAGATGGGCGTTGACGTGATGAAGATAAACGGCAACACGGAGCAGTTCCTTTTGATGGAATATATCCAGCCAGCCGTCATCTATACCAACGATGTTGTTACGGATAATCCTAAGGCTACCCTGCAGGTGACCATCATGCGTGGCTCGCACGACCTCGACCACCTCGTGGTCAGCGTGAATGGTAAGGAATACACCACCGTTGACCTTACTCCTTACACAAAACTTCGCAACACCTTCGAGGTGGAGCTTGACGGTCTCGAGCCAGGTGCCAATGCCATAGATCTCGCCTTGTATGAGAAAGGTTTCGACAAGGTGGCACAGATATATTCCACTGGCGTCAGCTATGCTACTCTCGATCAGGTGCAAGGCTTCACCATCAAGTGCTCTGCTGATACTAAGCCTGATGAAATGTCTCGAAAGATAAAGTTCGAATATGGTTCCGATCAGTCAATGCATCCTGATGGCAAGGCATACGAACGCAATCCATTGCTCACGACCATAGCATTTGAAAAGCATGGATGGATGAAGAGCTGGACAGAGGAAATGGAAGGTGAATACCGTGGATGGAAGGTCTATAAGAATGAAGAGACAGGACTCGTCACTACCATTAAGGAAATGGTACGCGACTTAGACGAGAACTTTATCCCATTCTATAAGGATGCATGCTCATACACCTTCACATATAATGCTGACAAGGAACTTGAGACAGTAGTATATACTCCTATCGGTGGCGAATCAGAGACCATTGTGGATAATGTGGTATATGTAAATGGACGCATGATGCGCTACAACTACAAGGGACAGCCTTACGAGACTAAATATGCCAACGTTGGCGGCGTCTCTACCCGCGTAGATATCCTCGACGACCAGATGAGCGGCAAGTGCTTCGGCTTCACCGCCACAGAGACGCTCAATCCTTACTACATGCCTGAGATTCCTGCCGTCATCCCTGGCTCAGTGGCAGAGATTCCACTCCAGCTTCTCTATAGCCAGTATCTCTTCAATAGCATTGACGGACTATGGAGTGCAGGTTGGAAGAAGGATATAAAGGACAAGACAAACATTGCCAAGGTAACCATCAACGGTGCTACATGGCAGTATATATTCAAATTAAAGTAAAGCCCACCAAAAGCCCACCCCAACCCTCCCCAAGGGAGGGAGCTGGAGGTTAGTAATGAGCGCAAAATAATAACGACTAAAAATGACTCTATAATATGATTACAAAAGACTTTCATATAATGTTTAACTCAGTAACCAAAGCACTCCCCCTTAGGGGGAGCTGGAGGGGGCTTCTTCTCTTCATGTTATTGCTTTCTTTACCTTCATGGGCTGCCAAGGCACCTACTGACGAGCAGTTGAAGAACTTCTGCCGCAGCGTCGGTGTGTCTATACAGAATTGCGAGAACGAAGAGGCTCGTCTCTCGGCTTTCAACAAGGAGGCAGAGAGTTTCGCTAAGACCGCAGATATCAGCAAGATAGCAGCACAGCAGGTGGACCTTCTCTTTGAGACGGGAGGCGCTACCCTCGACAAACTTCTTCGTATCTGGCTTGAGCCTACCTTGCAGTCGCGCTCAAAGAATGAGGCTATCTTCGCCTTCTATGCATGGAAATATCTCCCAGAGAACGACAACTTCATGCATGGCGAGAAGGAGACTGCCACTTTCATCGCTTTCCTCAATGCGAAGGACCTGCAGAAGACCGTTGCAGACAATGGTGATATCGCCGTTGATGTCTTCAATGCCATGGTAACGATGAAGGATGCAAACTGGCATACAGACGGCTTTGTTGACGGAATGAAGCGTTTTATGGAGTGCAAACTCTCTGATCAGGCAGTGATGGAGTGCGTAAAGGTGTTCAACTCGGTAGCTCGCGTGGATACCATTGATGCTGATATCCGTGAGCATTTCCGCAAGGCATGTCTTACAAAGTACAGCACCCTCGCGTCTTCCATAGACAGTCCTCGCAAGCAGAAGGCATGCAAGGAGCAGATGAAATATCTTGAGGGACCATTCGCCTGTGGCACTCTCGTGGGCAATAAGGCACCTGAGTTGCATTTTCTCAGTAGCCCCCTCCAAACCTCCCCGAGTGGAGGCTTTTCTCAGTTACTTTCCAGATTTACGGAGGATGCTGGAGATGGTTTTGTGAAATATAAGGTGACGAAGCTTTCCGACTTCTATCTCTCCCCCTCGGGGGAGGGGGGCCCAGTCATCATGCTCGACTTCTGGGGTACCAAGTGCGTTCCTTGCCTTCAGTCGTTCCCAGAGGTGGCAGAGATGCAGAAGCATTTTGAGGGAAAGGATGTCGTAATCCTCGGCGTAACCTCCCTCCAAGGTTACTTCATCGACACCCCAAACAAACGTACGATACAGTGTCGCAACAATCCTGATAAAGAGATGTCGCTCTTCCCTGACTATATGAAGGCTATGGGAATGACATGGACGGTAGGCATCAGCGAAGAGGATGTCATGAATACTGACTATGGTGCCCTCGCAATTCCTCATATCGTAATCATCGACAAGCAGGGCAACGTGCGCCACAACGCCGTAAATGCCGACAAGGAAACAAAGATAAAGCTCATCGAAGAGCTCCTTTAGTAGCCCTCGTTCCCGATGGTTTTCCGTCGGGCTCAAAAAGTAAAAAACAAAAACAACCCCTAATATGAAAAATCTATTTCTATCATTCCTCTGCGCTCTCGCTTTCAATGCGAATGCCCAGAAACCAGTGAACATCAATTTCACCGCCCATGACACTCGCATCAATGAGGTGGAGATACATTTCGCTGAGACAGACACCGTGATAAACATGGTTGCCGTTGGCGACACTACCGCTGCCACAAAGACAACGAAGGGTAGCATCTCGCTGAAGGTAAAGGAACCAACATACGGCGTCATTACATATCGTTGGAAGAAATCCACCGTATATCTCGAGCCTGGCAAGGACTTCAACATGGAGTGGGACCTCACTCCTGCTGCGCTCACCGTGAATGTGACAAGTAAGAAGTCGCAGATAAATCCTTACCTTAGCAGCAGCGAACTCAGTGGCCCTGTTATGGGTGACTTCGGCAAGAAGCCAGAGGAAATTCTCGATATCCTTGAGGAGTATGAGACAAACTGCTACAAGATTGTTGACTCAAAGAAGCTCGACAAGAATTTCGTAGCTAAGGAGAAGCAGCGCATCAGCTATTGGATTTATGGCTTCCTCGCTCAGTATGCACAGCAGAAGGCTTGTGGCGATGATGTCTATGAGAAACTTCAGGAACTCTCTTCAAAGGAGGATGCATGGCTCATTCAGATGTCTGAATACACTAATTTCCAGTACAATGCCATCACAGCCCTTGCCCTTCGCGACATAGACAGGGATGAATCGCCTGAGTTCCAGACAAAGGCTGTCACCGCCATATGTGAATATACAGCAGAAAACGTCAAAAACTCCGACCTCAAGCAGTATATCATCGGCACCAACGCTGTTGCCCTTGTTGCCAACAACGGCTATGACGGTGCTGAGCGTATCAAGGAAATCTTCGAGCAGAACGTAACAGATCCTGAGATTCAGAAGGCGTTCCAAACTGCATGGGAGAATGGTGCTGTGCTCAAGGCAGGCCGTCCTTCTCCAGAGTTCTCTTTCCCTGACATCAACGGCAAGACTGTATCCCTCTCCGACCTTCGTGGCAAGTATGTATATATCGACTGCTGGGCTACATGGTGCGTGCCTTGCAAGGGCGAGATACCACATCTTCAGAAGCTTGAGGAGACCTTCAAGGGCATGAATATCGCCTTCGTTTCTATCTCTTGTGATCGCGACAAGGCAAAATGGGAAGAGATGGTAAAGGAGCAGAATCTCGGTGGCATCCAGCTCTGGGGCGACCAGGACAATGAATTCCTCCGTAAGTACCGCGTCAATGGTATCCCTCGCTTCATCTTCCTCGGTCCTGATGGCCGTATCATCAACCCAGACATGACACGTCCTTCCGATCCAAAGACCATCGAGGCTATCGGTATGGTTGCTATGCCAATGAGCGAATAACTCAGGAATGGCAGGGAAAACTGCCTGCCCTGATGTGTCAATCAACATGCTTTTTTTATTTCATTTATTAATAACTTAATTATTTTCACAATGAAGAAATTCTTTACTTTCATTGCTATTGCTTGCCTTTCGGTTATCAATGCCGTGGCTGCAATAACTTATGAGACAGACGTAGAGTACAAGTCTCTCGCTGAACTCGATGGTAAAACTTTCGCCATCGTAAACAAAGCAGAAGGTAAGGCTCTCTATGGTTCTAACGCACAGAACCTTGGTTACGGCGCTTACGCAGACGCTTTCAAGTCAACTAACTCTGGTTATATGTGGAAGATTGTCAAGGATGCTGACGTCGACGCATACTACCTTCAGCTCGTAACTCCTGCAGGTACTGACTACAACTGCTGGAACATGGGTGGTGTCCTCAACTCTCAAGGTGAGCCTCAGGGATGGGCTTGTAGCTTCATTCTTGGTACCAACAATCAGAAGGGACAGGATATTCCTAACGGTGCCCTCTATGAGCTGGCTTACACAGAGAACGGTTGGACAATGAAGAACGTAGGTACAGGCATGTACACACAGTACAGCACAGGTCCTGCTAACAGCGAAGAACCAACTTACTGGACTTTCTGCACTATCAAGGAAGTTGGTGAGGAAGATCCAATCCCACCAGTTGTTATTCCTGAGTCATTGAAGCCATTCATTGAGAATAAGACTATCTTCACTCTTAAGAACGGTGACAATTATGTTTATGGACCAGACCAGCAGAATCTTGCTATCGGTTCATGGGAGCAGGCTTCTGCTGAGACAAACAATGCTAACGGATATATTCTTGAAGTTGATGAATATTACTTCTATCTGCGTGCAGTAAAGACAGACGGCTCTGATATCTCTGCATGGGGAACAAAGCCTTGCTGGCTCAACAACAATGGTGGCAATGTAGTGTTCAACATGGGTAAGGATCAGGATGTAAAGAATGGTTCTTCTTGGACTCTTGCAGAAGTTGGTGAGGGTAAGTATTCTATCGAGAGTGTTAACCAGCCTGGTAAGTATCTTGCTATTGGTGCAAATGGTACATCAGGTACATTGAGCACTGATGTTACAGAGTGGGAGCTCTACGTTCCTGCTGCTCCAGAGAAAGAGAAGGTAACTATTGAAGACATGTCTCTCACTGTTGCCGAGGGCGAGCAGATTGATGAGGATGGTGACTTCAAGGTTACATTCAACTACAAGGGCATCATCAACGATGAAAGCGTTATGCCTTCTGGTTCTTTCAAAATCTCTGTATATGATGCAGACAACAACCCTATAGTAGAGGGCGAGCCTTGGACATTCACTTTCTCTGCTGGTTCAAAGAATGTATATGTTTCAGACCTCGAAGGTGGTAAGGAATACACTATCAAGGTTGACGAGGTTGTTGTCAAGGACAACTCTAAGATTGACTACGAGACTGTATTTACAGGTGAGGAAATCCTCAAGATTACTGAAGGTCTCCCTTCTCTCAAGTTCACTCCTATTGCTGCAGAGGTTGCTCCAGTAGAGGTTAAGGACATGAAGATGACTTATGACAAGAATGAACTTATCGATGAGGAAGGTGACTATCAGGTTACATTCAACTATACAGGTAAAATCAACGACGAGACTATCAAGCCAGAGGATCTTTACTCTGTAATCAAGTATCAGGTATATGACGAGGATTACAACCTCGCTGCAAGTGGCACACGCGACTTCGATATCACTGCTGGTTCAAGAAACGTATATGTATCTGGTCTCACTGCTGGTAAGACTTATCAGTTCATGGTAACAGGTCTTGTTGTAATGAATGGCGAGACTGAGGTCCTCAACCTCACTTCTGGTCTTCCAAAGCTCACATTCAAGGTTAAGGATCCTAACGCTCCACAGGCTATCACTATGAGCAACATGAGCTTCACAGTTGCTGAGGGCGAGAAGATTGATGAGGATGGCGACTTCAAGGTAACATTCAACTATACAGCTACCATCAACGATGCTTCTGCTGTCAACTATCCATTTGCAACTGTTACCTACGAGGTAACTGATGAAAACGGTGAGAAGGTTGGTGGCACTGTTGCTCAGTTCTCTATCGAAGAAACTTCTAAGAATCTCTATATCTCAAATCTCGTTGAGGGTAAGTCTTATACCATCACCGCTACAAAGATTGAGATCCAGGACTTCGTTACAATGGAAATGCTCTGCGAGACAGAGAAGGATCTCCCAACTCTCACATTCACTGCTGGTGATGCTCCAGAACCTGTTGTTCACACTTGGGACTTCACAAACTGGAGCGCTGAGACAAAGGCTAACCTTGAGGCTGAATATCAGAAGTCAGTAGAGGAGCAGACATGGAGCCGCATCGAGAAGGCTGCTGATAAGGAGAACCCAGAGAAGGCTGTTGAAGGTTGCTACTGGCAGGTTGCTCATGGTACACTCACAGCAAACGGTCAGGAGATTGCTGAGCTCAAGGGTCTTGAGTTCACAAATACAAACGATCGTGGTCTTGCTATTGCAGTAAATTATCCTTCTACAACTCTTGGCACATACCATGGTGCTCAGTATCTCTGGCTCGGTGGTAAGAATATTGCTTACTTCACAATCAAGAACGTAAAGGTTGGTTCTACCATCAAGATGGGTGTTGAGTCACACAAGCCAGCTGAAGGTCGTGGCGTTACTCTCACAAACGTAGCTGAGAATCCAGCAGCTCCAACAGTATTCGAGGAGCAGTCATGGACTGTTACTGGTGAGACTGAGGTTGTTGACGTTGTAGTAACAAACACTAACGGTTGCCACATCTACTACATCGACGCTGAGATCGTTGACGTTCCTGATGGCATCTCAAATGTAGCTATCAACAACGCTAACGTAATCGGTAAGTTTGTTGAGAACGGTAAGATCGTTATCGTGAAGAACGGTAAGAAGTACTCTGTAAATGGTTATCAGATGAAGTAAGTCTGACAATCACTTACCAATATAATGAAAATGTCACCTATCTCCGTTGAGATGGGTGACATTTCGTTTTTTCATATTCTCCTTCTCAGGAGATGTTGAGTATTTGGTTGTCCGACAGTCAGGATTTTATGTAAGGTTTCATATTAGTAGTTGTGTTCCGTATGCGTTTATTAATAGTATCTTTAAGGGTATAACAATGATTGGGTTGCCGGATAACATTTGCAAAGGTAAGAAAAGATTGACATATATCAAAATGTTTTTTGTACTTTTTTTTCATAACCTTGTATTTTTCCTACTTTTGCAATCTCCGAAATTGCAAAATGGACATTACAAATCGCATATATGACACTAACTAAGGAAAAAGCAGACGATGCAATTTGGAAGATTGGAAGAAAAGACTTACCTTTGCAGTCAAACATGGAATTCTAACAACAATTGAGGAAAATAACTCTTGTCATAATAAGAGCATATCAATAATTTTTCATCGTATGGAAGAAAGGAAAATGTTTAAGGCATACAGGAACTATCTGCGACTGGAACGTGGATTGTCGGAGAATACCGTGGAGGCGTATTTCCTTGATTTGGAAAAACTTGTCTCCTTTCTCGACTCTCGCGAATTGCAGCCGGAGAAGGCGACGCTTCGCGACTTGGAGGAATTTTGCGGAGCATTGTATGACCTCGGCATATCACCTCGCTCACAGGCAAGGATATTGAGCGGAGTGAGATCTTTCTATCGCTTCCTTCTCCTTGATGGTTTCGTGGAGAGCGACCCCAGCGAACTGCTTGAATCTCCTACGCAGGCAAAGCATCTGCCGGAGGTACTTTCGACGAAGGAAGTTGATATGCTGGAGACGAGCATCGACCTATCGAAATGGGAAGGACAGAGGAACAAGGCGATAGTGGAGGTGCTGTTCTCCTGCGGATTACGAGTGTCGGAACTCGTTAATCTTACCCTGTCGCATCTGTATCTCGATGAAGGCTACATAAGAGTGCTGGGTAAGGGCTCGAAGGAACGCCTCGTGCCTATCTCCCCCCGCGCCATAAAGGAGCTCAAATTATGGTTTATAGACCGCAACCTGATGACGAACATAAAGAAGGGCGAGGAAGACTATGTATTCCTGAACCGCCGTGGAGCGCATCTCACTCGTACTATGATACTTATAATGATAAAGCAGCAGGCGCTGATGGCTGGAATACAGAAGACAATATCGCCTCATACGCTGCGTCACAGCTTTGCTACGGCATTGCTCGAAGGCGGAGCAGACCTGCGCGTCATTCAGGCGTTGCTCGGCCATGAGAAAATCTCCACGACGGAGATATATACCCACATAGATATGAGCACATTACGTGAGGAAATACTCCTTCATCATCCAAGAAATATGAAGGCATCCAAATAATCACTGTAAAATTTCTATATTCCGAATAATTTTAGTAATTTTGCAACCCAATAAATAAAAATCATATAATATGGAACAGAAACAATATAAGCGCACTACTGTGACAGCTGCCTTGCCATACGCAAACGGCGGCATTCACATCGGACACCTCGCAGGCGTCTATGTACCAGCAGATATATACGTTCGCTATCTCCGTCTGAAGAAAAAGGAGGTGGTATTCATCGGTGGAAGTGATGAGCACGGTGTGCCTGTCACTATCCGTGCACGCAAGGAAGGCATCACCGTACAGGAGGTTGTTGACCGCTATCACGAGATGATCAAGAAGTCATTCGAGGACTTCGGTATCTCTTTCGATATTTACTCACGCACAACAAGTGACATACATCATAAGTTTGCCTCTGATTTCTTCCGCACTCTCTATGACAAGGGCGAACTCGTTGAGCAGATAGAGGAACAGTACTGCGACGAGGTGACAGGCGAATTCCTCACCGACCGTAACATCGTAGGCACATGTCCACGCTGCGGCGCAGAGGGCGCTTACGGCGACCAGTGCGAGAAGTGTGGCGCTACGCTCTCTCCTGATGAGCTCATCAATCCGACAAACAAGAACAACCCAGGCAACGGCCTCATAAAGAAGGCTACCAAGAACTGGTACCTCCCACTCGGCAAGCATCAAGAATCGCTGAAGCAGTGGATTCTTGAGGGACACAAGGAGTGGCGCTCTAATGTATATGGACAGTGTAAGTCATGGCTCGACATGGACCTCCAGCCACGCGCAATGACCCGCGACCTCGACTGGGGCATCCCTGTTCCTGTGGAAGGAGCAGAGGGCAAGGTGCTCTATGTGTGGTTTGATGCGCCTATCGGCTACGTGTCAAACACCAAGGAACTCTGCGAGAAGGACCCAGAGAAATGGGGTACATGGCAGAAGTGGTGGCAAGATGAGGATACACGCCTTATCCATTTCATCGGTAAGGACAACATCGTGTTCCACTGCCTCATCTTCCCAACAATGATGAAGGCACACGGCGACTACATCATGCCAGAGAACGTGCCAGCCAATGAGTTCCTCAACCTTGAGAACGACAAGATATCTACATCGCGCAACTGGGCTGTATGGCTCCACGAATACCTCGTTGACCTCCCAGGAAAGCAGGACGTATTGCGCTATGTGCTCACAGCAAATGCTCCTGAGACAAAGGACAACAACTTCACATGGAAGGATTTCCAGGAGCGCAATAACTCAGAGCTCGTGGCTATCTATGGCAACTTCGTAAACCGCGCCCTGCAGCTTACGAAGAAGTATTTCAACGGCATCGTGCCAGAGTGCGGCGAGCTTCAGGACGTTGACAAGCAGGCTATCGCAGAGTTCAAGGACGTAAAGGCTAACGTAGAGGCACTCCTCGACCAGTTCAAGTTCCGCGAGGCACAGAAGGAGGCAATGAACCTTGCACGCATCGGCAACCGCTACATCACCGAGTGTGAGCCTTGGAAGGTATGGAAGACCGATCCAAAGCGCGTGGAGACAATCCTCTTCGTTTGTCTGCAGCTCACAGCAAACCTCGCCATCGCCTTCGAACCATTCCTCCCATTCTCTTCTGCGAAGCTCCGCGGAATGATAAACCTCGACACTTTCGACTGGGAGCAGCTCGGCGCTATGGACATTCTCCCAGCAGGAAAGCAGCTTGCTGAGCCTTCATTGCTCTTCGAGAAGATTGAGGACACCGTCATCGATGCTCAGCTTCAGAAGCTTGAGGACACTAAGAAGGCAAACGAGGCAGAGGCTTATGAGCCAGAACCAGTGAAGGAAAACGTTGACTTTGATACCTTCGAGAAGCTCGACATCCGCGTTGGTCTCGTGACATCATGCGAGAAAGTGAAGAAGTCAAAGAAGCTCCTTAAGTTCCATATCGATGATGGAACGAAGGATGGTCGCACCATTCTCTCGGGCATTGCTGCATACTATGAGGATCCGCAGGAACTCGTAGGAAAGCAGGTACTCTTCGTTGCCAACTTCGCTCCACGCAAGATGATGGGCGAGGAGAGCCAGGGCATGATTCTCTCTGCAGTAAACTATGACGGCACGCTCAGCGTGACAACAACGTCAAAGGATGTGAAACCAGGAAGTCAGGTAGGATAAGAACAATGGAAAATCAGATAATTTCATCCGTACTGGAAGCCGTAAAGGCACTCTACGGTCAGGAGGTGCCAGAGAAGATGGCACAGTTGCAGAAGACACGTGCAGAGTTTGAGGGCAACCTCACTCTCGTGGTCTTCCCATTCGTGAAGATGGCTCGCAAGAGTCCGGAGGCTGTTGCTGCTGAGATTGGCGACTACCTCGTAGAGAACTGCGCTGCCGTGTCAAAGTATAATGTGGTGAAGGGATTCCTCAACCTCTGCATCAACAATGATGTATGGGTGGATCTTCTCAAGACTATCGATGCTGATCCTCACTATGGTGAGAAGAAGGCAACTGAGGATAGTCCGCTGGTGATGATTGAGTACTCTTCGCCTAACACCAACAAGCCTCTCCATCTCGGTCATGTGCGCAACAACCTGCTTGGCTGGTCGCTCGCGCAGATTATGGAGGCAAATGGCAATAAGGTGGTGAAGACAAACATCGTCAACGACCGTGGTATCCATATCTGTAAGTCTATGCTCGCTTGGCTCAAGTATGGCAATGGCGAGACACCTGAGACATCTGGCAAGAAAGGTGACCATCTCATCGGTGACTACTATGTAGCCTTCGACAAGCACTACCGCGAGGAGATTGCAGAACTCGTTAAGCAGTATGAGGCAGAGAATCTCTTCTCGGAGATAGAGGATGCAGAAAAGCGCGCTGAAGCTATCAAGGAGAAGGCAAAGCAGGAGGCTCCACTCATCAAGGAGGCTCACGACATGCTCGTGAAGTGGGAGCAGAATGATCCTGAGGTGCGCGGTCTCTGGGCTAAGATGAACGAGTGGGTGTATGCAGGATTCGATGAGACATACAAGGCACTCGGCGTTGGTTTCGACAAGATATACTACGAGTCAAACACATACCTCGAGGGTAAGGACAAGGTAGAGGAAGGTCTCGAGAAGGGATTCTTCTATCGTCGCCCTGACAACTCGGTGTGGGCTGACCTCACAGGCGAGGGACTCGACGAGAAACTTCTTCTCCGTAGCGACGGCACATCTGTTTATATGACACAGGACATCGGTACTGCGAAGCTCCGTTTCCAGGACTTCCCTATCGACCAGATGATATATGTCGTAGGCAATGAGCAGAACTACCACTTCCAGGTACTCTCCATCCTTCTCGACAAGCTCGGCTTCAAGTGGGGCAAGGACCTCGTACACTTCTCTTACGGCATGGTGGAACTGCCTAACGGTAAGATGAAGTCGCGCGAAGGAACCGTCGTTGACGCTGACGACCTCATTGCAACGATGATAGCCGATGCACGTAAGACGAGTGATGAGCTGGGTAAGTTCGGCGATATGACAGAGGAAGAGCGTCAGGAGGTTGCACGCATCGTTGGCATGGGTGCACTGAAGTACTTCATCCTGAAGGTGGATGCACGTAAGAACATGCTCTTCAACCCAGAGGAGTCTATCGACTTCAATGGCAATACAGGTCCGTTCATCCAATATACCTACGCTCGTATCCGCTCTATCATGCGTAAGGCTGCTGAGGCTGGCATCGCATACGGCGAACTCGGAGGTTACTCTCCTGCACAGAAGGAGATAGACCTTATCCAGAAGATTTCGGAGTATGGTGCTGCTGTGGCACAGGCAGGCAAGGACTACAGTCCTTCAGGCATAGCCAACTACTGCTATGAGCTGACCAAGGCTTTCAACCAGTTCTATCATGATTTCTCTATCCTCAACGCAGAGACGGAGGAGCAGAAGAAGTTCCGTCTCATGCTCGCTGCCAACGTTGCCAAGACCTTGAAGAATGGTATGGCATTGCTCGGCATTGAGGTACCGGAGAGAATGTAAGGATGAAGCAGAAATACTACGTTGTTTGGGAAGGTGCTTCCGAAGGAGTTTTTACTTCGTGGGAGGCTTGTCAGGAGGCTGTAAACGGTTTCCCAGGGGCGAAGTATAAGGCTTACAAGACGCTGGAGGAGGCTGAAGAGGCGTATTATAATGGAGCCCCTCTCCCCTTACCCTCTTCAGCCCCTCTCCCCTTACCCTGCCCCGAGGGGGAGGGCGTTGATAGTAATGAGCGCTCAAATGTAACTAAAGAAGTCTCCCCTCAGGGAGAGTTAGAGGAAACTTCTGAACCCTCAAATGTGCCCACTCCTTCCCCCTCGGGGGAGGGTAAGGGGAGAGGGGCTGAATGGCTTTTATCTGCCATTGCCGTGGATGCAGCTTGCTCAGGCAATCCTGGTGCCATGGAATATCGCGGTGTCTATCTTCAAACGGGCAAGGAGATCTTCCATTATGGTCCTGTGCATGGCACTAACAACATCGGAGAATTCCTTGCCATCGTTCATGGACTTGCACTACTTAAGCAGAAAAACCTGCCTCTGATGCCTATCTACAGCGACTCTGTCAATGCGCAACTGTGGGTGAGCCGCCGCAAATGCAAGACAACTCTTGAACGTAATGAGAAGACGGAAGAGCTCTATCAGATGATAGAAAGAGCAGAGAAATGGCTCCGTACAAACACTTATAGCAATCCTATCATCAAATGGGAGACGGATAAGTGGGGCGAGATACCTGCAGACTTCGGCAGGAAGTAATTCCTGACACGCAATCTGGTAATTTGTATAAATAATCATAAATCGTATTGCTATATGTTTGGTAATACGATTTTTTTTATTATCTTTGCCGAAAATATAGTAGCAAGTGGAAAAACTATTGCTAATACAGACAACTAAATATTAATCGTAAATCTTAAATCATTATGACAGGCTTAAAAGATTTCTCTCTTGAGGGAAAGAACGCTTGGATCACAGGCGCTTCCTACGGTATCGGTTTCAACATCGCAAAGGCATTCGTTGCTGCTGGTGCTAAGACCATTATTTTCAATGATATCAATGAGGCTGCACTCGAGCGTGGTCTTGCCAACTATAAGGAGGCAGGTATTGAGAACGTGAAGGGTTATGTTTGCGACGTTACTGACGAAGAAGGCGTAAAGGCTCTCGTTGAGAAAATCCACGCTGAGGTAGGTCAGATAGACATCCTCGTAAACAATGCCGGCATCATCAAGCGCATTCCAATGCACGAGATGAAGCGCGCTGAGTTCCAGCAGGTTATCGACATCGACCTCGTTGCACCATATATCTGCTCTGCAGCAGTTCTCCCAGAGATGATGGAGCGCAAGGAAGGTAAGATTATCAACATCTGCTCTATGATGTCAGAACTTGGTCGTGAGACTGTATCTGCATACGCTGCCGCTAAGGGTGGTCTGAAGATGCTCACACGTAACATCTGCTCTGAGTATGGTGAGTACAACATCCAGTGTAACGGCATTGGCCCTGGCTATATCGCTACTCCACAGACAGCTCCTCTCCGCGAGCGTCAGGCTGACGGTTCTCGTCATCCATTCGACTCATTCATCTGCGCTAAGACACCTGCTGGTCGTTGGCTCGATCCTTCTGAGCTCGGTGGTCCTGCAGTATTCCTTGCTTCAAAGGCATCTGATGCTGTAAACGGTCATGTTCTCTATGTTGACGGCGGTATCCTCGCTTACATCGGCAAGCAGCCTAAGTAAATTCAATTGACGATTGACAATTAACAATTGACAATATCATTACAACAGTCCCTTTTGCACTCTTTTAGTGTAAAAGGGACTTTTTTTCGTAAACTAAACTTAAAAAAATATTATTTTCATAATATTAAGAGCAAATTACTATGTTTTTTGGGATTTTCTAATTAATTTTGCAGACAAATTTCGAAATTGAATTCTTATATTTGAAAATGAGGTTGAAAATAAAAGCCCTCGCACTACTCTTTTCCGTAGTGTGCGTTATGTCTTCGTGTCTTGGTGGTGATGACACGGAATATATTGTTTATGACGATACGGCGATTTCGTCCGTAACACTCGGCACGCTTAAGTGCTACTTTCACACCAAGTCGAAGTCTGGTGCTGATAGTGTATATACTGGTTCCGTAACAGGAAGCAGCTATCCTATGTATATTGACCAGCAGAAGCGCGAAGTGTATAATGTTGACTCGCTGCCTGCTGGCACCGATTTGGCTCACGTGCTCATGACCGTGAACACAAAGAATAGCGGAATTCCAGTGTTGAAGAGTCTAACGAGCGATAGTATCTTCACCATCAGCAATGCCGACTCCATCGATTTCTCAAGTCCACGCGAGATTATCGTGTATTCTCAGTCAGGAAAGTATTCGCAGAAATATACCGTATCCCTTTCCGCACATAAGGAATATGCAGATTCATTCCGCTGGTCACGCCTTGCAGACAATACGAAGATTGCTTCTTACTCAAAGGTCAAGGCTCTCGCTTTCGGCAATGATTTGTATCTGCTCGGAACTACCTCTACAAAGGCGGAACTCATAAAGACTGCAACTGCCGATGGCAATTCATGGTCTGAAGTATCTCTGCCTGCAAACCTCTCTGCAAATGCATCGTTTGTCGTTAGTGACGCTTCACTCTATGTTGCCGATAATGAAACAATCTATACTTCCGCTAACGGCAATTCCTGGACTACTATGCCTGCAGCTGGTGTCAAGCAACTCGTTGGAGCATGCGAAAAGGAACTCTATGCCATCTCTCTTGACGGTGACATAATCGTTTCGCTCGATGGTGGTAATAGTTGGAAAAATGACGTAAAGGATAGCGACAAGGCAAATCTTCCAGCACAGGACATCAGCGCTATTGCCAAGGTTACGGATACCAACAGCGATGTATATCGCATCGTAATGATAGGAAACCGTTTGGAATCCGATATTAACAAGAACGATACAGCATGCGTGGTATGGAGCAAGATAGTGGAAACAGACAAGACAAAGGTACAGCCTTGGGCATATCAGGAGTTTGAGAGCTTCAACTACAAGAAACTCCCTTGCCTCTCAGGTCTTTCTGCTACTCCTTATTCAGATGGTCTCCTCGCCATTGGCGGTAAAGGTTTGGCAACATGCAAGAACGAAGGATTCACGCAAATCTACTACTCCATTGATTGCGGCATAACATGGCATTCAGATTATCGATTCACCCTTCCTGTAGGCTTCAGTGCTACAAATGCAACGATTGCCTCCGACAAAGATAAGTATCTCTGGATAATATCAACAGGAAGTGGACAGGTGTGGCGCGGACGTCTCAACAAACTTGGATGGAAGAAAGCACCTGGATACATAGGAGAGTAAACGTGAATGTTTCGCGTGCGCGCATATATAATTAATGTATTGAGCACCTGCGATATTTGAATTAAAGAAGATAAGATAATGCGTCAGATACACCTTTCCCTCCTCCTTCTCCTCTTCTCCTGTTCCCTTGCTATGGCACAGGATGATCCGGAATATCGTATGGAGATAGGCGGTGGTGTAGGAATGATGACGTATGAAGGCGACTTCAATGGCTCTATCCTCTCGGGAGAGAACATGTCGCCCACGGCGATGATTCTTCTGCGCCGTGTGATAAATCCATATAGTGCCCTGCGCTTCTCGCTCGGCTATGGAAAGATAAAGGGCAAGGCGAAGAGTGTGCAGACATTCTATCCCGACCTGAACACGCAAAACTATAACGAATCTGCCCGCGAGGACTATTCGTTCTCTAACTCTCTCATCGACTTCGGCGCAATGTATGAGTATAATTTCTTCCCCTACGGAACGGGACGCGACTATCGAGGTTCGAAGAAGCTGACGCCTTTTATCGCCATCGGCTTTGGTTTCACCTATGCAAACTGTCCGAAAGAATGGATGGACCTTGCATACAAGGATAAGCAACGCGAAGATAATCTCTTCGGGACGCCAGAGACATCAGGCAGGAAGGGAGTCTTCACCGCCAATCTTCCAGTGGGCTTGGGCGTGAAATACAAGGTGGCAGAGAGAGTAAACCTCGGATTGGAGTGGATGATACATTTCTCCCTCTCCGACAAACTCGATGGCGTGAGAGACCCTTACCGCATCAACAGTAGTGGCATATTCAAGAATACCGACTGCTACAGCAACCTGCAGGTAACCCTGACATACAGCTTCTGGGAGAAATGCAAGACCTGCAACAAGGACTTTTAAAAGGTGAAAGAGTGAAGAGAGAAGAAAGAGAGAAAGACGTAAAGATAAACGAGAAAGTAAATTTAGAACAACATAGATTTAGCATGTTAGATAAGACACGCATACCACAGCATATAGCCGTCATCATGGATGGTAACGGACGTTGGGCTACGGCAAAGGGTAAGCCTCGCTCATACGGACATCAGGCAGGAGTGGAGACCGTACGCCGAATTACACCAGAGTGTGCACGCCTCGGAGTAAAGTTCCTCACTCTCTACACCTTCTCTACCGAGAACTGGAATCGTCCTGCAGATGAAATCTCTGCACTTATGGGACTCGTTCTCTCTTCTCTCGAGGATGAGATATTTATGAAGAATAACATTCGTTTCCTGGTAATCGGTGATATGCAGCGTCTGCCAGAGGCTGTTCAGCAGAAACTGAAGGAGACTATGGAGCATACTGCCGCCAACGATACTATGACGCTGGTAGTTGCATTAAGCTACTCTTCCCGATGGGAGATAGCAAAGATGGTGGGCGATATGGCGCGCGAGGTCAGCGAAGGAAAGCTTGCTCTCAACGACATCACCGAGGATGCCATCAGCGCTCATCTGCAGACAAGCTTCATGCCTGATCCTGAACTGCTTATACGTACAGGCGGTGAGCAGCGCATAAGCAACTACCTGTTGTGGCAGATAGCATATTCTGAACTGTATTTCTGCGATACCTATTGGCCTGATTTCCATGAGGAGGATCTCCACAAAGCCATAGAGGACTATCAGTCGCGCCAGCGTCGTTTCGGCAAGACCGAGGCGCAGGTGGAAGAAGAGGAAAATTAATTAGTTCGTCAATATAATGTAACTAAGTAATTCATAATTAGTAATTAGTAATTTTTATATATCACAATGGCAAAAAGACTTTGGCTGATGATGGTGATGATGGTTCTTCAATCCTCATTATTCATTATCCATACCAACGCTCAAGACAAGATTGTAAATCCTGACCTCTCCTATGCCGGTCAGCCACGTGAGTGTATTATCCGTGGCATCGCCGTAAGCGGAGTAGATGGTTACGAGGATTATATGCTGACCAGCATCTCTGGACTCACCATAGGTCAGGAGGTAACTCTTCCTGGCAATGAGATAACGGATGCCGTGAAGCGCTACTGGCGTCATGGATTGTTCTCTGAGGTGAAGATTGCTGCCGATTCCATCATCGGTGAGGATGTATATCTCCACATATACCTCAAGACCCGTCCTCGCGTGAGCACTATCAACTATACAGGTCTAAAGAAGTCGGAGCGCGAGGATATGGAGAACAAGCTCGGTCTGCTGAAAGGTTCGCAGATTACTCCTAACATGATTGACCGTGCTAAGACTCTCGCTAAGAAGTACTTCGATGACAAGGGCTTCAAGAATGCCGAGATCACCATACGCCAGCGTGATGATGTGACGGAGAAGAATCACGTCATCCTCGATGTTGACGTTGATAAGAAGATGAAGACGAAGGTGCATAAGATCACTATTGAAGGCAACGAGATGCTGTCTCTCAAGAAGATTAAAGGTCAGCTCTTCACCAAGGGTGCACTTTCAAAGACCAACGAGGCTGGCAAGCTGTACAGCTTCTTCAAGGCGAAGAAATTCACTCCAGAGCGTTTCAAGGAGGATAAGAATAACCTCATAGCAAAGTATAACGAGCTGGGCTATCGTGATGCTACAATTCTTCTCGATAGTGTAAGCACCTATGATGACCGCCACGTCGATGTTTTCATCAAGGTGGAAGAGGGACAGAAATATTACCTCCGCAACGTCACCTGGGTGGGTAACACCGTGTATAGCTCTAACTACCTCAACGCATTGCTCACCATGAAGAAGGGCGATGTGTATAACCAGAAGCTTCTCAACAAGCGTCTCTCTGAGGACGATGATGCTGTGGGCAATGCATATTGGAACAATGGTTATCTCTTCTATAACCTTCAGCCAACTGAGGTGAACGTCGTAGGTGATAGCATCGACCTTGAGATGCGTATCTTCGAGGGTAATCAGGCTCACGTTTCCCATGTGCGTATTTCCGGCAACAACCGCCTGTATGAGAATGTTGTACGTCGTGAGCTTCGCACAAAGCCTGGCGATCTCTTCTCAAAGGATGCCCTTATGCGTTCTGCACGTGAGCTTGCTTCCATGGGACACTTCGACCCTGAGAAGGTAAACCCTGACGTAAAGCCTAACTATGAGGACGGTACAGTGGATATCAACTGGGATCTGGAGCAGAAATCCAATGACCAGATTGAGTTCTCGCTTGGCTGGGGACAGACTGGTGTCATCGGTCGTATCGGTTTGAAACTGAACAACTTCTCGATGGCAAACCTGTTCAACAAGAACAAGGAGCATCGTGGCATTATGCCTATCGGTGACGGTGAGACTCTCTCCATCGGCGCACAGACCAATGGTACCTACTATCAGTCATACAATGCTGGCTACTCAACAGCATGGTTTGGAAGCAAGCGTCCATTGCAGTTCAGCGTCAATGTGTTCTATTCAAAGCAGACCGACGTAAACTCCAACTACTATAACTCAGGTTATCTGAACAACTACTATAACTATATGTATGGCTACGGCTCATACAACTATGGTGGCTATTACAATAACTACGAGAACTATTACGATCCAGACAAGTATATTCAGCTCTTCGGTGCTTCTGTCGGCCTCGGCAAGCGTCTGCGCTGGCCTGATGACTATTTCACTCTCTCGCTGTCTCTCTCATTTACCCGCTATATGCTGAAGAACTGGAACTACTTCCTCATCAAGACGGGTAACAGCAACAACCTTAACCTCGGACTTACACTGGCTCGTCACTCTACCGACAACCAGCTCTTCCCACGCCATGGTTCAGAGTTTGAAGCATCCGTTACCATCACCCCACCTTGGTCTGCGTTCGATAACAAGAACTACCAGAATCTTGCTACAGACGTAAACTCAAGCACATATCAGAAGGAACAGCAGGAGAAATATCGCTGGATTGAATATCATAAGTGGAAGTTCCGTTCAAAGACATATACCGCTCTCTCTGGCGGCACAAAGTGTTTCGTGCTCATGACTCGCGTAGAGCTCGGTATCCTTGGTTCCTACAACAAATATAAGAAGTCACCATTCGAAACCTTCTATATGGGTGGTGACGGTATGTCAGGCTATTCCACAAGCTATGCTGAGGAGACTATCGGACTCCGTGGTTATGAGAATGGCTCGCTCACTCCTTACTATCAGGAGGGCTATGCCTACGACCGCTTCTCTGTTGAGCTTCGCTATCCATTCATGCTTGGCAATACTACTATCTATGGTCTTGCATTTGCTGAGGCAGGTAATGCATGGAACGATGTCAAGAAGTTCAATCCATTCGATATGAAGCGTAGCGCCGGTGCCGGTGTTCGTATCTTCCTCCCAATGGTAGGTCTTATGGGTATCGACTGGGCTTACGGCTTCGACAAGGTATATGGATCACGAGGAGGCAGTCAGTTCCACTTCATCCTCGGACAGGAGTTCTAACAGAATTCATAGGGTTTTCCCTATATGAAATAGAAAAATCCTCTTTGCATACTGTATTGAAAGATATACCTTTGCATCGGGTTTAACAAATAAAACAGAAAGATATGAAAAGAGTATTATTATCATTATTCTGCTTGATAGCAGTTGTGATGGGAGCATCAGCACAGAAATTTGCCCTCATCGATATGGAGTATATTCTCAAGAATATCCCTGCATACGAGCGTGCCAACGAGCAGCTGAATCAGGTATCGCGCAAATGGCAGGCAGAGGTGGAGGCTCTCAACACTGAGGCTGGCACCATGTATAAGAACTACCAGAATGAGGTCGTTTTCCTCTCACAGGAGCAGAAGCAGGCAAAGCAAGAGGCTATCGTTCAGAAGGAGAAGGAGGCAGCAGACCTCAAGAAGAAGTATTTCGGTCCAGAAGGCGAGCTCTTCAAAAAGCGTGAGTCGCTGATGTCGCCTATCCAGAAAGAGATCTACAATGCAGTGAAGGATATTGCCGATCTCCGCGGCTATTCCATGGTAATGGATCGTGCCAGCGATAACGGAATGATCTACGCATCTCCAAAGATTGACATCTCCAATGAGGTGCTTCAGAAACTCGGCTACAGCGTTCAGTAATATAGTAAGCCTAGTAAACCTAGAATACCTAGAAAGCCTAGAGAAACTAGAAAGAAAAAAACAAATCAAAAATAAAAACAAAAACAAAACAAAAAAATGAAAAAGATTATCGTAATGTTGATGCTTCTCGCTCCTATGGCGGTGATGGCACAGAAGTTCGGTCACGTTGACACACAGAGCATTATCTCTACACTCCCTGAACTCGCAAAGATCGAGGGTGAACTCAAGGCTACAGCACAGCAGTTTGAGAATGACCTCAAGGCTATGCAGGACGAGCTCCAGCGCAAGGCTGAGGAGTATGAGAAGGTAAAAGCTACTATGAGTGCTACAAAGCAGCAGGAGGAAGAGGCTGCTCTTCAGGAGATGTATGCTAAGATTCAGCAGACATACCAGATGAACCAGCAGGAAATGCAGAAGCAGCAGACTGAGAAGATGCAGCCTGTATATCAGAAGGTACAGACAGCTATCCAGAACGTTGGTAAGACAGGTCAGTACACTTACATCTTTGAGAAGGGCGCTGCTCTCTATGTAGGTACAGGTTCTAAGGATGTAACTGCAGAGGTAAAGGCCGAAATGGCAAAGCTTAAGTAATAAGACAAAAGTAACAAGTGATATTTGAAAGAAAATTATCAGGAAATAGACAGAATATTTTCTGTTAATCACTGGTAATTTTCTTTCAGTTTTTCTTTATTATGCGAAAGACTTTTTTTCTCATATTATCCTTGATAGCCCTTTCCCTGCAAGCCTTTGCTCAGGAAGAGCAGATGACACAACAGACACAGCCCACAGCTGCCCAAATCATGATTGGCTATTTCAGCTATGAAGAGGCTCTGTGTGCCATGCCAGAATACTCCATCGCACAGGCTAACCTGAAGGCATTGCGTTCTCAGTATGATGATGAGATGAAGAAAGGCGAAAAGGAGTTCAATGAGAAATATGAGACCTTCCTTGAGGAACAGCATAATATGGCTGCTGCCATCCGCGAAAAGCGACAGAGCGAACTCCAGACGATGATGGAACGAAATGTAGCATTCCGTCAGGAAGCAGCCCGCCTAATGGCTCAGGCAGAGAATGATGCCATGACGCCTCTTAAGGAAAAACTATCTGCTACCATAAAAAGGGTTGCAGAAGAACGTGCCTACGCTATGGTTGTGAATACCGACAGTAATGCCTGTCCTTATCTTAATCCAACGATGGCAGAGGACATCACCACACTCATCATCGATTCCTTGAAATAATGGGACCTATAGGCGTTTTTGATTCCGGATATGGTGGTCTCACCATTCTCAAGCAGTTGCGCAAGCAGTTGCCTGAGTATGATTTCATGTATCTCGGAGACAATGCTCGCGCCCCTTATGGTCCACGTTCCTTCGACGTCGTCTATGACTTCACCTCTCAGGCAGTAATGAAACTCTTTGAGATGGGATGTCACCTAGTCATCCTTGGCTGCAATACAGCCTCTGCCAAGGCGCTCCGCACCATCCAGCAGAACGATCTTCCTATCACCTATCCTGACCGCAGGGTGCTTGGCGTCATACGTCCCACTGTGGAAGTGATAGGCAATCTCACCAAGACTCGCCACGTAGGCATCGTTGCCACGGAAGGCACTGTCCGCTCTGAGTCCTATCAGCTGGAGATAGAGAAGTTCTTTCCTGACATCACCGTCACCGGACAGCCTTGTCCCCTTTGGGCAGCCATCGTAGAAGCAGGCGAGGCAGAGTCCGAAGGTGCCGCATTCTTCGTTAAGAAGCGCATCGACCAACTCCTTGCAAAGGATCCGCAGATAGATGCCATCATCCTTGGCTGCACCCACTACCCTCTTCTCATGAACGCTCTGAAGAAGGCCGTTCCAGAGCATATTGCCATTATTCCGCAAGGCGAATATGTAGCCACAAGCCTCGAGGAGTATCTTCACCGCCATCCAGAGATGGACGCACAATGCACCAAGAACTCCACCACCCAATATTTCACAACGGAAAATCCCGACCGTTTTCAGGAATGTGCAGCCATGTTCCTCGGTGGTGAGGTAGAAGTAAATCACATCGACTTATAGCGTCTTATTTTCGTTTCCTCCGTGGGAAACACTCGTTTCCACCGTGAGAAACGAATTCTGTTTGGTACAAACACACTTCTCTAAAAAACGCAAGGTTGGGAGTAAGGTTGACGCAAGGTTAGACGCAACCTTGCGGTTATTAGAAATACTGTATATCAGTTAGTTGCAATGCTGTACGC
>JAZQOH010000080.1:0-25696 GCA_045627725.1 Prevotella sp. | reverse complement strand
GTCTTTGCCTCAGCGTTGAGAGAACCTACGCCGATACCGTTACCCTCTGCGTCCTTGAACTCGATACGGCCCTCGCCTGCTGCGATTGCCTTGTCTGTAGAGATTGCATAAGAGTATGAGAGTGCGTCAACCTCAGAACCTGCTGCGATCTCCTCGCCCTTCCAGTTCATTACAACACCTGCGAGGTCGAATGGAGTCTTCTCTGACTGCTCCTTTACTGTCCATGTAGCTGTGAGCTCGTTGCATGGGTTGCCCTCTGCGTCAACGATTGCACCTGCTGGGATTACGAGTGTGTAAGCACCTGGAGTTGTGTAACCGTTCTCACCGAAGCTCATGAACGAGATTGTCTTTGCCTCAGCGTTGAGAGAACCTACGCCGATACCGTTACCCTCTGCGTCCTTGAACTCGATACGGCCCTCGCCTGCTGCGATTGCCTTGTCTGTAGAGATTGCATAAGAGTATGAGAGTGCGTCAACCTCAGAACCAGCTGCGATCTCCTCGCCCTTCCAGTTCATTACAACACCTGCGAGGTCGAATGGAGTTGCTGTAGAACCCTTAACAGAGAAGTTTATCTGTGTAGTGATATTTGTTGGATTTTCTGTACCGTTAGGGAATGAGTACGCATATTCCTTACGATAGCCAAGATCAGCAACCTCACGAATGTTTACAGCAGAGAGCTGACCCTTGTAAGACTTGCCAGCCTCAAACTTAACACCAGTCACAGCGATACCAGTCTCGATATTGCTTGTATATTCATACTTCTCCATATTGAGAGGAGAACCTGTAGGATTGCCTTCAGCGTCAGTCTCGAATATCATAATTGAAGCATTAACGATATCAGAAGGCTGAGCGTCTGTCTCTGGGAACATAACGCGGAGATAGTAAGGAGCCTCATCAAGTACGGCACCCTCACTAAGAACGTTCTCACCAACATAAACTACCGGCTGTCCCATCTTTGTGATAGCAGGGAGTTCAGGAGCTGCATCAGAGAGAGCAACTGTTGCGTTGCAAGCTGAAGAGAGAACTGCAACCTTGACGTAAACAACAGTTTCAGTCTCGCCAGCATTGTTGTAAGAACCCTCATACTGATAAGAACCATTCATTTCGATCTTAGTCTCTTCCTCACCTACGAGAAGGGAAGCAGAAGGATAACCGTCGAATGTGATTGTCATTTTCTTGCCAGCAGGAACAGCGAACTTGTAGTAGTTAGCAGGTTCACCATTTCCGATGTTAGCAATAGCATTGTTACCCTCTACGAGAGCTTTTGCTGTTTCAATAGTTTCACCCTCTGCATATTCGCGGAAGTTGAGAGTGATAGTCTTGTCAGAAGCATCTGTCTGAGCGCCGAGGTTAACCTTAACAACGTCGCCAGCCTTAACCATAACAGAAGAAGAGTAACCATAGCTCTGTTCGCCAACGTAGATGTTACCCATCACGTAGATACCATTGAGGTCGAGCTTCACTACACCATCCTTTGTTGCTGTGTACTGATACCATGTTGGATAAGTCCACTGATAAGTGCTTGGATCCTGAGTTGCTGCCTTAGGACCCTTTGCAGGAACGCCCGCAGTGAGGATGATAGGATCAGCCTCTGTGCCAGCAGGTTCTACAACTGTGTAAGTGAATCCAGCGAGACCGAGCTTAGAACCTGTGCAATAAACAGAGTACTTAGATCCGCCTTTTACATTGAAAGTTGTAGCTTTGTAAGCTTTAGCATCAAGCTTAATACCGTCATAGCCTTCCAATGCGACTCCATCCTCAAGGATGTAGAAAGCTTTTGACGCATTAAGTACATAAGCAACTTCGAGAGTACCATTCTTGGTAGGCTCGAAATAGTAAACGGTACCAGCTGTTGCAGTGCCGTTCACGCCGTTACCTTCAGTGAAAGCAACGTAAGTGCCTGTCGCACCTTCCCATGTCGTTGTTGCTTTTCCTGCTTTGAAATCTGCCTCACCACTGACGCCAAAGGTCAATGTGATGTTAGGAACCGAGGTGATTTTATCACCTGCTGCGTGGGTTTCGTCAACCTGAACAGCATAAGTTCCCTGGGCATTAACAGCAAGAACAGCAAAGAACGCCATCACGAGTGACAGAGCAAACTTTGTAATTTTTTGCATGATTGTTAATGAATTAAGTTAATAAATATAGAATTTTAAATTTGATCGTAGTATGATTAATATCCAAATGTTTCCTTCCGGCATCGTGAAAAGACGCTGCCATCATAAAAAGTTTTGAATGAATCAATGCGATTGATTTGGTTAACTTTATGAATGATCGAACACTGGTCTTGCAGGTTGTAATTGTATTTGTCTCACAAATTGAATGCAAAGTTACTAATATTCCTTATTATATAATATAACAACAAACAGCATTTGTTGTTTTTTTTATAACTTTTTGATACAAATCAATTCTCTCGCAACTGCTTTATTTTGAGCTCGTTTTGTCATTTTTTACGCACAAACCTCCGATATACTTACATTTTGTCAAATTAAAAGTTTTTATATTGTTTGTCTTTTAAAATGTAACAAAATTCGCATACGAAGCAACAAAAATTAAAATCAAAGACAAAAATTGGTGATAAACAGAACAAAAATATAACAAAATGCACACCAATTTATCAGCAAGAAAACATTTGTGCTACACCAACAGTAAAATATATCAGTTTACAAAATGACACAAATATTCATTATCAGCTTACTATTTGACATTTTCACACCTCCAACATCACTGACCTTACCTAACCATAGGATTGTGATAACCTTTCGGTATTTAGTCCTTTTTATCACTAATGCATAGTTATTCCGACACAGAACAGAGCTTCACGATGCAAAAAGCTATGCTTTAGGAGGGGAAAAGCTATGCTTTAGGAGGGGAAAAGCACTGTTTTTTCAACGCAAAAAGAGCGATTTCGCGAGACTATTTCTTAGTTTTAGCGCATTGATTAAAAAATGTTAATCCTTTTATATCTGATTATCAACGAATTGCACAGATGGCAAAATTCAAGGATTTTCGTACGTCCTATCATTATTTTGCATATTTGCAACTCTCACAAGGCTTTGATTTGACAAAATGTAAGGATAACAACAATAACGTTGACAAAATGATTTTACCCCCCCCCGAATAATTATACAAAATTCACAACAAATGTGTATTGTTCGTATATGTTAAAAATAGAATAATTCAAATTAATATTATTTATTAATAATGTGGTATGGATTTTTTTTTGTAACTTTGCACCCTTGAACTGAATATTCATGCAAAAAGACAAGAAGAAGCATGGAAACATCACGACGCTAACACCTAAAGACCAAAGGTTATTTAGACCAACATTTTCAGTAAAGAGAAAAAAACAAAAAATATAATTAAGACCCAATGATTAGTAAAAGAATCCTGCTATTCATGACTTTCCTGATGATTGGAATGTCATTGATGGCACAAGACAGAAAGATTGTCGGCACCGTTGTCTTCCAGACAGACGAAGAACCAGTGATTGGAGCTACCGTCGAGGTCGTAGGAACGAAGATAGCCACAACGACAGACATCGATGGCAAGTTTGAATTGGCAAAGGTGCCATCGACAGCCAAGAGCATTAAAGTGAGCTACATCGGCATGCAAACCGCCACAGCCACCATCAAACCAAACATGCATATCGTGCTCGTAGAAGACGCTAACCAGCTCGAAGAAGTGATGGTAGTGGCGTTCGGTTCGGCAAAGAAGTCGGCATTCACCGGTTCGGCATCCGTTGTCGGCTCAGAGAAACTTAAGAATGTGCAGACATCAAACATCACCGATGCCCTCTCAGGTCAGGTGGCTGGTGTGCAGACGGTGAAAAGTTCCGGTCGTCCAGGCGAGGGATCTTCCGTATATATCCGCGGTATCGGTTCGTTCGTAGCAAGCAATCAGCCACTCTACATCGTCGACGGCGCACCATACGCCGGCGATATTGCAGCCATCAACCCACAAGACATCGAGTCGATGACCGTGCAGAAGGACGCTGCAGCCAATGCCCTTTATGGTGCTCGCGGTGCAAATGGTGTCATCATCATCACCACAAAGCGAGGCAAGTCGAGCGATGCACAGGTGTCGATAGACGCAAAATGGGGTGTAAACAGCAAGGCAACGAAGGACTATGAGGTCATCAGCAGTCCTTTCACCTACATGGAAACACTCTATAAAGCAATGTATAACGCCCGTTACGATCAGCTTTCATCTACCATGAGCGCCGCTCAGGCACAGATAGAAGCAAATAAATACGTCAACAGGAACATCTTCACAGACAGTGGTCTCGGTGTAGGCTACCAGATGTTCAGCTTCCCAGCTGGTCAGAACTTTATCGGTCTCAACGGTCGTGTGAATCCTGCTGCCACACTTGGATACAACGATGGACAGTATTTCTACACCACTGACAACTGGCGCGACGAGCTTCTCGACAGTCACAACCTACGTCAGGAATATAATGCAAGCATCAGTGGAAACACAGAAAGGAACAACTATTACCTCTCATTCGGCTATATCGATGACTCTGGACTTATCCCAAAGTCTGGCTTTGAGCGTTACACAGCACGCGTGAAGAATGACTACAACATCAAGAAGTGGCTTCGCGTGGGTGCAAACGTTTCATTCACCCACTATAAATACTCCGACCCTGACGGACAGTCAGGCTCAGGTGAGACGAGCAATGTGTTCTATGTGGCAAACAATATCGCGCCTATCTACTCGCTCTATGTACGCGACGCAAAGGGCAACATCATGAAAGATTCGAAGGGATACCCTGTATATGAGTATGGTGACCGTACATCTTCCAACATTCGTCGTAGTTTCATAGCAGGCAACAACCCTGCATCTGCCCTTAATCTCGACAACAGTTACGCTTTGTCAAATATCCTCGACGGATCGGCTTACGCAGAGGCAGACCTCGTGCTCAAGGGCTTGAAGGGGCGCTTCTCATATAACTATTTCGTGGATGACTCACGAATCAACAATCTTGTGAACAAACACTACGGACAATACTCCTACATGGGAGGTATCATTGCCGTGTCGCATCAGCGTCAGACAAGCACCAACCTCCAGTGGTTGCTCACATACAAGAACACATTCGCGGAGAAACACACCGTCGATGTGCTCTTCGGTCAGGAATACTATCGCATGAACATCATGGTATTGTCAGGTCAGAAGACAAACATGTTCAGCGATGAAGTACCAGAACTCGGCAATGCAATCAGCAGCCCTGTAACCAATTCATACGTTAATAAGTATGCCACACAGGGCACACTCTTCCGCGCTCAGTACGACTATATGGAGAAATACTTCGGCTCGTTCAGTTTCCGTAGAGACGGTTCTTCACGCTTCTCAAAGGAAAGCAGATGGGGTAATTTCTGGTCTATCGGTGGTGGTTGGCTCATTAACCGTGAGAGTTGGTTCAAGGCAAAGTGGGTTGACCTGCTCAAATTGAAGGCAAGTTACGGCGAGCAAGGTAACGACAACATTGGCAACTACTATGCTTGGGCAACGCAATATGGCGTCACCGATGTCAACGATCAGATATCTTTGCAGCAGTCTTATGTAGGAAATCCAGACCTTACTTGGGAGACATCGCGCAACTTTAACATCGGTGTTGACTTCAATCTCTTCCGCAATCGCCTCAATGGTAGCATCGAATACTTCAACCGTCAGACAGATGACATGCTCTATGCACGTCCTGTTTCCATATCAAATGGTATCAGTTCGGTGCTCATGAACATCGGTTCGGTGCGCAACCGCGGTGTAGAACTCGACCTTAACGGCATAGCTGTAGACAATTGGAACGGACTTAACGTCTCGCTCAACTTCAACGCTACAGCCCTGAAGAACGAGATAGTGAAGCTTGCTCCTGAACTCAACGGCTCTTACATCGATGGTTCTTACATCAAGAGAGAGGGCGGTCCTATGTACAGTATGTATCTTCCTAAGTGGGCAGGAGTGGATCCTGAGACCGGTGCTGCTCAATGGTGGCAGGACATTACCGACGCACAAGGCAACGTAACAGGTCAGCAGAAGACCACAAACTGGGAGAATGCCACAAACTATGAGATTGGTGATGTGATGCCAGACGTATATGGTGGCTTCGGTGTTTCTGCCACATGGAAGGGCATTGACCTCAGCCTCAGCTTCGCTTATCAGTGGGGCGGACAAATGTATGACTCTGGTTATGCAGCCCTTATGCACAACGGAACAAGTGCAGCAGGCATGAACTGGCATCGCGATATCCTCAACGCATGGACACCAGAAAACAAGAACACCAACGTTCCACGCCTGTGCGGTGACGCCAGCAGCTCATTTGGAAGCTATCTCTCAGACCGTTTCATAATCAGTTCTGACTATCTCAGTCTCAACAATATCACTGTGGGCTACACGCTTCCAGTGCGTTGGACAAAGAAGGCAAGCCTGAATCGTGTGCGCGTTTACTTCCAGGGAGACAACCTCGCTCTCTTCTCAAAGCGCAATGGTGTTGATCCTCGCCGTTCTTTCACCACGAGTAGCAATAGCGAATACTCAGTACTCAGAACCCTTTCGGGAGGTGTAACAATTGATTTCTAAAAGACTCTCCCCCATCCTTCCTGTGAGAGAAGGAGAAGGAAGACAAATCTACACCTTATATTATATATAGAACAAAGCAAAAAATCATGAAACTAAGATATATTTCATCAATAATACTTGCTGCAACAATGCTGACAGCATGTAGCGATGGACTCGACACAGCGCCAGAAGGTGCCACTGTAATAGAGTCTCAGATATCGAAAGACAATGTTGATGTGCTTGCCGTAGGACTCTATCAGGAACTCATCGGTGCGATGAATACCGTGGATGACCACACCGACTATGGCATTCCTGCACTCCACATGCGCCTTGAAAGCGATGGCATGGACATGGTGGCAAAGAACAGTGGCTACAACCATTTCAACTCTTCGCTCACATATACCGACCGTGTTTATAACTCTACAGGCACACTTTTTATATGGTCTCGCTGCTACAAGATCATCAAGGCCTGCAATGAACTTTTGAAACTCATCGGTGCAAACCCTACTGACAAGGCTTCTATCGGCTATGCTTCAGAAGCAAAAACACTTCGTGCGTATGCCTACTTCACTCTTGCACAGAGTTTCCAGTTCACATACTACGGCAATGAAGACAAACTTTGCGTGCCTATCAAGACAGAGAAAATGACACTGGAAGAGGGCAATAACAACCCTCGCGCTACCGTAAAGGCAGTGTATGACTACATCGTTAGCGATCTTGACAATGCAGTCAATGCCTTTGACACACTGAAGATTGCACGTCGCGACAAGATGACAGTGGATGCAGATGTTGCTCGCGGACTCCGTGCACGCGTGCGTCTTGTGATGCATAACTATGAAGGCGCACTGGCAGATGCAGAACTGCTACTCGCAAAATACAAGCCTTATACTCGCGAAGATGTCAACCATCCTACATTCATCAGCGCGAATGACGCAAGCTGGATATGGGGACTTATGTACACAGATAACAGCTATGCTGTTACTACAGGTATCATCAACTGGCCTTCACACCTCTGCTCTTTCGTATCAAATGGTTATACAACAGGCGGTTCCATCTATCGAATGATAAACAGAAACCTCTTTGACAGGATAAGCCCAAGCGATGTTCGCTATGGTTGGTGGCTCGATTCGGAAAGTTATTCGCCAAACCTTTCAAAGGAATATCTTGCCTTTGTGGATGAGAAGAAGATTCCAGCATATTCCGTTGTCAAGTTTGCTCCTGCAAATTATGACCTCAACACCACATACAACACTCAGCACTATCCTATGATGCGCGCAGAGGAGATGCTCTTCATAAAGGTGGAATGCCTTGCAAACCTCAATCGTACTGATGAGGCTAAGGAAGGACTCGTAGCCTTTGTAAAGAACAATCGTGACGCAGGATATGTGTGCGATGCAACTACAAAGGATGAACTCGTAGACGAAGTATGGTTCCAGCGCCGCGTGGAACTATGGGGTGAAGGCTTTGCTTTCAACGACATCATGCGTCTTGGCAAGGATGTTGACCGCAGAAACTCTAACTTCGAGAATGACTATCAGTGGTTCGTAAAGGCAGGAGAGCCAATCTTACTCTATCGCGTTCCAAAGAGAGAGATAGAGGCAAACAACGGCATTTCAGACAAAGACAATAATCCTTCAGCAGATCTTCCAACGGTAAAATGATAAAGACAATTATGAAAAGATATTTCAACAAGATAACAATGGGCATCGCCCTCATGGCTATGGGAGTGATGGCATCATGCTCCGACAGCGTACCAAGCGAGGATTTTGGACCCAGTCCTGAGGTGAACAGCGACGGAGTGTTCTTCCATACAGCTAATTCTGCATACATGGCAAAAGCTAAGAACGACACTTTGAAGATAGCGTTAGGCCGCAGCAAGGCAGATGCAGCGCAGACATATCAGCTCGTCACTAATGTTACTGACTCGGCAGGTGTGGATGCTAAGAATAATATCATTGTGGAGAATGCCGTTTCCTTCAAAGCAGGAGAGTCAACAGACTCTGTTATGATTATCATGAAGGACATCGAATACGACAATCCATACACCGTCACGCTTTCTGTCGCTGACAAGGATGCTACACCTTATGCTGATTGCACGGAGTCGTTTACCATCACTTGTGAAGACCCAGATGCATGGGAACTGCTGTCAGACAAGGCTATATTCGTAAACAATCTCTGGAGTAGTATTCTCTCAGGATCAACAACTGCCTATCAGGGAGTGGTAATCAAGAAGTACAAGGGCAAGGACATTTTCCGTATCTATGACCTCCCTGCAACATTCAGGGCTGAGTGGACACAGGACTTCCAGTTGGCTCCTGATTGCGAACTTACCGTTGATCCAGATACCTATCCAATAGAGATAGACTGTGAGAAGTATTCTGATCCGAAGGCAAGAATAAAGAAGCTCTACATGCCTTTCCAAAGTCTTGGCATCAAGCTCAATCAACTTGAGGGCACCGCATACAAGGCAAAAGAGGTATGGGCTGGTTCTGTGGCTCATAATCTTATGAGTGCAACAACAGGAGAGCCTATCACTGAGGCTGTATATCCACTCGGAACATACGATCCTGTGAACGGTATATTCAAGTTCGGTAACCTCGCTGTTGACTATGGAGATGACGATCTTGGCATCCGTCTCTGCCAGAGCGAGACCGCATTATATCTTGATGAGAGCAAGATGGAGACCGATGTACGCGACCTTCTCTACAAGAATGTGCGCAGAGCAGTATTCAACTCAAAGGCTTATCTCAACGAAGACGGCTCTTACATGAGTCAGGGCACTAAGCTCGGTGTATGTGTTGACGAGGAATATGAGGATGCTTCAACCACTTTCCGCATCAGTTCGCCATACAATTCCGGCTATGACCTGTTCTTTACTCATAAGAATGGTCGTGTAAAGTTCCTCGATGCACAATACACAGGTAGCACTGCACTCGGAGGATATCCTATCATGTGTGAAGCAAGTTCATCTTCCTACATTAAGTCGAATGACGACAAGGAGAAGTATGTTTTCAACCTTGTGTTCTACTATACGAATGACAAAGGCGTGAGATATGACCTCGGTGAGTTTGAGGAAGAGCTCGTATTGGGTTCTACCATCACATATTTCACTGCTGATGATCTTATCCCTGAGATTCCACTCAACGACTATATAGGCACCTGGCGCGGTGAGTTCACTTACGTTTCAGACCAGAACTATACAGCAGAATTTGACGTTACGATAGAGAAAGAAGACAAGCAGACACTCGTTATCCGTGGATTATCACCATACATGGAGACTAACTATGGCTATGACTCATCGCTCTATCTTGAATACAACAAGAAGACTGGTGTCTTTGACTTCTATCCTCAATATGCTAATACATACAATCAGTATCAGATAAACGTATATACAGCAAACCTTGACGATCCTAACAGTGAACTTTATGACGGCTATAACCTCCGCGTTGGATTCGTTAAGGATGGCAGAATAGCATTTGTAAATAATCCAGAAAACAGAGACGACAGAGGAGAACCTGTAGAAGTAAACTGTGCTGTATTCTATACACCTGCATCTGGAGGTGCTCTTGTTGAGCCTTTCATTCCTTACAACCTCGTGCTTACAAAGGTTGAGGACAACACAGAGGCTTCAAACGTATTCGGAAGTGCTATCAGGAACATGATTCCTTGGAGGAGTTTCGGCGCAATAAGGACTCGCAATGCACATAGCAACGGCAAGGCAGCCTTCGATACAACGAAGAATGCTTCTGTCAAGATGCAGAAGGTAAATACTCCTTCCAAGTTCACAAGATAATAATAAACAAAGATAATGAAGAGAAGAATAATTCTATCATGCGTAGCAGCCTTGGCATTGAATGCCTGGGCTGCACCGCGTAGTGAGAACGCAGCCAGAGAGATTGCCCGCCAGTTTCTCATGGGTTCCTCCATTGAAGGCATAGCAAAGGCAAAGGCTTTCGGCGCAAATAAGATGCAGACACTGACACTTGCAGGAACAGACAAGACCTTGCTGGGTGCTAATGACATCGCCAACGCTAAGGGGATGTCCGCTGATAATAAGCCAGAAGCGCTCTACGTCTATAACCTTGGCAATGATGCTTTCGTCATTGTGTCGGGTGATGACCAGACAGAACCTGTGCTTGCATACAGTTATGATGGCGCTTTCACTACAGAAAATATGCCTGAACACATCAAAGCATGGATGCAGACATATGCCGATGAGATAGCATATATAAATAAGGACGGTAACAATAACAGGGTGATAGGAAAGGTTTCATCTGATGTCAGCAGCAGAACAGGAGTGTCATATCCTGACTATGTAGCACCACTTCTCAAATATCAGGGGGAGTCAATCGCATGGGATCAGAATTCTCCTTTCAACGATGAATGCCCTAACTACAACGGCTATCGTAGCGTTGCTGGTTGTGTTGCTACTGCCATGTCACAGATAATGTACTATCATCGCTGGCCTAACACATGCCTCAATGGCACAAAGAGCTACTTCACATACACATACAACATCGCCCAGAACATGACCTATAGCGGTCTTACATTCGACTGGAACAATATGCTTCCAGCTTATAAGTATGGCGCTTACAATGCAGAGCAGGCAGCAGAGGTAGCAAAACTCGTGCATGCAGTAGGTGTTGCTGTGGAAATGGACTATGCTCCAGAAGGTTCAGGAACTACTTCTCTTCAGGTTGGCACGCCGATGGTGAAATTCTTCAACTATGACAAGAACCTGCATTATGCGATGCGCGACTATTTTGATCTTGATGAATGGATCTCCATGATCAAGGAAGAGATAAGCAACGGACGTCCTATCTGCTATGCAGGCACATCGACTTCCATCGGTCACCAGTTCATTTTCGATGGATATGACGAGAACAACATGGTACATGTAAACTGGGGATGGGCTGGCATGAGCGATGGTTTCTTCCGTCTCTCTGCACTTGCTCCAAGCGCAACAGGCACAGGTGGTGGTTCTGTAACCTCTGGTGGATTCATCTATAATCAGGGAATGTGGCTCGGATTGCAGCGCCCAACATCAACTTCCATCCCATGTTCTTTCTACATCATTCACGAAACAAATGTAGTAGCAGACAAGGAAACTCTCCTTCCTGGTGAGAATCTAACTCTTTCCACCACAAACTATTACAACGCATCTCTTGACTTTGACGGTCAAATAGGTCTTGTTGTTGAGGCTGAAGACGGAAATCAATATGTGCTTGCACAAAAAGCGAGCAAACTTGTTTGTGGTGCAGGATTCCTCTCACAAGATGGTACACCGGTAATTTCTCTCACGGGAGCTATACCAACAGATATGAAAGATGGCAAGTATCAGGTATATCTCGCAACACAAAGTCTTGGAGAACCTGACTGGAAACGCATCCGTGCCGACTATGGTTACAATGACCGTTTTGAAGCTAATGTGGCAGATGGCAAGATTACTATTACGCCTATGGTCATAGAACCTGAGGCTACAGGATCTCTTACCCCTGAGCATGCACTCTATACACGTTGCCGTTCCCACTTCACAGCTAAGTTAACAAATACTACTCCAAGTGAATATTTCGGCATGGCACATGTCGTAGTATATGAGGAAGAGAACGGAGTGCAGACTCCTATAGGCGAATTTGGCTCTACACAAGTATCATTGCCTGTCGGACAGGAAGTGGAAGTCCAGTTCAGTGGCTCTGTGGAAGCATACCAAGGAAAAACCATTAGTGCTGGTGATTATAAGGCATGTGTATGTCTTGAGCATCAAGACAAACTCTATCAGGTGGGTACTCCTATCGACATAGAGGTGAAGAGAATGCCTTCTGGCATGGCAAGTGTCAAGGCTATCACATTCTCTGCCGACAAGGATGAGCTTGGTCTGGACGAGACTCTCACAGGAAAAATTAAGGTAACAAATACCAGAAGTGTGTATTCCGGCAACATAGGTATCATCCTTTTCCCTGAGAAATCAAGCATGGGCACCTGCATCTGGGAAGGTGAGTTGTTCCTTGAGACGGATGATGTGGAAGATATTCCATTCTCAGTACCTGTTCAATGGGAACCAGGGAAGTACAAGGCAGAGTTGAGATACAATGAATATATGCAGTCAAGTGATATTCTTGCGAACTTCTCTCTCACCATTAAGGACGAATATACGGACATAGAAGAAACTGTAAAAGACATTTCTGCACCTGCTAGATACTACACTCTCGACGGTAAGTCCATGAACACATCTCCTGAAAAGGGAGTATTCATCACACGTAAGGGTGACAAGGTGATAAAGATAGTAAAGTAAAAAAAAGAGGAATAAAAAATGAATTATATAAAATCAGCACTTCTCACACTCCTGTTGGGCATTCTTATGCCATTTTCTGCATCTGCAGATAATGAAGGAATGACGATAGCAGATGCACTAACCCTCACTCTCTGTCAGACATCATGCTCATTCAACAAAGGTGAGACATACGAAAGCTATCGCTATTTCAAATATACAGCAGCAGAGAATGGTATTCTCAATCTGGCAGGTCCAAGCATTATAGGCTTCGTCCCTATGGATGCAGCGGAAAATAATCTCCCAGCAATAACTGGTAATGGGAATTGCAAGGTGCCTGTTCGTTCTGGTTCCACTACTTATATCGCAACATATCCTAACATTCAGGTATTGGAGAATGACTCTATCATCTCATTTGAAACAAGCTTCGTAAAGAATGATAATGCTGGTAAAGGTGCGAGTTATGACGATCCTATCATTCTCGAAGATGGGATAGAGAACATCATTCTCAACACAACAGGAGGCTATTCTGGATTCGACAGCTACTTTGTCTATACAGCAAAGGCAAACGGTGTGCTGAGTCTGAAGAGCAGTGGCTATCTCAACACCAAGCTTTATGGCTCATCATTCAGCAATCTTGACCGCGAGTTTGTGTCTGATTACGATGCAGGAAGTTACGTTGGAAAGATTCCTGTCACAGTAGGAAGTACGATATACATAAAGATAAACACATACGGTTCGTCAACAATCGTAGCCTCACTCACACATCCTGATCAGGGAACTCTCGACAATCCATACGATGCAGTGGTGGGAGACAACAGCGTTCCTGGTGAGTTCGGAAACTACTATTTCCTCTTCTCTGGTGCAGAAGAGAATGGTTATCTCACTATAAAGTCGGAGCAGAAACTGCCACGTGGCTGCGTCAAGATTTTCAATATAAGCGATCTTGGCACTCCTATCGCGCAGTCAGAGTCGGGAAGTTATTCTCTTCGTTTCGCAGTGGCGAAGAATACACCTTATATTATATATGTAATGAAGGTGGAAGATTCAGAGGACGAAGACAAGAAAGGCAATCCTCTTCCTGACACATTCACCATGAGTTTTGAGTCACAGGCAAAAGGCGACACTCCGCAGAACCCTATCATGCTGAGCATAGGTAACAGTGCCACGGCTGCGCAGTACGCAGGAACATACTATTATATGGTGCAGATTCCAGAACTGTCGGAGGCGAAAATGCTTGAGGTGAAGGCAGAAAACAAGAACGGTAACGGCGCAAACATCTCTGTGTATGACGTAGCAGAAGGTGCATATTGGTCTGTAAAAGGTAATGGATTCATGAAGATGGCTGTCAAGTCAAAGCATTCATACATGGTTGTTCTCAACAAAGAACAGGATGGTGACTGCTCAGTCGTAGCAACACTTCGCGATGTAATAGCTGGTGAGACAATAGAAAAGCCTATCGTTGCAGTAAAGGGAGTTAACTCTTTGGCAAAGGCTGAGAGCATATATTACTCATATACCGCAACTCTTAGTGGCAGATTGACCATTACAATGCATCTTCCAGGAATCACAACAGAGTTCCCAATAGGCAGTGATCCTGCGTTGGGTATGTATGTTCCTGAGGTTATGGGAACTTCATATATCCTTGATGTGAAGGCTGGTACTACATATAACATTCATCTAAGCAACATCACAGAAGATACGAACTTCACCCTTGACGAGCATGAATATGCTGCAGGCGAGGCTATGGCAACAGCATTACCTGTCACATCCGGCTACATCTCAATGCCAGGAGGACAGGCAAGCATCTGGTATAAATATACATGTGCAAAGGAAGGTAAGCTTGAGATAAAGTCAGAATCAGACTTTATCGGTGATGAATCTACCATTATCTATTGCTGCACTGATGCCAACAACTCTCCATACTATCTGAATACCAGCAATGAAGATGGTGATATCATTTACTCTGTGACAAGAGATGTGAAGGAAGGCGAGGTCGTATATGTGCATATTTCTACAGTCGGAAACTTCGGAAACAAGCATCTTAACTTCAACCTTCGCGACTATAATGCAGGCGAGAACATCAACAAGCCATACGAGATGACATCTGCGAACAATAAGATAGAAAGTATTCCTGCTGCATCTCGCAATCAGTATCGCTGGGTAAAGGTTGACATGAAGGGCATGGAATCTGTGGAAATAGAATCAGATCGCTTCGTTACAGGTGGTGTATTCGAGAGCAAGGACACCCCAGGAAACTATGTTGCATCTTTCGTTCCTGACCAGAACAATGAGGTATGCACACTTGTTTACGAGAACACAAAGAACCTTGACGCCGTCTATGTGTGCGTAGAAATGTCTGGTGGAATAGTAACTCTCACCGGTACATTCAAGGTTTCTACTGGCATTGAGGCAGCCCTTGTTCCTGAAACGTCAGTTTCAGGCCCAGTCTATACTCTCTCTGGTGCTCGTGCAAGCAAGTCACACAAGGGCTTTGCAGTTAAGAAAGGCAAGAAATATATCTTGAAATAAGACTATGAAAAGAATTAACATAAAGAACACACTAGGTGCCCTGCTGCTATCATTGGCAGCAATGGCACCATTGTCAGTATATGGTATCAAGGCTAATCCTCGTGCCGTTACCATCACACAACCAGACGGCAAGGTGATAACAGTGAAGATTCACGGTGATGAGAACCATCATTTCGTTGCTACTACTGATGGTTTTCGCATTGCCAAGGATAAGGACGGATTCTTCAAGTATCTGACACTCAATGCAAGAAAGGACAGATTCGTTCTCTCATCACAGCGAGTAGCAGAGATTGGAGAACGTAATACGGTTGAGTCTGCCTTCGTGAAATCACTTGGAGAACCAAATGCAAAGCGCCAGCTTTTTGAGCAAGGCACCACTTTCAAGCGCCCAGCAATGACGCTCAGTCCTTCTGTTATCAATCCTTCGGCAAATGGAGGTTTTGCAAGAGCGAAGAGTTCTGCCCGTACCAATGCGGAACCTAACGAGAGTCAGTATCTTGTTGTTCTCGTAAACTTTGCCAACTGCCGCATGAGATTCAGCAATCAGGACTTTGACAACTTCCTGAATAAAAGGAACTATGACGGCTTCGGCTCGGTAAAGGATTACTTCCGTGACAACTCCAACAAGAAGTTCGTACCGAATTTCACTACTCTCGGCCCTTATACGCTCTCACAACCACAGAGCTATTATGCCGACAATGACTATGACACAGGTTCCGATCAGAATCCACGCGCTATGGTTGCTGAGGCTGTTAAGATGGCAAAGGAGGCTAATCCTGGCATAGACTTCTCGCAGTTCGACAATGACGGCGATGGATATATGGACAATGTTTACATCATCTATGCAGGTTATTCTGAGGCTTCCACCGGCAATGAGGCTGACATGTGGCCTCATTCATGGACTATGGGCGATGATACCTTTGAGGTTGACGGCATCACAGTTAAGAACTACTCATGCTCTCAAGAGCTTGTCGGTGCGCCTGGTGCGCCAGTAAATCCTTCTATGGACGGTATCGGCACGTTTACTCATGAGTTCGGTCATGTGCTCGGACTCCGCGATATGTATGACACCAACGACTACTATGACGGTTTTGGCATTGATCCAGGAGCTTATTCCCTTTACGCTTCCGGCTCATACAACAATGAATCACGCACTCCTGCTGGACTATGGGCTTTCGAACGCTTGCAGATGGGATGGATGGAAAAGGACAAAGACATCAAGGAACTCAAGGATGGAGAGGATGTTGTCCAGGATAATTCTGCTACTACATTCACTGCAAGATACATCAACTGCCAGCCAAACCGCCCAGAAAGCAAAGGATATGAGTGGTTTATCGTGGAGAATCGTCAGCTCACAGGATGGGATGCGTACATCCCTAACCACGGTATGCTTATCTACCACTATGACTGGACAGAGGAGAAATGGGAGACATGGAAGAGCAATGCCCCTAACAGTGACGCGCGTCACCGCTGCCTTTATATCAAGTGTGCTGATGGCATAGACGATGACAATACACGTGCTGGTGATACATATCCTGGCTCTTCCGCTAATACTTCATTCACAGACACCACCAGTCCTAATGCCCTCAACTGGGCAGGAAAGCCTACCAACGTGCCTATCACGAACATTTATGAGTCTGACGGTAAGATATACTATCAGGTATCAGGCGGTGCTTCCAGTTGGAACGTGATAGTGACAGAGCGGGCTACTAATGTCCATGACAAGGACGTAACACTCAATTCATCCGTCAGAAGCAATAAGATCGCCGTTGAGGAGATGGGCTTCTGCTGGGCTGAAGGACGTAAGACTCCTACGCTTTCCGACTCTCATGCAACGGCTATTGTAGGCTATGAGACATCCCTCTTCGTCGAAAATCTGAAGGAAGGCACACTTTATACCTATTGCGCATATATGAAGATGACTGACGGTACTATCGTATATGGTTCTCCTATGGAGTTTACTACTGAATTCCTTACAGCATACGCACCTTACAATCAAGACTTCACATCATGGAAGACCGGCACTTTGCAGGGATGGGAGGTAGTAGACAACAATGGTGACGGCACGACATGGGTGTATGACAAGAACTCTGGTTCTGCATGTTATCAGTTTGATTACTGGAACAATGCTGATGACTGGCTCATCAGTAAGCGTCGTTATCACATTCCTGAGAATGGTGCTATATTCTTTGAGAGAGGCGTTTCTGAAGAGAATTACATTGAGACACTTGAGATATTCGTTTCCACAAAAAGTTCTAACATAAATGATTTCTATCTCCACAAGCGCTTCTCTATTGCCGACAACTTCGGCAAAAAGGTTTGGGAAGAAGTAGATCTCAGTCAGTATGCAGGTCAGGATATCTATATTGCATTCCGTTGCACCTCAGCCCGTTCGCAGGGATTGCTTCGCTTATGGGATCTCCGCCTAGCTCCAAAGCTCGCCACTCCAGAGGTAACTTATTTCGGAAAAGGTGACAACGACGACCAGATAAAGGTGACATGGAGCGAAGTTCCAGGTGCGGAGAAGTACTGGCTCTTCTTTGGTAAAGTGACAGAGCAGACCTTTAAGCAGACTATGTTCTGTCCTATAGACTTCTTTACCAACTATACACAGAACGTAGAGATGGGCACAGGGCACGTATTCTTCATGGGATCAGGCTCTGTTGAGGTCAAGGAAATACCATCTGGCTATGAAGATCTCAAGTTCATGGTATATTCTACTGGTCCTGTAGGCGCAAGTTATCTTGACGTTGAAGGCACTACAGATGGCAAAAACTGGACACCAGTATGCCCTCGCGTTATCATAGACAAATACGATACTGACGGTATTGAATGCGATTTCTCATCGTACGTTGCAGGTCGTGGATATACAAAGTTCCGTTTTAAGTTCACCGACAATGGCCGTCTCTGCCATATGCGCTATCTCACATTGTCATATTACGACGGGTATGAGTGGGAACAGCTTGCCAATGGTACCGTTACTGGCACAGAACAGACCATCATTGCAAAGACATCAGGCGAGTTCAACTCGGGCAAATATGTATGCTGGGTTGCTGCTGGTGACTCAGAAGGCATTTATTTTGATGAATCTCCAGAGAAGTTCTACACGGTAGGAACCAACGCCAAACCAAGCGCTACAGGTATAGAAAACCTGAAAGATGCGGCAAAAAAGTCTGGCTATATCTATAATATTGCAGGACAGAGAGTTCTTGTTCCTACTCAGGGACTCTATATAAACAATGGTAAGAAGATATTTGTCGGCAAATAATTATCAAGGAGAATTAACTGATGAAACTAAATAAAATATTATTAGCTGTTTTATTGTCAACAAGTGGATTGCTTGTTGCAGGCAACTATATCGCAGGTTCCGCACATTCCAAGAAGGATGTTGACAAGGAGAAACGCAACCTCGGTGAATCTTTCTACAGCGGTCTGCAAAAGGTAAAGTCTTCTGTTTATACGAAAATGTCGCTTGCAGGTGCAGCTGATGGCATTCCTTACGGACTTCGTTGCAGCAGTGTGAATGACAAGCAGGTGTCGCTTACATGGAATACTCCAGAGGCAACGGATGGATATTTCGAGGATTTTGAGAATCATGATGACTTTGCTGTCAACTCTTCTGGCTCCATAGGATGGAGTTATATCGATGGTGACAACAAGAATACATATTCCTGGTCTGCCACAAACTTCAAGAACCAGGGACAGAAAATGGCATTCATCGTGATGAATCCAAGTGCTACTGAGCCATCGGTAGAGGCAAATCCCAACTATGTTCCTACATCGGGCAAGAAGATGCTCGTGACGATGTGCTCCATAGGTGCTCCCAATAATGACTGGATTATATCTCCAGAACTCAACTTCAACGAAGACTTTAAGTTCAGTTTCAATGCTCGCAGTTATCGTGTTGACGGCATTGAGCCAGAACGTATGCGCGTAGGATATTCTACAGGAGGCAAGAATCAGAGTTCCTTCACCTTCGTCACACCATCGCCATACGTCAATCTTCCTGCCGAATGGAAACTCTATGAGTATTCAATTCCTAAGGAGGCAAAGTATGTCTGCATCAACTGCGTCAGCGATGATGCCTTCATGATGCTTATTGATGATATTTTCATTGGCACCAATGCCGTTCGTCCAGGCATAAAGCCAAACAATGAAATGATGAAGATACAGGGTCGTCACCTCACAGGTTTCAATGTTTATCGTGATGGCGTGAAGGTGAATAGCAGTCTCATCACAGAGATACGCTATACCGATACCGCAGATACATACGCCAAACATGAATATGCTGTTACGGCTGTCTATTCTGATGGCACCGAATCTGCAAAGAGTCAGCCACTCACTGTTGATGTGGAAGACCCTGCTCTCCTTCCTTTTGAGGATGATTTCGATGACTGGTATCTCTATCCAGACCGTTGGTCAACGCCTGACAATCCAGTTGGAACACAGAATAACTGGGGCATTGACTATTACACATATGGCCTCGTTGATCCTGCTGCAACATACGGTTACAGTGCTCTCACCAACTTTGATCAGTCACTTGTATCACGTCAGTTGCGCACTCTCAACAAGGATAACACCTATCTCCGCTTTGAGACTCGCCTTGAAGTGTGGAAGATTTACCCAGAGGAGACATGCTATCTCGCCGTTGAAATATCCAATGACAACGGTGCTACATGGCAGACTATTGACACATACAACAACAGTAAGGGTGAGGAATACTGGACTACACACCTGTATTCTCTCAAGAATTATATCAAGAGTGACTACTTCCAACTCCGTTGGCGCTGCTACGGACCTACGGCAATGCATCTCGATTACTGGTATGTTGATGATGTAAAAGTATGGAATGCCTCATTCGGAAGTCTCCGACTCAACGTTACAAGTACAGACGGTGCAGTGAGAAACAAGGAGGTAAAGCTCACAGGCATGAATGGTTCTAAATACACTCAGACCACGGATGCCTCCGGTAATATCGCTATAGGTCAGATAGAGGCAGACCGCTATGCCGTGGATATCGTTGCAGATGGATATAATGTCTATACCGACACCATAGAAGTAGAGGCTGACAAGACCAATAATGCAACGGCAAAGCTCACACGCCCAGTGCTTACTCTCTCTGCAAACAAGGTGAATGCAGATATGAGTGTGGAGGAAAAGACTTCAAGACAGTTCACCATAAGCAACACTGGTGACGGTCCACTCACATGGCGTATGAACTATGCACCGGAACCACAGGAAGGCAAGTCTATGGACTTTGCTGTGAATCGTTCGTGGAAAGGCAGTGGTGACCTTCAGACATCCATTGCATTCGACGGTGAATACTATTACACAACATCATGGTATTATCTCGGAGAGTTCTGGAAATACGATCGTCAGGGTAATCTTATAGAGCAGTTCCGCATTCCTGAAATGTACTATAAACTCTATGATTTCGCATACGATGGACGCTATTTCTATGCTTCAGACTATAGCAACCGTATCTTCCAACTTGACTTTGAGAACAAGCGAATCGTTGATATTATCGAGATTACCAATGCTCCTGAGCTTGAAATCACCCATATAGCATACAATCCAAACAATGATCGCTTTTATTTAGGCGGTTGGAACACACTCTGCGAGGTGCGTCGCTCGGGTAGAGCAACCACGATGGCTGCAGCATTCGATCCAAATGAATCACATGCCATCTATGGTTCTGCCTATGATAATGTAACTCCTGGCGGTCCTTATCTGTGGCTTGCAGCAGAGGAAACCT
Source organism: Prevotella sp. (assembly GCA_045627725.1). Lineage (GTDB taxonomy): Bacteria > Bacteroidota > Bacteroidia > Bacteroidales > Bacteroidaceae > Prevotella. Next base: position 4,586 of record JAZQOH010000080.1, on the reverse strand, counting down.
TCAATGAGAATATGCTCGACGAGGTTGTTATCTATCAGTACAGCCTCGTTACAAAGAAGTTTACTGGAGTAAAGAAGGTATGTACAGATATTCCCGGATACGTATTTGGTGATGCCACCCGTGGCAGAAACTACATCTGCGGTCTTGAAGGCACTGTTGATTCCTCTACAGGTCACTTCACTCTCGTAGGTGCTTTGCAGCAGTCGCCATCTCTTTTCTTTGAATATAACATTGCCGAAACTGACACATGGCTCGACTTCCAACCAAAGAAAGCAACATTGCAGCCAGGTGAGTCAACCATAGTGAACGTGAACTACGACGCTCGCAATGCAGAAGTTGGCAAGTCATACTCAGTGGATATCCCTGTTCTCGCAATCCCTGAGGTTGATGATGACGAGGTAAGCGTAACCATAGGCTTCACTGCTACTAAGGCAAGTGCTACTCCACGTCCTTTCAATCTCTCTGTCAAGGAGGATCTTTCTGCGGGCGGTGTAGCCCTTTCATGGGAAAAGCCTTCTGTTAATCCTCAGAGCTATAACATCTATCGCAACGATGAAGTAATAGCAAGGGGTGTCACTGCTACGTCATACAGCGACAATGCCCTTGTTCGTGGCACATATAAGTATGAGGTTTCTGCAGTGTATGGCTCTGCAGAATCGGTAAAGTCCGACTCTGTGGTTTACACCGTTAAGCGCGGTGCTCCATATTATGCGCCTCTTAATCTCACTGCTTCACTCGCTCTCAACAAGAATGTGACACTGCAATGGCAGTCACCTCTTGCACATGCAAGCGAGTCTGCAACTATAGGATGGAGCGGAAACCAGAACAATGACCAGATGGGTGCTACAAGCGGCGGCACATTCTATGTAGCATCTCTGTGGGATGCAGACGATCTTGTTCCTTACCGCAACAAGAAGATAACCTCTGCAAGCATCTGCATCGTAAATCCATTCAACTATCTTGCGCTCTGCATCTTCAAGGATGGCGAACGCATTGTGCGCAAGGAGGTAACAGGTCCTGTCACTTATGGCGCATGGACCACTGTCACTCTCGACACTCCTATATCTATAGAGCCTGGTTCTGAGTATCACATTGCCTTCCAGGTAGATCACTCTGCAGGCATGCAACCTATCGGAGTGGATGCTACCACGCTGAATGATGCCAAGGGAAATCTCATCTCTATGGACGGTGAATACTGGTTCCCTGCATCACAATTGGCTATCGACGGCAATTTCTGTGTAAGATTCAACGTAGAGTGTGATCCTTCCGTAAGTGAGGTTGCACCTATAGGTTATAACATTTATCGCAACGGAGAGAAGATAAACGCTGCTCCTGTGACTGCTCTTTCTTACGCTGATCAGCTCACAGAGGCAGGCAAATATACCTATGTGGTCAAGTCTGTATATGCTCCTGCTGCAGGAAAGGGTGAACCTGAGTCTATGGCAAGCGAGGACGCATCAGTCAATGTGATAGAGATTGGCGAATGCCTTCCTCCAAGTGCTCTTGCTTCCAAGGTGGAACGCAATCGTGATGTGACTCTCGCATGGGGCTTCCCTGTGAAGGGTGAGACCACATTCCCTATGGACATCATGCCAAAAGTGACTACTGCTAATCCTGCAAACCCTGCATACGTTACTTCATTCATGGCAAATGGCTCTGAGATGGCTGTGGCTTCCGACGGCAAGTTCATCTACACATCAGTCTATAGCGAGGATGGTCGCGTGAATGTATATGACCTCAACGGCAAATATCTGGAGCACTTCTACTACAAGGAACTTGACGGTATTCGCAATATGGCATACGATGGAGAATACTTCTGGATTGCTGACGGCAACACGCATATCAGCAAGGTGGATATGCAGGCGCGCAAAGTGCTTGGTCAGTACAACATCAGTGAGTATGCACGTCACATCTCTTACATCCCTGAACTTGACAATGGCAATGGCGGATTCGAGGTTGGTGACTGGGAAACAAGCATCTATGTCACTCGTCGTGGTGCGAAGATAGGCGATGGTCCTGCACTGAAAGGCGCGTCAGGCACAGGCTATCATGACGGACTACTCTATGCTTTCGAGCAGGGCAACAGCAATGCTCATACCATTTTCGTTTATGATACGAGCAATAATCGCCGTGTGCGCCAGATAAACCTCGAGGACTACAACGGTCTCAACTATGCTTTCAGTTCTGTAGCAGGCGGTGCTTCTATTATCAACACACCTGAAGGACTCACCTTCCTCGCCATAAATGCGCAGAACACGCAGGCTACTTCTGAGATTATCCTCCTCGATATTGCCGGTGTTAAGGGCGTTTCGGGTTACAATGTCTATCGCGATGGCAATAAGGTGAATGGAGAATTGCTTTCTCAGCGTGTATTCAAGGAGACGATAGCCGAGGAGGGAACTCACAAGTATCAGGTAGAGACGATCTATATTGATGGTCGCACAAGCCTGTTGTCTGCTCCTGAGATGGTTACTATCCTGCCTACTGGCACTGCCGATGCACCTACTGACCTTCAGGCTGTAGCCACCCTGTATGGCTATGACGTAGCTCTCTCATTCGCCGACCCTCAGCTTGGCAACGATGTTGCTGTGTTTGAGGACTTCGAAAGTCAGCAGTCAGGCAATGCAATCAGCGTAGATGGTTGGATGAACGATGACAATAAGTGGATTGCTTCTGACATTCACTATCATGGTTCCAAGGCTATGCTTGCCCATTACGACACTAATGCAGACATCATATTTGCAGCGGACGACAACAAGTGGATAGGATTCGCAGCACGTGCAATTGATGCTCACGATGCTTCTGTGTCTGTATATACCTCAAGCAACAGCACCAACAAGGCTGACTTCATCCTTCTCGACGAGATGTCTATGAAGGAATCATGGAGCAGTTTCAGTGCTACACTTCCTGAGGGAACGCGTTATATCTCTATTCGTCACAATGGAGGAAACAGCGCTGCGGTTGATGCTATACGTCTCAATGCGTCTGCTCCTACTTCGAAAGTATGGGGATATGACGTCTTCCGCGATGGAAAGCAACTCAACGACAGTCCTGTTCGCAGCATCAGTTATATCGATCACAACCTCGTTCCTGGACAATATAGCTATCAGGTGCGCCAGCATTCTGTCACGGCAGCCGTGTCACCACTCTCCACTGTCACGGTTCTCAACCTCAACTATAGCAATGGCGGTCAGGCTCCTGAGAACCTTCGTGTGACGAAGTTCTCTGCAGAGGGCGTTGACCTTGCATGGAATGCTCCTGCACTTGGTGATGCCGTTAACCTGAAATGGCACTCTGGCAACACATATGATGCTGCTGGTCTGCCAAATGGCGGCAGCTTCTATGCAGGTGTGCGCTGGCCTGCTACCGACCTTACTGACTTTGCACACCTCTCTTTGAGCGAGGTGGAGGTTTATATCAATCAGGTTCCTGATGCTCTCTTCATCCTTGTTTATCAGGGCAACTCGCTTGTTCACCGTCAGTATGTCCGCGATGTGCGTCAGTATAGCTACAACACCATCAAGCTCAACAATCCTATTAAGATTGACGCTTCAAAGGAACTTCGCGTAGTAGTTTATGTAGAGCATAATGAAATCACCATCCCTCTTGGCTATGACGAAGGTCCTGCCCGCACAGGTCTTGGCAATCTTTACTCTACCGATGGCATCATCTACACCACGATGGATGATGACAATACCGGCATTCAGGGCAACTGGAACATCACAATCGGCCTCAAACCATACGCTGCTGCCGCTAAGGCAAGTCGCATAGGACGCGTTGAGGACGTTGCTACCGTAGAGCGCAACTTCTCTCCTGTGATGAATATAGTTCCTGCACTTGACTCTCCTGCACGTTTCCACATTGAGAAAGCAGGAAGTAGCGAGGCATCTACTATCAACACCTTCGAGGGCTATAACATTTATGCAAACAACAATCTCGTAAATGCAGAGCCTGTGCTCACCACTAACTATCACGACATTCACGACTATACCCTTTATCCATACGTTCAGTTTAAGGTGAGTGCCGTATATTCACAGCTTGGTGAGGTGTTTGCTGACCCTGTCGTAATAGCTACCGACGGCATCATTGATGGCATTGAAAAGACTACCGTGTCTGGCTTAAAGGTAAGTGCACACAATGGCGCAGTAACCATCTCAGGCACCGAGACCGGCACTGCATACAGCATTTACAATGCAGGAGGCATACAGGAGGCTAATGGCAAGACCGTTGGCACTACAACAGTGATACCTATCTCTGCCGGCATCCATATCCTAAAGATTGGCAATGAGATTATAAAGATTGCGATGTAGTCATGCAATGGCTCTAATGTAATTAAAAATTAAATATAGTCCCTGATACGTCATCAACTGCATATCAGGGACTATTCGTATCACTGTGCATCATACCCAAACTCAACTCAAATGTTTTCGTTATTTTTTCGAACTCGCACAAAAAAAGGGGTCGTGTCAAAAGTAACTGGCACGACCTCTTTTTGGTTTTATACGTCATATATCTTTGAAGGGGCACATTTTTAGGCTGCTATCCTAAAATTGCGATTTTTAGCTTCGAGGCGCGTTATATGAGGT
>JAZQOH010000079.1:0-142814 GCA_045627725.1 Prevotella sp. | reverse complement strand
CACGAAAAGTGATGACTACTTACATCATGAGGTAAAGCTGATGGATGTAAAAACAAAGGAAGTGTTCTACGACAAACTGACCTACCTTTATCTTGAGATGCCCAAGTTCAGGAAGACAGAGAGCGAACTTGTTACGCTTCTTGACAAGTGGCTGTATGCCATGAAGAACCTTGCCACACTCATGGAGCGCCCAGCCGTATTGCAGGAAGCTGTTTTCAGACGTTTCTTTGAGCAGGCGGAGATTGCCGCTTTCAGTAAGGAAGAACTGCGTAGCTATCGTGAAAGCCAGAAGGATTTCTGGGACTTGAACAGCGTAATAGAGACCGCGGAGAATAAGGGAATCGCTAAAGGTCGTGCAGAAGGTCGTGCAAAGGAGAAAAAAGATGTAGCACGTAACCTTAAAGCACTTAACGTGGATATCTCCACTATCATAGCTGCAACAGGACTTACAGAAGATGAGATAATGGAAATATAGAATTAGAGGACGATAATTAGAGAAAATCAGCAAAATAGTCAGTCGATTATTTTGCTGATTGTTTTTTTGTAACTGGAAAATTCAAATAAAACTTGCCACTAAATTGACGCAGAACCTTCCGCTTGATTTCGGACGAGACCTAAAGCGTTGAGTTAGGGTACCTAAAGCTTAGCCCTCTAGTTTGAACCTTAGTTCCTACCCCATTTTTGTACTCAACCAACAATTATTCTGCTTTTTACTTGTTTTTCTCAATTTATTTTGTAACTTTGCAAACGAAGAATAAAAACTATATCTAAACAAAATAACTATGAAAAGATTTTTTTTCTTGGCTGCAATGGCGATAGCATTGGCAGCTTATGCTCCTGAAGCACAGGCACAGGGTTTCCTCAGAGGACTTGCTGACAAGGCGAAGGAGAAACTGAAGGAGAAGGTGTCTAACAAGGTTGAGGATAAGGTTGGCAATGCTGCTGATGATGTGCTCAATGGAAATGCCTCAAGCAAGAAAGGCAGCAAGAAGAGCAAGGAGGTTGACAACGAAGAGGTAGAGAATGATGAGCCTGCACCTCAGGTAAATACCTCGACCGACTTTAAGCGCGGTGGAAAGATTCTCTTCCAGGATGATTTCAAGAACGAGAAGGTGGGCGAGTTCCCTTCAAAGTGGGACCTCAACGCTGGTAAGGCTGAGGTAAAGAATTTCAACGGTCAGAAGGTTGTTGAGATTACAGATAACGGTTTCATCACTCCACTCATCAAGCAAGAGGGAGCTTACCTCACTGAGGAGTTCACCGTAGAGTTTGACTACTACTATTGGGACAAAGCACCTAATGGAATGGATGTAGGTCTCAACGATATCAAGATCATCCTCGAAGGTAGCAATGACCGCTCCATGGATTGCTGCACTGTGAAAGGAACAAGTGATGATGATCGTGCGGTGTATTCTGCTGTTCTCCCAGTTTGCGATGCTAGCAGAATCATCTATGATTACTTTAATGGAAGCAAGGACATCAATAACGGCACTGACTATAACTTCAAGAAGGGTTGGCACACTGTTGCTATCTCTTTCAACAAGCGCGCTCTGAAGATGTACATCGATGGCAACCGCATTGTGAACCTTCCTAAGGTGGCACAGCCTACTTGGGTGGGAATCCAGGTTCCTTTCAATTACGAGAACCTCACCTTCATCCGCAACTTTGTCCTTGCTCAAGGTGCTGTAGAGCTCTACGACCGCAATGCTCAGGACCTTACAGCTGTAGAGAAGGCAATGGCTGAGACCGGTAAGTTCGTTACCAACAACATCCTCTTCGAGACAGGCAAGGCAGACCTTAAGGCAGAGTCGATGGAGGAGATTCAGAAGGTGGCTGACTATATGAAGAAGAACTCTTCGGCTCGTTTCCTCGTAGTAGGTCATACAGACAACGTAGGCAATGCAGCAAGCAACCAGACTCTCTCTGAGAATCGCGCTAAGTCTGTAGTAGCAGCACTTGCAAAGCTCGGCGTTGACGATTTCAATCTCAAGGCAGAAGGCCGTGGTGCTTCTGAGCCTGTAGCAGACAACAAGACTGCAGAAGGCAAGGCAAAGAACCGTCGCGTAGAGTTTATCAAGAAGTAAGAAAATAAGATTTTCATTCCCTCTCCTCATTCTTTTCACAAGAAACAAGGAGGGGGAATTTGTCTTTTTATTAAACAAATCAATATAGAATATTATGAAAAAGTTAATAATTGCTTTATCATTGGCTGCAGTAAGCCATTTCAATGTTTATGCTCAGCTGACACAAGATGCAGTAATCGCAATGTGCCCTGAACTTCCAAGTGAACAGTCTATGATAGAATGGGCAGGTAGACCAGGTGCAGGTTTAGAACCTTACTATGAAAAATTCCATGAAGCTATTAACAAGGTTAGGGAGAAAAATGAGGAGATGAAAGCAAAGACCCATCCTAATCGTAAGGCAGAGGAGGCCGCCAGCAAAAGGAAGATTGAAGGCACTAATGTAACCGTAGGACAGCTTGATAATATGTCTGATGCGCAGTTAGAGGCAATGGCTAAGAAGGCTATGAAAGGTCGTCTCGGTAATCTGGGTGTCAGCATGGCTGATCTTGAAGCTGTGCAGAGTGGTAAAATGTCAGAAAAGGAACTGGCAGACAAGATGATGGCAAAGAAGACTGGTGGGCTAACTGCTACAGATGTGGAGTTTATTGCCAACAACAACCTCTCTGCGGAGGAGACCCAGCAGTTCATGGAGATGGCAGGTATTGACCAGAGCAAGCTGCAGGCTTATGCAGCTAAAGGAAAGAAAGATGCCGCAACGATGGCTAAGGTTGCTCCCCTTCGAGAGAAGGCTGATCGACTGACAAGAAGACTAAACGAACTTGGTAAGAAGGTAGTCAACCTGCGCCGTGAAGCACGAACTGAAGGAATAGACCTCTGGAATCGCTTATACAAGAAACCTGTTGAGACTCTTGAGAAGGAACTTGCAGACCTCGGCATTGATGAAACAAATACAGACAAGGAACTCAACAGAAAAGTGAAAATAAAGGCGGAGCAGTGGGATATATATATAAAGGAATACAACAGCAAATATATTCCTATGTGGCGAAATGCCATCATAGCAGGTCTGAATGTAATTACGACTGAGATGCCTCCTGTTGCTAAAGAGTTGAGAGACACCTATGCTGAGATATATAAACTGACGGGTGATCCTCAGTATGATGCTCTCTCAAAGCTTCCTGTAGATTTTGCTGAAGATTACATGAGTCAGGCAGAATATATTGACTGGTACGACGAAGACATAGAGAAACTATAATGAAGAATCTACTTATTGCTGTTATAGCACTATTCTTTATCATTCCTTTTGCTTTGCATGCTCAAAAGCCAAAGGATCTGACTATCAAGACTCACATTGATAGCACATACGTCTTTGCCTTCGACCTAACAGAGTCACGCTCTGCCAAGGGAGGCATCTGGAACGTGAAGACAGGTAAGGCAGAGACTCCGCAGAACTACACCCAGATAAAGAACGACACCATCGAAGGCAGGCCTGTCATAAGGCTCTACCGCGAGGTGGTGCCGGGCAATCATCCATTGAACAGATGGGAAACATGGGTGATGAAGGAAGGCAAGTGGATGGAATTTGAGGAAGAAAAATAATAATCTTATGCAAAGACTGAAATCATTTTTCCTTATACTTTTCGTTATGCTAACATCATCTCTCTATGCACAGCGTATGACGGTTGTTGACATAACCAATATTATGCAGTACGTAAATGATGATAGCCTGACGTATCAGGTGGCTATATCAGAGAGTTTTGCCAACAGCGAACGTGGGCAGGAACTGCTATCGCGTGTGAAAAAGTGTGAGTTGTGCGCCGCAAAAAATATTGGTATCAGGATACAAGAAAGACTTAATGCTCACGACTTTGGGGCAGATGTGGACAATAAGCTCAACTCTATTATTGCCGACCTGCAGAAGGCAAAGGATCAGGGAATGATTTCTGCAGAGGATTTTGCCAAGTATAAAGCAGAAAATGAGAAGATGTTTGGTGAAACCAAGGATGCTGTGACCGAAGAACAGAAGAAAAGTCGTGAAAACCCCGTAAAGAATCTGTATTCAGAAGCAGAACTCAAGATGCCTGAAGATCCTGAGGCCCTTGTCAAGGAATTGTGCCGCTATGCAGTAGGAGGCCGATACTATCGCGAGGTAAAGGGTATGGGAAAGGGAATGGCTTGCGTGACTAACGGCAGACCGAACGATTACACATGGGGCGTGATCAACCTATTTAATCAGGAGATATTCCCACAGAAATATTTACTTCGTGGCTTCACAGCCACCAACGATCTTCTGGTACTGGAAAAAGAGGGGGCACAATATGGATTGTTCCACTATAATGGAGAGTGTGTCATACCATTTCAGAAAAATGAAATGAAGATACAACTCTACCATGCACTCATGCACACGCCCTCTGGCGATAAGGTGATTGACAAGAACGGAAAGACACTGTTCAGTTATCCTAAAATTTATGCTCGTGATGGCATGTGGGAAGTCCAGTACAAACCTTTCAATTGGGGTGTGGTCGCCGATGACGGTACAATACTCATTCCCCTGAAATATGGCATGATATGGAAATGGGAACTTGAAGGCACCGAGTATGTGGGTGCTTTCTATACAGAAGATAGTTATGATTGCGACCTCTATGATCCCAATACATGGGAACTGGTTGGAAAGCATATAAGAGGTAACATTATAAAGAACAAGAAATAAGCCTATCTATCAGTTGAAGATTTTTCTGCAGATTTTTGTTTGGATTTCGAGCGAAGCGATCCACAGAAAAATACTCACGAAAGCGAGGCATTCGAGCGCATTATGGTAATGATTTTAGTTTAAGATATTAAATATGACACAATACGAATTTGAAATCAAACGCAAACAGATGTGTGACAAGATCGTTGGTTGCGCATTTGCTTCGTATAACTACTGGCATTCAGGAGTTGACGAACTTGTTTATGAAGCAGGTCTTTGCTGTGAACTTGAGGATGCTGGTTTCATCGTACATCGTCAGGAAGACTTCCCTATTTATTACAAAGGTCGTGCATCTCGCGTAAAACGGAGATTTGACCTTGTTGTTACAGATAAAGAACTTGGTAACATCATTCTAGAACTGAAGGCACTTGATACTGTTGGAGAAGAACAAAGAAAACAACTTTGGTCGTACCTTAGACTTACAAACTGTCCATTTGGTATGCTGATCAATTTCAGTCCAAGTGGAGTGTATTCTGAACGTTGGGGATATGACGCAACCACTCAGAAATGTTACCGACTACGATAATCTTCAACAAAAATCATGACTTAAAATGCGCTCAAATTCTTCGCTTCTATTTGGAATTAATAGAGGGATCGTCGCAAAGCTCCTCGAAATCTAAATTAAAATCTTAAAGAAAATCTGTTTCTTCATTACAAAAACAAGAAAAAACACGGGAAACGACAACATAATGCATCGCATATTTGGTAATTCGAAAGAATATTATTACTTTTGCAGAAATCACTTATACAATATTTACCTAAAGATATAAAGCATGAAAAAGAACATTCACCTCATCATATTTGCCTTGATGACAATATTCCTTGCTTCGTGCGAAAAGATTGACATGACAGAGACGGTATCTGAGGGAACGACGGATTCGACTGTCAAATCACTCAGCATCAGGACACGCTCTGCAGATGCCTCTGCCCTGCCCTATCCTATCACACTTTACGCATTTGACAGCAACGGGAAATGCAAGGCACAGACAACGATAACGGAGGGGGTGAATCGCGAGGAACCTTCTTTCTCGCTACCAAGGGGACAGTATAGCATCACGGCGATGCACGTTCCGTCATCATATCCTGCTCAGGCAAGCAGCATGGAGAAAACGAGCATGATTAACATGCCATCAAGTAACTATGCCACGGAGCCTCTCTATCTGGGAACGGCAGAGGTGAATCTGACATCGAACAACCAGACAGCAGACATTACGCTGAACCTGAAGCAGGCAAAGCTGTGCATATCACTTACTGAGGTGCCTGCGGACGTGACAAGCATCTCTGTTACCATCGGTGCTCCTTACACAAAGCTGTCTATCGCAGGAGACCATTCTGACCAGAAAGACATCACAATACAATGCTCAAAGGCTGACAACAAATGGACTACTGGGACTGTATATACCCTACCTTCTACGGGCAATGCTGTCAACTTCACTTTCAAGTTGAACACAAAAGATGGTAGTCAGACAACATATTCCTACACCTATAACGGAGCTTTGAACGCAGGCACTCCATATAATTTTGAGGGGAAATACTCTCCAAAGAACACTCCCGATGAGTTTGCCCTGAACTCAAACATAAATGTAGGTACATGGAACGCGGCAATCACGAAAGGTTTCTCTTTCGGTCCTGGAGCCAGTCATGAAAATGAAAGCATGACCGTAACGGAGTTTCCTAAGGACGGAGATGTATGGAACGGGCATGTAGTGGCATTGGCAGACATGATAGACAGCAATACATGCAACATAATGCTCATTTCGCTGGAGGAATGGACAAACGTGTATTCGGCAAATAATGCAGAAAAATATTCTGACGCTGAGGATAAAGCCCGTGAGTACACCAAAAAGGGACTTACTGGATGGAGGATTCCTTCAAAAGATGAAGCAAAGCAACTAAAGGAGGTATATGGAACTGAGAGCAACTTCACGTTCCTGAACAAACAACTGGAGTCATGTAATGGTGCACAGCTATCCCTCACAGACGGTTCAAGCAACGCACGCTATCTGTGTGAGGATGCAACCTACGCCTTCGGCTTCAAGAGCTCAAGCACAATTTCTGCAGCAGGTGCTACGGTGAAGTATCACCTTCGACTTATCAAAACAATAACAGCAAAGAAACAATAAATGTATCCTATACTTTTTGAACCAAACATGCACGTCATAGTATGGGGAGGCGACAAACTGCAACCATACAAAGGAATCACACCAACAGGCGAACCTATAGGCGAAAGTTGGGAGGTGAGTGCCGTAGAGTCAAGTCCGAGCATCATCGCTAATGGCGAGATGAAGGGCATGACACTCATCGACGCCGTGGAGAAATACGGAGAGGAGATACTTGGCGAAAGCGTATCGAAGCACTATAACGGCAAGCTACCACTGCTGGTGAAATTCATCGATGCGAAGAAAGACCTCAGCATTCAGGTACATCCTAATGATGAGATGGCACAGCGAGTGCATGGCAAGATGGGAAAGACGGAGATGTGGTATGTGATAGATGCCGAGCCAGGAGCCTATCTGTATGCCGGTTTCAAGGAAAAAATCACATCCTATGAATATGCAAAACGCGTGGAAGACGGCACTATATGTGATGTTCTGGCACGTCATGAGGTGCATCCTGGCGATGTATTCTATATCCCTGCAGGCAGAGTGCATGCCATCTGTGGAGGAGTGATGCTGGCAGAGGTGCAGCAGTCGAGTGATGTGACCTACCGTATCTTCGACTATAACCGCTTAGGACTTGACGGCAAGCCTCGCGAACTGCATACCGAACTGGCTGCAGAAGCCATCAACTATGAGGTGGAGCAGGACTATCGCACACACTATCCTCACACGGAGGAAAGGGCTGCATCGGTGATAGACACTCCTTTCTTCGACGTTAGGGTTATGGATGTGACGCAGTCCTTCCATCGCAACCTGATGAAATATGACTCCTTCATCATATCTATGTGCATCAAAGGCACTTGCAGGATAAGGCTCCGCGACGGAAAGAATGTGGATAAGGACGTGAGGGAGATAGTTTTGCACGAGGGCAACTCATGTCTCATCCCTGCCTGCGTGGCTGACTATGACATTATCCCTGTGACAAAAAAAGCAAAAATTCTGGAGGCTCACATTGACAATAAGGATAGGAGCCTGTCAGCAAAGATTACAAGGTTTTTGCATATAACGCAAAGGTGAAAAGGTAGTTCTTCATATTGCCTGCCTTCACTATTTTCTTCCATTGCTTTCGCCCTATGGTGGGCTCGAGATAATCCCAGAAAGTGCGTAGCTTAGACAGTTGCTGTGCCTCTCCTGGGATTATTTTTGCATAGTGCTCACGGAGCTTGTCGTGCATAAGGAATATCTTTTCAAGAAGCTCTGCATCAGAGAGTTTCACATCGTTGGCATATTCCCACGCAAGAGAAGGACGGGCGAGGAGACCACGACCTATCATAATGCCATGGAGACGATTGCCGTATGTGTTTTCCAATGCCTTTATATCATCTATGGTAAGGATATCTCCATTATACACTACGGGATGCTGCGAGGCTTCAAGAAAAGCATCGAAGGCAGCCATGTTCACATTGCCCTTATACTGCTGCTGTGCTATTCGGGGATGGACAGTGACATGATGTAAAGGCGTATCATTCAGTATCGGCAGGATGCTCTTCCAATCATCCTCATTGTTAAGACCGAGACGCATCTTCACGGAGAATGATACAGACTCCGTTTTCTTCACTATCTCCATCATCTGCATGACCTTCTCCGGACTTTCCAATAAGCCTGCACCGCGCCCATGCTTCGTCTGCAAAGGGAAAGGACATCCCATGTTGATGTCTATCTCCTTATAGCCGAGAGGGAGGATAACGTCGAGAAGAGTCTGCATCTCTTCACTATCGCGAGCTATTATCTGGGGAATGAGATTCACGCCTTCGTTGAACTCAGGACGAATATCGCGCATATCCTTGCTTCTCACCTTGCCATGCTCGAGACGGACAAAGGGAGAATAATAGGCTGCAACAGAGCCGAAGATTTCGTTATGTAATCTACGGTAAACGTCTTCTGTATAGCCCTGCAAGGGCGCAAAATGTATAGGGTATTTTTCCATGAAAGTGATGTATTTCGATGCAAATATAAACAAATAATCTGATATTGCAGGCATCAACGCCACTATTAATGTTAAAAATTTCCCCAATCCATTTTTTTTTTGTACATTTGCACTCTAAAACAAGAAGAAAATAAAAACAACATATAAATATGGAATTAGCAAGTAAATATGCTCCACAGGAAGTGGAAGCTCGTTGGTACCAGTATTGGCTGGACAACAAACTTTTCTCAAGTAAGCCAGATGGTCGCGAACCATACACAATAGTAATACCTCCACCAAACGTGACAGGTGTGCTTCACATGGGTCACATGCTCAACAATACCATTCAGGATATCCTTATCCGTAAGGCTCGTCTCGATGGCAAGAACGCATGTTGGGTGCCTGGCACTGACCACGCTTCTATCGCTACAGAGGCAAAGGTGGTGAACAAGCTCGCTCAGCAGGGCATCAAGAAGCGCGACCTTACTCGCGAGGAGTTCCTGAAGCACGCTTGGGAATGGACTGACGAGCATGGTGGCATCATCCTAAAGCAGTTGCGCAAGCTCGGTGCTTCATGCGACTGGGACCGCACAGCATTCACTATGGACGAGAAGCGCAGCGAGTCTGTCATCAAGGTGTTCGTTGACCTCTATGAGAAGGGACTCATCTATCGTGGTCTTCGCATGGTCAACTGGGACCCTAAGGCACAGACAGTACTCTCTACCGAGGAGGTTATCTATCGCGAGGAGAAGTCGAAGCTGTATCATCTTAAATATCGTCTAGCAGATCTGGATTCTATAGAAAATATAGAAGCTCTAGAGGCAGAGGGCAACATCATCCATAAGGACGAGAAGGGATACTACGCTATCGTGGCTACCACACGTCCTGAGACCATCATGGGCGATACAGCTATGTGTATCAACCCTAAGGACGTAAAGAACCAGTGGCTGAAGGGCCATAAGGTTATCGTGCCACTCGTTGGTCGCGTGATTCCAGTTATCGAGGACCGCTATGTTGACATCGAGTTCGGTACTGGCTGTCTGAAGGTTACTCCTGCTCACGATGCAAACGACTATATGCTCGGCAAGACACATAACCTTGAGACTATCGACATCTTCAACCCAGACGGAACAATCTCTGAGGCTGCAGGAATGTATGTAGGTCAGGACCGTATGGACGTTCGTAAGCAGATTGCTATCGACCTTGAGGCTGCAGGTCTCATGGACCACATCGAGGACTACGACAATAAGGTGGGCTACTCAGAGCGCAACCAGGACACAGCTGTAGAGCCACGTCTCTGCAAGCAGTGGTTCCTCGCTATGCAGCACATGGCTGACATTGCTCTGCCTCCAGTATTGAACGGCGAACTGAAGTTCTATCCACAGAAGTACGTTACTACATACAAGAACTGGTTGGAGAACATTCAGGACTGGTGTATCTCACGTCAGCTCTGGTGGGGACATAGAATTCCTGCTTACTTCGTTAATTCAGTGAACAGTGAACAGTTAACAGTTAACAACGAGGAGGAAGAACGCTTCGTTGTTGCTCTCACAGAAGAGGAGGCTCTCGCAAAGGCAAAGGCAAAGTATGGCGATGACATCACTATGGATATGCTCTCACGCGATGAGGATGCTCTCGACACATGGTTCTCTTCATGGCTCTGGCCTATCTCTCTCTTCGACGGTATCAACAACCCTGGCAATGAGGAGATAAACTACTACTATCCTACAAGTGACCTCGTAACTGGTCCGGATATCATCTTCTTCTGGGTGGCTCGTATGATTATGGCAGGCTGCGAGTATCAGAAGCAGATTCCATTCAAGAACGTATATTTCACAGGTATCGTGCGTGATAAGCTCGGCCGTAAGATGTCGAAGTCACTCGGTAATTCGCCTGATCCTCTGGACCTTATCGAGCAGTACGGTGCTGATGGCGTTCGTATGGGTATGATGCTTTCTGCTCCTGCAGGTAATGACATTCTCTTCGACGAGAGTCTCTGTCAGCAGGGCATGGGCTTCTGCAATAAGATTTGGAATGCTTTCCGTCTCGTTCAGGGATGGCAGGTTGCAGAGATTGAGCAGCCACAGGCAAGCAAGATTGCTATCAAGTGGTTTGAGGCAAAGATGAAGGAGGCATACACAGAAATCAATGACCTCTATTCAAAGTATCGTCTCAACGAGGCTCTCATGACAGCATTCAAGCTCTTCACCGACGAATTCTCTGGATGGTATCTTGAAATGATTAAGCCTGCATATCAGAAGCCTATCGACAAGCAGACATACGATGCTACTCTCAAGTTCTTCGATCAGCTGATGAGCATCATCCATCCATTCATGCCATTCATCACAGAGGAACTTTGGCAGCACATCTATGACCGCAAGGAAGGCGAATCAATCATGGTTACTCCTCTTATCCTTGATGCAGCTACAGAGGAAGACACAAAGCTCATCGCTGACATTGAGAAGGTAAAGAACATCGTTGCAGGTGTACGTACCGTTCGCAATCAGAAGAACATAGCACCAAAGGAGGTTCTCGCTCTCAAGGCTGTAGCAAGCAATGACTTTGCAGAGTATGACAGCGTTGTAATCAAGATGGCAAATCTTGAGAGCATTGAGGTCATCGCTGAGAAGAGCGCTGACGCAAGTGCATTCATGGTTGGAACCTCTGAGTATGCTGTTCCTCTCGGCAACCTTATCGACGTGGACGCTGAGATAGAGAAACTTGAGGCACAGCTCAAGCACCTTGAAGGTTTCCTCGTTGGTGTTCGCAAGAAGCTCAGCAACGAGCGCTTCGTACAGAACGCAAAGCCTGAAATCGTTGCACTGGAGCGCAAGAAGGAGCAGGACTCTCTCGAGAAGATCGCTTCCATCGAGGCTACACTTAAGGAATTGAAGAAGTAATAAGATGAAAGCACCTAAATTCATAGGTAACATAAAGGCGTGGTTTAAGAGGAATGTCTTCGTGACTCCTCTTAAGCCACGTACTGCATTGGCATTCTCCTTTGTCACGATAATGCTGACCATACTGCCTATACTGATAGTGTGGTTCTCTATCATAGGAATGCTTGATGCTACCATTCTGTATAAAGACGAGGTGTCGGTATCCAACATTGACATCATCGGCATTATACTGCTGCTTTTAATCATCCTCGTTGCTATAATCCTGTCTCTCATCAATATCTTTAAGATAACAAAGGCTGCATACAAGAAGAGAAAGGCAAACATGGCAGAGAAGAAGAAATGATTTTCTCATAAACAAGAAGACCATCATCTATCCAAAAGATTATCATCCATTTAGAATGAAGAGAGTATTATTCATAGACCGCGACGGAACATTAATCCGCGAACCAGAAGACGAACAGATTGACTCATTCGAGAAACTTGTCTTCGTGGATGGAATGTTCACAAACCTCAGTTTCATAAGGAAGAATCTTGACTTTGAGTTTGTCATGGTTTCCAACCAAGACGGACTTGGCACAGACTCTTTCCCAGAAGAAACCTTCTGGCCAGTACATAACTTCATCCTTCAGTCGCTGAAGGGTGAGGGAATAGAATTTGACGAGCAGCTTATCGACCGTCATTTCCCTGAGGATAACCATCCTTGCCGCAAACCTGGCACTGGTATGCTCACGAAATATATCGACAACCCTGAGTATGATTTAGCAAACTCATACGTAATCGGTGACCGCGAAACTGACGCACAACTTGCAGAGAACCTTGGTTGCAAGGCACTCATACTCGGCAAGGATGGCATGACATGGGAGAAGATTGCAGAACTCCTGTTCGCTGGAGAGCGTACTGCAAGCATCACACGCACAACTCACGAGACAGACATCACGGTAAGCCTTAACCTTGACGGTACTGGAAAATGTGATATTCAAACAGGTCTTGGTTTCTTCGACCACATGCTTGAGCAGATTGGTCGCCACGGTATGATGGATTTATATGTAAGATGTAACGGTGACCTTCACGTTGACGAGCATCATTCAATAGAAGACACAGGCATCGTACTCGGCGAATGTCTCCTCAAGGCACTTGGCGACAAGCGCGGCATTGAGCGCTATGGCTATTGCCTCCCTATGGATGATTGTCTCTGTCAGGTGGCACTTGACTTTGGTGGTCGTCCTTGGCTCATCTGGGACGCAGAGTTCAAGAGGGAGAAAATCGGTGAAATGCCAACAGAGATGTTCCACCACTTCTTCAAGAGCGTGAGTGATGCTTCAAAGATGAACCTCAACATCAAGGCTGAGGGTACAAATGAGCACCATAAGATAGAAGGAATCTTCAAGGCTTTTGCCCGCAGCATTCGAATGGCAGTGAAGAGAGATATACATCATTTCCAATTACCATCCACGAAAGGAGCACTATAAGTCGCCTCTCACTCCCCCTTTGGGGGAAATGTCCAAGATACCAATATAGTTAAACTTTTTTAAAATAAAGTCATAAGGCATGAGAACCGGAAAGGTTTTCATGCTTTTTTTGTAATTTTGCAAATAGTATAGAAGCCTCACATGTTGAGTCTTTCTGATACTAACAAACCGTAAATCATATTTAATAAAAACACATAATAACTAACTATGGCAAAATTACCTGCATTAAGCAAGCGCACCGCGCCTAAGAGCACGATGCCTGAGAAGATTATCCAGTTCGGTGAGGGCAACTTCCTTCGCGCATTCGTTGACTGGATTGTATGGAACATGAACGCTAAGACCAACTTCAACGGTTCTGTTGTTGTTGTACAGCCTATCGACAAGGGTATGGTTCAGTGGCTCAATGGCCAGGACTGCCTCTATCACGTAAACCTTCAGGGACGTCTCAATGGTGAGGCTGTAAACTCCCTCGAGCGTATCGACGTAATCTCTCGCGGTATCGACCCATACGCACAGCACTGGGCATATCAGGCTCTCGCTGAGCAGCCAGAAATTCGTTTCGTTATCTCTAACACAACAGAGGCAGGTATCGCCTTCGATCCTTCTTGCAAGCTCTCTGACGCTCCTGCATCATCATACCCAGGCAAGCTCACACAGCTCCTCTGGAACCGCTTCAACGCATTCGACGGTGATCCTTCAAAGGGTCTCATCATCATGCCTTGTGAGCTTATCTTCCTCAACGGTCACCACCTTAAGGATTGCATCCGTAAGTACATCGAGCTCTGGACTCCAGACTTTGGTGAGAAGGCTGCAGCATTCTCTGAGTGGTTTGAGAAGTACAACTACGTTTGCGCTACTCTCGTTGACCGTATCGTTCCTGGCTTCCCACGCAAGGACATCGTTGATATTCAGAACAAGGTGGGCTACAAGGACAACCTCGTTGTTCAGGCTGAAATCTTCCACCTCTGGGTAATCGAGAAGGCTGAGAACATGTCTTGCGAGGAGCTCCGTAAGGAATTCCCTGCAGATCAGGCTGGTCTCAACGTACTCATCGCAGAGAGCGAGGCACCATACCACGAGCGTAAGGTTACTCTCCTCAATGGCCCTCACACTGTTCTCTCTCCTGTTGCTTATCTCTCTGGCATCAACATCGTTCGCGACGCACTCCATGATGAGGTTGTTGGTCCATACATCAAGAAGGTACAGTACGATGAGCTCATGCAGACTCTCAACCTCCCAATGGATGAGCTCCAGCAGTTCGCAGCTGACGTTCTCGAGCGCTTCGACAACCCATACGTTGACCACCAGGTAACATCTATCATGCTCAACTCATTCCCTAAGTTCCAGGCTCGTGACCTTCCAGGAGTGAAGATTTATCTTGAGCGTAAGGGTGAGCTTCCAAAGGGTCTCGTTCTCGGTCTTGCAGCTATCATCACATACTACAAGGGCGGTACACGCGCTGACGGTGCTCCTATCCAGCCAAACGATGATCAGAAGATCATGGATCTCCTCACAGAACTCTGGGCAACAAACGATACTCGCAAGGTTGCTGAGGGCGTTCTCGCAGCAGATTGGATCTGGGGTGAGCACGGTGATCTCAACACAATCCCAGGTCTCACAGATATGGTTGAGGGCTTCCTGAACGATATCGCTGCTAAGGGTATGATTGAGACAGTAAAGAGCATTCTCTAAAAGAAAGAAACACAAGCCAATGGAAACTAAGCTGACAGATCATCTTAAGTCTTTGGCTGAAAAATACGAACGCAAGGAGTTCCTTGTTGGCGACCCCTCCTGGTTTATGCATCAGGTGGAAGGAGATACCAACAGGGAACTCCTTGCTTTTATTGCATCTGCTATCAGCTATGGCAGCAGGAAACAGTTTCTGCCTAAGATACAGAACATACTCGATGCATGCAATGGGGATACTTACGAATGGATTGTATCCGGAAAATACAAGACCTTCTTACCAGAGAATGACGATTGCTTCTATAGGCTATATACGAATAGGACATTTATACAATTCCTTTCCGCTCTTGCCGAGATGGTCAAGGTATATGGAAGTATAAAAGGTTATCTCATTGCCAACACGAAAAAGGAGACTTGCGGAACAACAAGAACTGCTGATAAAATAGAGGCGATAGAGGCAATAAAGCTGATCACAGAATGGTTTGCTAATCACCAGAGCATTGGAGTGATACCTAAAGACACAAAATCCTCCTGTAAAAGGGTTTGCATGTTCCTGCGTTGGATGGTAAGAGACGACTCTCCTGTTGACCTTGGAATATGGAGCGACATTATCGACAAGAAGACATTGATAATGCCTATGGACACTCACGTAGTGCAAGAAGCAAATCTTCTTGGACTCATGAAAAACACCACCACCTCAATGGCAGCAGCAATAAGACTTACGAAAAAACTCAGTGAGATATTCCCTGACGACCCCTTGAAAGGCGACTTTGCACTATTCGGATTAGGAGCGATTAAATCCTTTCCTTAATCACATACAATATGAAACGGATATTTCCGATGAGATATCTGCGCCACATACGCCTTGGTTCAGACACAAGACGATATAACCATTCCAGACCATATTTCTGCCACTTTAAAGGAGCGCGTGTGACTGTGCCAGCAAAGAAATCAAAAACGGCACCTACAGTTCCTACATGACAATTAACATTCAGCTTATCCCAATTAGAATAAGCCCATTTCTCCTGCTTTGGAGCTGTCATACCTATCCACAGCAAGTCAGGATTAGCATTATTTACCTTCTCTATCATAATTGCATTATCCTCATCAGAGAACTCACGCTTATATGGTGGAGAGTAAGTTATGATATCAAGATTAGGGTATTTCTTTGCCGCATTCTTTACAATAAGCGACAGAACATTATCATTGGATCCCAAGAACATCACCTTTGATCTCTTTTCCTTGCTCGCCTCATTCAGACGATTCATCTCAAAACAAAAGAGGTCCCAACCTGTTATACGCTCACTAGGTCTGTCCTTGATATTCAACAAACGACAAGCATTGACAACGCTTACACCATCAGGAATCAACACATCACCTTTCATTAAAGCCTCAGCAAAGAAACTGTCTCTCTTCGCGGTATTGTAAGAATGCGCGTTGACAGTATTAATGAGCAACTTACCTTCTGGCAAGGAGGCAAGCTGTTCTTTGCTTTTCAACAATTTTAATGATCGGAATGAAATCATTTTTAAATCTAGGTAATGTATTAGTCAGTAGTCATAGGGGAATCTTATCCCCAGAAATCTCTGGTATTAAAAGGTAAATGCTCTTTGGAAAAAGAAGGAGACGTACTTAATAAGCACATCTCCTTCGTCATTTTGCTCTTTCCTAACGCATTAAATGCGAAGCGAGATGCATGTCTGCTATTATTCTGCAGCAGCCTCTTCTGCTGGAGCCTCTTCAGTAGCAGCAGCCTCAGCTTCAGCCTTTGCAGCCTCAGCAGCAGCCTTCTTGTCTGCAACCTTCTTAGCGATAGCCTCGTTAACCTTCTTCTCAGCCTCAAGAGCAGCAGCAGCAGCCTTCTTCTTAGCGTCTGCATCATTGTTCTTAATAGCCTCGAAGCCCTTTACCTTAGCTTCCTTCCAAGCGTCAAACTTCTTCTGTGCATCTTCCATTGTGAAAGCGCCCTTCTTCACGCCACCCTTGAGGTGCTTCATGAGATAAACGCCCTCGTTAGAGAGGATGTTCTTTACAGTAGGAGTTGGCTGTGCACCGCACTCAACCCACTTAAGGGCCTTCTCGAAATTCAGATCTACTGTGGCAGGATTGGTGTTAGGATTGTAAGTACCAATCTTCTCAGTAAATTTACCATCACGTGGAGCTCTTACGTCAGCGATAACGATGCTGTAGAAAGCGTAGCTCTTACGACCACCGCGCTGAAGACGAATCTTTGTTGCCATTTTTTAAATAAAAATTAAATTGTTAGAAATGAATTTTATGCCCCCATCTCGTGAGGGTCTTATGCCTCTAACTCGTAAAGGCGGTGCAAAGTTACACATTTTTTTGCACAAATAACCACATCTCACTCACATTACATTCATTCTTTATACTTTCTTAACAGAAATCAAAATGGTGCCTGGAAAACCAGACACCATTTGATGTTATTTTGATATATTTTATTCCTTAACGTCAAGCTTGATCTGAAGTTCCTCAAGCTGCTTGTCATCGATGAAACCTGGCGCATCGAGCATCACGTCGCGACCTGAGTTATTCTTTGGGAACGCGATACAGTCACGGATAGAATCGAGACCTGCGAAGAGGCTTACGAAACGGTCAAGACCGTAGGCAAGACCACCGTGAGGAGGCGCACCGAACTTGAATGCATTCATCAAGAAGCCAAACTTGAGCTGTGCCTGCTCTGGTGTGAAACCAAGAATCTCGAATATCTTCTGCTGGAGCTTAGCATCGTGGATACGGATAGAACCGCCACCAACTTCAACACCATTGATGACCATATCGTAGGCATTGGCACGAACACTTGCTGGATCGGTATCGAGAAGTGGGATATCCTCTGGCTTTGGAGATGTGAATGGGTGGTGCATAGCCATGAGACGCTGTTCCTCATCGCTCCACTCATACATTGGGAAGTCGATAACCCAAAGGCAAGAGAAGTTGAACTTATCGCGGAGTCCCATACGGCTACCCATCTCAAGACGAAGCTCACAGAGCTGCTTACGTACCTTCATAGCGTCGTCGCCAGAAAGGATAAGGATGAGGTCACCAGCCTTAGCGTTCATCTTCTCCTTGAGAACCTGGAGAGTCTCCTGAGTATAGAACTTATCAACGCTTGACTTTACGCTGCCATCTTCCTGAACACGAGCATAAACGAGTCCCTTAGCACCAACCTGAGGACGCTTAACGAACTCTGTAAGCTGGTCAATCTGCTTACGTGTAAGAACAGCCTGACCCTCGCAGCAAATACCACCGATATATGCAGCGCCATCGAATACAGCAAAACCTTCAGGGAAAATAGAAGGAACTATCTCCTTTGAAGCATTGTCAACCTGAGTGGTCTTGAGTTCTACGAACTTCATATCGAAACGTGTATCAGGCTTATCCGAGCCATAATACTTCAAAGCATCAGCCCATGTCATACGTGGGAGAGTTGGGATATCGATATTTAGGATAGTCTTGAAGAGGTGACGGCTCATTCCCTCGAACATCTGAAGGATATCCTCCTGCTCAACAAAAGACATCTCACAGTCAATCTGAGTGAACTCAGGCTGACGGTCTGCACGGAGGTCTTCATCGCGGAAACACTTACAAATCTGGAAGTAACGGTCAATGCCTGCCACCATTGAAAGCTGCTTCAAGGTCTGTGGCGACTGAGGAAGAGCATAGAACTGTCCTGGGTTCATGCGTGAAGGAACGACGAAATCGCGGGCACCTTCAGGAGTTGAGTTTACAAGGATAGGAGTCTCAATCTCAAGGAATCCCTGCTGATCGAGGTAACGGCGCACCTCGAAAGCAAACTTATGACGAAGCTCAAGATTCTTACGAACACATGAACGACGAAGATCGAGATAGCGATACTTCATGCGGATATCATCACCGCCATCACTCTCATCCTCAATAGTGAATGGAGGAACCTCTGAAGCATTCAGGATATTAAGTTCCGTCACAAGGATTTCGATATCACCAGTAGGCATCTTGGCATTCTTGGAATAGCGTTCAGCCACAGTACCTGTAGCCTGAATGCAATACTCACGACCAAGTTTGCCAGCCTTCTGACGAAGTTCTTCAGCAGCGTCTTTGTTGAAGGCAAGCTGTGTGATACCATAACGGTCACGAAGGTCAACGAAGGTAAGCGCGCCAAGATCATGAACACTCTGTACCCATCCAGCGAGGGTCACTGTCTGACCTACATTCTCAATGCGGAGTTCACCGCAGGTGTTTGTTCTGTACATTATCTTATTGTTTTTATTATATTTACATCGAAGCATCGATATTTCGAGTTATCGAGTTATCGGGACACCATTTCGAGTTGTCGAGATTTCATTTCGAGATATTGAGATACCATTTCGGATCCCTTGGATTTCATCCTTTTATTTCTCAATCACTCCATACTGGGCAAGTTGCGCAACTAAAGCCTCTACATCCTTGCGAGCAGTAGCGTCATCGATTTCATATTCATCGGTGATGCACTTCACGAGGTCATCAATGTTGTCAACTCCCTCATTCATCTTGTTCCACAAAAGAAGCGACGACTCATTGAGGGCAATGATATGAGAGAAGTCAACATTCTCCTCACCGAGAGCCATGATAATGTTCTCTCCACATACGGAATGAACCTGAAAACCTGGTTTAATCTTCATTTTTTCTATATCTGTTATTTCTATTTCCTTTATTACATTCTCTTTGTTTGCCATACCTTCGAAACTATAGTCACGAAGCCATGCCGGTATTCTTCTCCAAATACGCAAGAGCCACTTTCTTTGGAAGAGGCTGAACTTCATCCAGATAGATGAGTAGAGGAGAAACTTCTTGCCATCTACACGCTCAAGACGCGCCCCACCCTTGCGATAGAATCCCTTTGCTATAGCCCGCACATTCTCTATCGGCATTACGGGATCAGGTGTAAGATTACCATCGCCAAGCATCTGAACATGAGTCTTGCTCACACGAATGAGACGGTGAAGCGCGTAGCGACCCGGTGTTATCTCGCCGAGAACAACATCGCCCACCTTCAAAGGTTCCGTAACCTTCGCCAGCATTGCCTTGTCGCGACCATCTTCAAGGAAAGGTCTCATGCTGAAACCACGCAGAGGGATAATGACATTATAACCTTCATCAGCAAGCGCCGTGACCTGAGGAAGGAACACAGCATTCTCCATCATCACCGTAGTGTGACCATCTTTCTTCATCCTTCTCCTATGAAAAAAAGAGGGGATATAGAGCAGAATCAGGAGGACTGCTAATATTATAATAATGTACATCATAGCTTCTCAATGTCTAAAGCATAGCTTCTCGGTGTCTAAAGCAGTGCTTCTCGGTGTCTAAAGCATAGCTTCTCATTGTCTATAGCTTAGCTTCTTTCAAAAGACTATATTATATCTTCTTCGTCATACCTTCCGATGCCACCTCGGCAGACTCACGATCCGGGAGGCAGAAGAGGTTATAGACAGGGACAGTCTCAAGTATCTTTGATACTGTTTGGGAGTTGCAGAGGAACACTCGCTCGTCCCATTTCATTGTGGAACATGAAGGAAGGAGCGTCACGAAGGAGTCGATGGTGTTGAGACGCTGAAGTTTATTCTCCTGGGCACGTTTAATCTGTGCCACTCCACCAAACTCTGCCTTCACATTCCTGTAGCAAGGAGTCTTTCCGCTCCATGGCGATCCATAGATAAACGCTTTTCCATCGATGACTCGCACTATAGGGTTATCATCATTCATAAGGTCGCAGCCAGGGATGAATCTCAGCCAGTTACTCACCTGAGTGCTCTTTCCCGTGCCGCTCTTTGCCGTAAAGGCATATCCCCTACCCTCTTTTCTTACCAGAGAGGCATGGATAAGGACTGTATCGTATGATGCCACGCAGAATGCATAGCTAAGCATCAGGCATGAGTTGAGACCATAAGCCTGCATCGCCTGATTACCTGCAAGGGCGCAACGGCAATGACGGAAATCTTCATCAGCAATAAGGAGGGCACAGTTATTGTCAGAGATGTCGCTTATGATATACTGATAACCATAAGGCACAACCTTGCCGTCTTCCTCATGATGCTCAAGACGGAACACTTTCGTCATTCCATTTCCCGTATCCACATCGCGAATAAGTCGCAAGTCCTTCTTCGAAACGGAGCGCAAGGTGTTGTCCACCATTATGTCGAGCAAGACATCCTTGCCATCATCCTCCACCCTGAAGGCCTTGAACGATGGAAGCATCTCCAGCACATCAGTGCCATCAGAGAATGTTATGCGGACAGTATGTTCGGCAATACGAAAGAGCATCTATCTCTATTTTTTCTTCTTATTGGACTTCTTCTCCTTCTTTTCGGCCTTCGTTTCCTTCACCTCTACAACCTCTTCCACATCATTCTCCACTTCCTTGAAACTGAAATCGGCAGAGGTGATATGCTTAATGAGGAACCCTTTTTTCTGATACTTCTGCTTCATCTTAAGGTATTTCTTCTCTGTATCCTTACGTTTAGAAGCATAAGACACAGATGATACCATACGATCAATGCCTGTATCGGCGAGGAATCTCTTCAACTGAGATGAATAGGCACTACGATCATAGAGAAGCTTAGACTTCTTGTACACATAAGCTTCCTTTATAGACTGAAGCTCCGTGATATAGACCGTAGAGTCAAGAGGACTGAAAGCCACTCCGAACATATACATCTCACCCGCAGGAGTTATCTTTTCTGCCTGAGCAGATGCCACTACCGGCACGAAGATTAGTGAGAAAAGGACTGCAATGATTTTGTTCATATCTTGTTTTTTATCTCCCGTCATATAACTGAAGGGCACTTGTTTTTTATTTCATTATATCTCGCATAGGGCGGCGAAGCTTACGCTCTGCCTTCTTCCTTATCTGACGAACACGCTCTCGTTTCAGTTGCATCATTGATGCTATTTCGCTCATATTCATCTGCTCGCCCTTGAGTCCGTAGAAGAGAGTTATAACCTTCTGTTCCCTCTCATTGAGATGATGAAGGGACTGTAGGAGTCCATATCCTGCAGAGAAATCGTCAACTTCCTCTGTCTGAGGGCGATTGTCGCGTGATGGCATTGACTCGCCGAGTGTTCTTGTATAGCCCTGACGCAATGGTGCATCCATAGAAACCTGCGACATTTTCATATCGACAGACTGCGGCTTTCTCACGATGCTCGTCTGCTGTTCTATAGCTTGCTCCATCGCCCTGCGGATATCCCATACAGCATATTGCACGAAACGAACACCTTTGGATGGATCCCACTTATATGCAGCGAGCATAAGGGCAATGTTTCCCTCGCTGACCAGGTCATCAAGTTCGA
This sequence comes from Prevotella sp., assembly GCA_045627725.1. Lineage (GTDB taxonomy): Bacteria > Bacteroidota > Bacteroidia > Bacteroidales > Bacteroidaceae > Prevotella. The sequence goes on along the minus strand of JAZQOH010000079.1, from coordinate 120,601 downwards.
GTCCCTTACCTACATACTGACGCGCAATACTCACCACAAATCCGAGATTTGCGGTAATGAGAGTATCAGCAGCATGCCTGTCACCCTGCTGAATAAGTTCTCCAAGTCTGCGTTCCTCATCTTCCGTGAGGCGATGTTTCTGGTCTTTCTCCATCATTTGTCAATATCTTTTCACCTTATTTATAATTAAGAGAAAAAGGGACAGTTCTTGATTTTCGCTACAAAATTAATACATTTTCGTGGAAAAGCACAAGTATGCGTACTAAAAAAATGAAAAACGAAGGCTTTTTATTTGCATTATCTGATTTTATTCGTAATTTTGCAGAATAATTTTTGTATCAAAACCTGACAAAAACAAATAGAAACAATGACCAAGAAACTATTTGCACTTCTCTTAGCCATTGCATTGCCTATGATGCTTCAGGCTCGCAGTAAGGCACCGTTCAAGATGCCGGAGGTGGCTCGCCCTGCCATTCCAGCAAACACTGTCACCCTAACCGACTTCGGAGCAAAGGGAGATGGAGCCACATTATGCACCGATGCCTTTGCCTCGGCAATGAAAAAACTCGCCTCAATGGGAGGTGGACGCCTTGAAGTGCCTGCAGGAATATGGCTCACTGGCCCTATTCAGTTTGAGAGCAATGTGGAGCTGCACACAGCAGTAGGCTCACTGATACTTTTCACCGATGACTACAATGCCTATCCAGAGCGTGAAGTTCTCTATGAGGGAAACACAATGAAGCGCCGAATGTCTCCTCTATATGCTTACAAGAAGGAGAATATCGCCATCACAGGACATGGTACTTTCGACGGAAACGGTCAGGCCTGGCGCCCTTGCAAGAAGGGTAAGTTCACCACAGATCAGTGGAACAAGCTTATTGCAAGTGGCGGTTCTGTAGATAAGAACGTGTGGTATCCAGAGATAAAGGACCGAGCATTCAACCGCCCTACCCTTCTCGATTTCATGGATTGCAAGAAAGTTCTCCTGCAGGATGCCACCTTCAGTAATTCCCCTGCATGGAACATCCACCCTTGCCTTTGCGAGGATGTAACCATTGAGCGTGTGAACATCCGCAACCCTTGGTTTGCACAGAATGGTGATGGTCTTGATTTGGAGTCGTGCACAAGGGCTCAGATCCTTGACTCTACATTCGACGTTGGCGATGATGCCATCTGCATCAAATCGGGTAAGGACAAGGAAGGTCGTGAAATTGGAGTGCCTTGCAGCCAGGTTGTGATTAGTGGATGTACAGTTCTACACGGACATGGCGGATTCGTCATCGGTTCGGAGATGAGTGGCGGTGCCAACAATATATGGGTAACAAACTGCCTCTTCAACGGAACTGACGTAGGTCTTCGCTTCAAATCAACACGTGGTCGTGGCGGTCTCGTGGAGAAAATCTACATCGACAACATCCGAATGATAAATATCGCAGAAGATGCTTTCATCTTCAATCTCTACTATGCCAACAAACCTGTGGGCGGAAAGGCTGACGGTGACACATCCGCAGAGGATGCAGTGCCACCTGTTACGGAAGAGACACCTTGCTTCAAGAACATCTATCTTGAGGATATCACCTGTCAGGGAGCCAAGCGAGCAATGTATTTCAACGGTCTCCCAGAGATGCCTATCCAGAACGTAGTGGTGAAAAACTCGCTCTTCGTTGCCGATAAGGGTGCAGACATCAACTATTCCGATGGTATCACCTTCCAGAACGTGAAGATTACACCAAAGGAAGGAGAGCCTGTAGTTCAGGCTAACACAAAGAATCTGAAAATAAAATAAACGATAAAAGGAAAAATGAAGAAATTAGTTATCTACTTATTACTCACATTATTCGTAAACAATCATATCCTTGCTGCAAATGCCTATCCGTTCCCTATCACCTATAATCAGGCTGATGGAACAACCGTTACCGTAAGGCTTCATGGCAACGAGGACTTTCACTATATGACCACTCTTGACGGTATGCTCGTTGTGAACACCGGCAAGGGTATCTATGTGGCAAGAATAACGGAAGATAACACTCTCGAGGCAACTAACGTACTCGCTCATAATGCAAGCGAAAGGACTGCAGAGGAAATAGCATTGGCTTCTGTCCAAGACAAGGAAGGATTCATCCAAAGAGGACAGGAACAGCATGAAACGCTATTTGCGAAACCTGTAATCCCAGCTGGAGCAACACCAAAACTTTTCCCTCACAAAGGCACGCCTAAAGTGTTGGTCATGCTCGTTGATTTTGCAGACAAGAGTTTCTCTGTTGGCGAACCATTGAAGAACTTTAATCAATCCCTCAACAAAGAAGGACACGGGAAAGGGACTTTCCAGAACTTCAAAAATGAGAAAGGTGTTTCCTATCATGAGAACCGCATATATGGCTCCGTTTCAGAATATTTTGACTGCATGAGCTACGGACAATTCCGCCCACAATTCGATATCGTGCCTAACATCATCCATCTGAACAACAAGGTATCCTACTATGGTGATTCAGAAAACATGAATGCATTCGTGAAAGATGCTTGCACAATAGCCAAAAACGACTATAATGTAGATTTCAGCCAATACGATAGCAACAACGATGGATACTGTGACCTCGTTTACTTCATCTTTGCAGGACAAGGTGAGAACAGCGGTGGCGCGAAATCGACTATATGGGCAAAGAGTGGAACTGTTTCCTCCTTTACCATGGATGGAAAGAAGGTATGCCGCTATGGAGTATCATGCGAGTTGGCAATTTCGGATGAGTATATTGATGGCATAGGTGTCTTCTGCCATGAGTTTTCTCATACGATGGGACTTCCAGACTTCTACAACACTGCAAATACAACCAGTAAAGCACCTAACCAGGGTATGGAATACTGGTCTATTATGGACTGGGGCATGTATCTTAAGGATGGCACAGGTAGTATTCCTACTCCTTATACAGCATGGGAAAGATGCTTTATGGACTGGATTGACATTCCTACAATAGAGACAAATGGTCACTATACTATATATCCATATTACAATGATAATCACAACGCATACATGATAGAGAATCCGGAAAACGACAACGAGTATCTCATTCTGGAGAACATAAGAAATGCAGAATGGGGTAGCGGATTGTTTGGACAGGGACTTCAGGTGACTCACGTGAACTTTGAAAACGGCTATTATGCTCTTTCTTCAAACAGGGTTAACGCTGTGGACAAGCATCCTCGCATGACAATAGTGCCTGCAGACGGTGAACTCTATTCTACGAATAACGATGTAGGATTTACTACTCTGAAAGAGAAAGCAGAGAAGGATCTCTTCTCTCAAATTAATGGATATACAGAAATGAGCCGAGCGAACAATCTCCCAAACTTCGACTGGTTTACCAATGCTAAGATAAAGACGGTATCTACCGTTTCTGAAACATACCCTAACTACACCAAGATTTACAACATCAAGGAGAATGAAGACGGTAGCATTGAGTTTGATGTGATTCTTGACACCACAACAGGAATAAACAAAATCATCTCTACAACACCTAATTCAAACAAGGTTTACAACCTAAATGGTCAGGAAGTAGACAAAAACTACCATGGTATAATTATAAAGGCTGGAAGAAAATATATCAAATAAATGAAAAAAATCATTCTTCTCCTACTAACATCCATATATCTTTGTTCCAACATACAGGCACAAAAAACTGTATGGGTTGACGTAACAGATACTTACATCAAGAATCCTCGATACGACAAAAACGATTATTCAAACTGGAGTGGCACTGCCTTGGAAAGCTACAACCCAAGAGAAAACGCAGAGCATTTCAATAAGACATACGATACATATCAACAACTCACAGGCCTGAAGCCCGGACATTATCGTCTGAGCCTTCAGGCTTTTTATCGTATGGGTACATCCTCAAACGATTATTCCCTTTACAAATCGGGCAATTACTCAAACAAGCAGTACGCAAAACTGTACTATTCGACATCTATCAAGACTGAAAAAACTTCTATTGTTCCTGCAAGTTCCGGTGCTGTAGCTACATCATTCGGTGGTGCAAGTGCAGGCGTTGGCACTCCTATACAGCAGTGGTGGGGAGGACAGCAATACCCTCTCTGCATTCCCGAGAACATGGAAGCTGCTTATTATTGGTTTGTTAATGGATATTACAACAACTCTATTGAACTTGACGTTCCTGCAGACGGAAGACTGAAGATAGGAATATCCAAGACTGAAAAAATCGATCAAGACTGGACTTGCATCGATAACTGGAAACTGGAAAGAGAGGAAACAGCAATTGCTGCGACGGCTGGTAGTCTAGTGATAAACGAATTGATGGCTGCCAATGTGGATGTATATAGAGACAAATCCACCAACTATGGTTCGTGGGTTGAAATATACAACCCAACCACTGACAATATAAACCTTAATGGTCTTTACGTTAGTGACGACGTATCCAATCTCAAGAAGCACAAGCTATCTGATGACTATGACTTTATTGCTGCACATGGTTTTACCGTTCTTGATTTTGACCACCATGAGATATGGACAAAGAACAGTTACAGACAGATTGATGACAAACTGAATTGTGATGGTGGAACAATCATCATCTCTGATGGCACTACTATTATCTCAAGAGTTGATTATCCTGCAGCATTGAGTCGAATATCCTATGCTCGCACAATTGATGGCGGAGATACATGGGGGACGTCAGGGAATCCAACACCAGGGAAGAGTAATTCTGCCAATGGAGGATTTGCAACAACACAGATTGACATTCCCGTTATTGATACAGACAGTAAGCTTTTCAAGACCTCATTAAGCATTAGCGTTACAATACCTTCTGGATGTACTCTCCGCTACACTACTGATGGTACCACTCCTTCCCTTAACAATGGTGATATCTCAACAACGGGAAAGTTCAACATCTATTCTTCCACATGCTATCGATTCCGTCTCTTCAAGAACGGAATGCTACCAAGTCCAGTTGCAACTCGTTCATATATTAAGGATGAGGGTAAATATTGCTTCCCTATCATTTCCATCGTTGCAGACAGAAATAACATCTTTGATGGTGAGAATGCAATCTTTGCATACAGTAAGAATGGAAAACCAGGAAACGGACAGACTTCTAACTTTAATGCAAACATGGACTGGGACCGTCCTGTCAACTTCGAGTATATCACGGAAGATGGTAAATGCGTGATAAATCAGGAGTGCGATTACAGTGCTTGTGGTGGATGGAGCCGAGCTTGGGATCCACATTCTTTCAAGCTGAAGGCTTCGAAGGTCTACGAGATGAAGAATAGTTTCGATTATCAGTTCTTCTCAGAAAAACCATTCTTAAAGCATAAGACCTTGCAAATCCGAAACGGCGGTAATGATACAGGGGGTCGCATAAAGGATGCTGCAGTACAAGGAATAATAGCATCATCTGGTCTTTATGTCGATCATCAGGCATGGCAACCAGTGCATGTATTCTACAATGGTAAGCATAACGCCGTACTAAACATGCGCGAGCCTAACAACAAGCACTATGCTTATGCGAACTATGGTATAGACACAGACCTGATGGATCAGTTTGAGGTAAACCCAGACTCTGGCTATGTACAAAAGGAAGGCACAGAAGAAGCATTCCTTAGGCTATATGATTTATCTGCGAAAGCATCTGATGAGGACACTTATAAGGAGATCTGCAATCTCGTAGATATTGATGAATACATAAACTATATGGCTGTTGAACTATATATAGGCTCGACAGACTGGCCTCACAACAACCTTAAAGGTTTCCGCAGCACAGAAGATGGTAAGTTCCATTTTGTCCTCTTCGACGTTGACTTTGCCCTTAGCACCAACGATACATTCAACTGGTTTGCAAATCACAAGAACTACACATTCGATTCTTTACATGGATACGACTGGTCTAAAGGCATCAGCATAGAGGGAGGCAGACATACACGAGAGATAAAATTCGTTACCATTTTCCTCAACCTTCTGAATAACGCATCCTTCCGTAAGCAGTTTATTGACGCATTCTGTCTCGTAAGCGGTTCTGTCTTCGAACCAACGAGAGTAAAGGAAATTGTCAATAACATGTCTTCATATCTTGGAACTAACGGATGGGTAAATCCTACGAATAGTGCAAACGAGATAAAGAACGGTTTCACCACTAGCCGACAATCTACAATGATTAGCAAGCTGAAATCATATTCCAAGATGAAACTCAGCAACACCAGTTACATAACTGTAAAGCTTTCAAGTGACATCGATGGAGCAAAGATACTCGTTAATGGTCAGGAAGTTCCTACGGGTAAATTCAATGGAAAACTATTCCCACCTATCACAATCAAAGCATCAGCACCGGCAGGTTATAAGTTCTCTGGATGGAAGAATGCAAACAACACGTTTGTAAGTTACGAGAAAGAATACACCCTTCCTAAAACTAGCCTCCAGACTCTCATCGCTTCATGGGAGAAGATTGAAACCGAATCAGGAAAACCAGTCTCTTGCCCTGTTGTAATCAATGAAATTTCAGCAAGCAACACTATGTATGTCAACGACTACATCAAGAAGGATGACTGGATAGAACTTTACAACACCACTGACCAGGATATCGATTTGTCAGGTTACTATCTAAGTGACAATGAGAGCAAACCTACGAAATATAAGATCACTTCATCTGCAGGAAGTGCCTCTACTACTATTCCTGCCCATGGTTATCTCATTGTGTGGGCTAGCAAACGCGAAGACCTTGGCAAGGATATCCATGCATCTTTCAAACTGGGCAACGACGATGAATCCATCCTCATGCTTACCTCTGCCGATAAAACTTGGACAGACACCTTGAGATATAATGCCCATAGCGGAATAGAATCCGTAGGACGTTTCCCTGATGCATCAACCGATATATATCAGTTTACTGCTCCAACTATTGGCAAGGCTAATACACTTACACAAACCTCGCCATTCGTATATACGGAGATTCTCCCTCTTGCCATACTCTCACCAGTCATGGACAAAGATAACAAAGTGTCTGACAAGATCTATAATCTAAATGGTCAGCAGGTAAATGGTAGTTACAAAGGAATTATTATAAGAAAGGGAAAGAAACACTTCACCAGACAATAAGTTTCTTTCTTCAATTATTATTCATAACAAAAGAAAATCGGGTGAGTCAAGCGACACACCCGATTCATTTATTATCGAGAAATATTTATTAGTTATTCTCTGGACGGAGCTGACGAACAGTCTCTGCAGTGCGCCACATCTCAGACTCACGGAGAGCAGCGAGCTCCTTCTCAAGACCTACACGGTAGTCAGGCTTTGAGTTAGCGTCGATAGAAATCTGAGCCTCGTTACCACACTTTACAGAAGCATAGAGCTTCTCGACAACTGGCTTGCAAGCATCGTGGAAAGGACCCATCCAGTCAAGAGCACCACGCTGTGCTGTTGTAGAGCAGTTAGCATACATCCAGTCCATACCCTTCTGAGCGAAGAGAGGCATGAGTGACTGTGTGAGCTCCTCAACTGTCTCGTTGAATGCCTCAGAAGGAGTGTGACCGTTCTCACGGAGAACCTCATACTGAGCAAGGAGGAGACCCTGAATAGCACCCATGAGTGAGCCACGCTCACCAGTAAGGGCAGAAGTTGCCTCACGCTGGAATGTTGTCTCGAAGAGATAACCAGAACCGATACCGATACCGAGGGCGAGAGTACGATCGAGAGCCTTGCCTGTAGCATCGTTATATACAGCGTATGAAGAGTTCAGACCGCGACCTTCGAGGAACATAGTACGGAGAGAAGTACCAGAACCCTTAGGAGCAACCATGATAACGTCGATATCCTTTGAAGGAACGCAACCAGTGCGGTCAGACCATGTGATAGCGAAACCGTGTGAGAAGTAGAGAGCCTTACCAGGAGTGAGGTACTGCTGGAGAGTAGGCCATACAGACATTACAGCTGCATCAGAGAGGAGACACATAACGATAGTTGCCTTGTCAGCAGCCTCTTCGATAGAGAAGAGAGTCTCACCTGGAACCCAACCGTCATTGATAGCCTTCTCGAAAGTCTTGCCCTGACGCTGACCAACGATAACGTTGAAACCATTGTCGCGGAGGTTGCAAGCCTGACCAGGACCCTGAACACCATAACCGATAACTGCGATAGTCTCGTCCTTAAGAATCTCACGAGCCTTCTCGAGTGGGAATTCCTCACGTGTCATTACCTCTTCGATAACGCCACCAAAATTCATTTTTGCCATTTTCTTTTTTGTTTTATTTATTGTTAATATCTTATTACCTTAATTCCTTTTTGTCACATTTGTTCATTTGCGACGCATCAAAAGTAGCAAATTGTTTGCAAAGTTACTTATTTTATATGAAATAGCAAAATAAATTGCTTATTCTTTTACGAATTTTACCAAACAACGTACCACTTCTATTTCTTCGCTACCATCAGAAGGGCTTTTTGTTATGCGTATTGCCATTTCCTCATCGCTCGTTTTTTCCTGATAGAAATTAAGTCTATCACCGTAATGACTCTCGGCAACATAGGCAATATCAAATCTCTTTAGATGGTGAGTCTTATGGAAATCAAGCGAGAAAAGATTAAGAATATGCTCAATATATTTCACGCTATTGATATGTCCATTGATATCTACATCGCTATAATGCGTCTCTATACTCTTGATGAGTTGAGCATCGTCAGACATCTTAACTCGACCAGGTTTATCGATTGGACATTCCTTTTCTTTCTCCACCCAATTAACTATCTTTCCATCATTGATGGATAGGATATCGAGGGGCTGGCGAGTATCAAGGTCTATCAATGCCCAAACTGAGCGCCCATAACCGAGGGAACGTCCTGTCTTCTTGTCTTCAACACGGAAATTTCTCTGTGTGAAGTATCGCATAGCACTCTCCACCCACGTTTCCACGAAGAAGTGGTTATACTGAATAGGCATCTCCTCCATCTCTATACATAGGCGCGAAAGCACCCATGTCTTATTGATGGTATTGAGATAGCGCATTCCGAAGCCACGGTCTGTGCTATGAAAATCAGCAGCATTGAGCAGATAGTTGCCTAAATGCCCCATCATCAGCTTATGTTTGAAGTCGCAATGGAACGACTCCGCCCACATATCATAGCGACCAACTTTTGTCAATTCTGCATTCATATCTCACAGTTATGAAGGATTCTCCTGCTCCTCAGCTCTCTGCGTAAGATACTGATCGAGACGCTCTATGCAGGAACGAGTGATAGAGATTCGTCCAGAACGAACAAACTGGAGTACACAACCAAGTTCATTGAGTTGTTCAAAATGCTCAAGTACATCATCGGTTATGCCTGTTTTTTCTACGATTGTATATGTAGGATTAACCTCAACTATCTTTGCATTGTGGCGACGTACGATACGACTTATCTCCTGATCTGCAAGCACCATAGGTGTTGAAAGTTTCAGTAGGGATGTCTCAAGGATGAATATCTCCTCATCGACGAAACAGTTTGCCTGGAGAACATCTATCTTCTTCTCAATCTGCTGCACAAGCATCTTAGCCATCTCTGACTTGCAATAACACGTGATTGTGTATTTATGAACACCAGGAGTGGAAGAAGATGAAACATTGAGAGACTCAATATTCACCTGACGACGCGTGAATACTGCAGTTATCTGATTAAGAATACCTGCATAGTTCTCCGAATAGATAATAAGCGTATAGAGAGTGAGTCCATCATGATTGAGAGGAGCACCTTCATAACCAGGAGTAGTAGGACGTGCCACTGCATTACGAGTGAATGTCTCATGCTGTGGTGGAGCGTCATACTCTGGCTTACGCTCAGTTTCCCTACGTGTTCTTGCGAGATTCTTCTCGTATGAGTTTCTGTCTATCTTGGCTGCCTCACGTACGGCAGCATCAAATTTTTCTGTCTCGTTCATTTCATCGCATTTGCCACAAGTATTACAATCGCCACACTCAGCAGCTCCATACTGTGGTTTTTCTAATTCTTCATTCATTATTTCTCTCTCCTTACTTTACTTCCAAAAGCATCTCATCCACATTTGCTCCAGGAGGAGTCATTGGCAGAACATTGTCCTCTTCCTTCACTGCACACTGGAGGATATATGGTCCATCGGTGTCAAGCATCTCGCGGATGGCTGCATCAAGATCCTTTCTGTCAACAACAGTCTTACAAGGAATGCCATAACCCTTGGCTATAAGTTCATAATCAGGGTTGACCATCGGTGTGAAAGAATAACGCTTGTTGAAGAACATATACTGCCACTGGCGTACGTTACCAAGGAAGTTATTGTTGAGCATTATCAGTTTCACTGGGCATTGTTGCTCCATGATAGTGCCAAGTTCCTGTATAGTCATCTGGAAACCACCATCACCAGCAAACATACATACAGTACGATCAGGAGCACCGAATGCTGCACCAATAGCAGCAGGAATGCCGAAGCCCATAGTTCCGCAACCACCAGAGGTAACAACTGAGCGTGGCTTAGTGTATTTGAAATAGCGACAACCGAACATCTGGTTCTGACCTACGTCGGTAACAAGGATTGCCTCATTGTTTGCAGCCTCGCTTACCTTGCGAATGACCTCACCCATAAGAAGTGGACCTTCTGTTGGATTGAGTGCAGGATTAATCACCTTATTATATTCTTTCTCTGCATATGGTTTAAAACCATCAACCCAAGACTGATGCTTTGCTTCATCAACAAGAGCCTCAACCTTAGCAAGAGTATCCTTACAATCACCAAGTACAGCAAGATCAACCTTTACGTTCTTACCTATCTCAGAAGGATCAATCTCGAAGTGAATGATCTTTGCCTGCTTAGCATAAGTCTTCAGATTACCTGTCACACGGTCATCGAAGCGCATACCTACAGCAATAAGCAGGTCACACTGATTTGTCATCACGTTAGGACCGAGATTACCATGCATGCCAAGCATACCCATATTCAAAGGATGATCACTTGGAGCAGCAGAAAGGCCGAGCAAGGTTTCACCAAATGGAATCTGTGCCTTCTCGCAGAGACGGAGAAGTTCCTCTCGTGCATTGGCAAGTTCTACACCTTGTCCTACGAGCATGAAAGGCTTTACAGAATTGTTGATCATCTCCGCAGCCTTTTCTATTGTGCCTTCCTTTGTCTCTGGCACAGGCTTGTAGGAACGGATAAAATCAACTACCTGTGGTTTATACTCTATCTTTGCTGTCTGAGCATTCTTAGCGAAATCAAGGACTACAGGTCCTGGACGACCAGACTTTGCAATATAGAAAGCACGCGCAACAGCCCAAGGTATGTCTTCTGCACGACGAATCTGATAGTTCCACTTCGTTATTGGCTGAGTAACACCTACGACGTCAACCTCCTGGAAGGCATCAGTACCAAGCATTGCAGCTCCCACCTGTCCACAGATAACGACGATAGGAGTAGAGTCAATCATAGCATCTGCAACACCGGTGATAGTGTTCATAGCACCAGGACCAGACGTAACGATGGCACATCCCACCCTGCCGCTAACGCGAGCATAGCCCTGAGCAGCGTGAACAGCGGCCTGTTCGTGGCGCACGAGGATATGGTTTAATGTTTCTTTATGATCATAGAGTGCATCGTATGTTGGCATGATGGCACCACCTGGATATCCGAAGAGAGTATCAACACCTTCATGTTCCAGGCAACGCATCAATGCCTCTGCACCTGTAATTAATTCTGCCATTTCTTTTCTTTTAATCAATAATTCTTACGCCACCCTTGTCTGCAGAAGCCACAGACTGTGCATAAGCACGCAGTGCCTTTGAAACAACACGGTTTCTCTTGAGTGGCTGCTGTGGACGAGCAGCGAGTTCTTCATCAGTGAGCTTCACATTAATAGAGCGAGAAGGGATATCAATAACGATGATGTCACCATCTTTCACCTTACCGATGTTACCACCACTTGCTGCCTCAGGAGAGATGTGACCGATGGAAAGACCAGAAGTGCCACCAGAGAAACGTCCATCTGTGATGAGGGCACATTCCTTACCCATGTGCATTGACTTGATATAAGATGTAGGATAGAGCATCTCCTGCATACCAGGACCGCCCTTCGGACCTTCATGAGTGATGACAACGCAGTCACCCTTCTTCACCTTGCCACCGAGGATACCCTCACATGCATCTTCCTGAGAGTCGAAGCATACTGCTGGACCTTCGAAATGCCAGAGTTCAGGAGCCACACCAGCAGTCTTAACTACACAACCATCCTGAGCGATATTACCGAAGAGTACTGCCATACCGCCATCCTTTGTGTAAGCATGCTCTATATCACGGATACATCCATTCTCACGGTCAGTATCAAGAGACTCCCAACGAGTATCCTGAGAACCCATCTTTGTAGAGAACTTACCAGCAGGAGCAGAGTGATAGATACGGTCTGCCTCAGGGTCAATAGTATCACCTGTGATAGAATACTTCTTGATATCCTCACCAAGAGTAGCACCATTCACACGCTTGCATGAAAGATCAAGAAGATCACCCTTTGCGAGTTCGCCCATGATACCAAGGATACCACCAGCACGATTCTCTTCCTGAATAGAGTACTTCTGCCAGTTAGGAGCAAGTTTGCAGAGGAATGGAACCTTACGAGAAAGCGAATCGATATCAGACATCTTGAAGTCAACACCACCTTCCTGTGCAACAGCAAGGAGATGAAGTACGGTATTCGTAGAGGCACCCATAGCGATATCAAGTGTCATAGCATTGAGGAATGCCTGACGTGTAGCGATGCTGCGTGGAAGAACTGATTCGTCGCCATCCTCATAGTATGCCATTGCATTCTTCACAATAATCTTTGCAGCATCCTTGAAGAGCTGAACACGATTCACATGTGTTGCAAGGATAGAGCCATTGCCAGGAAGAGAGAAACCGAGAGCCTCTGTGAGAGAGTTCATTGAGTTGGCAGTGAACATACCAGAGCAAGCACCACAACCTGGGCAAGCAGAGTGTTCTACAATCTCAAGTTCCTCATCGCTCACTGTTGGGTCACCGCCCTTAATCATTGCTGTGATAAGGTCAGCATTCTCACCGTTTACCTTACCAGCCTCCATAGGACCACCGCTAACGAATACAGCAGGAATGTTAAGACGCATTGCTGCCATAAGCATACCAGGAGTAACCTTATCGCAGTTTGAGATGCATACCATAGCATCAGCCTTATGAGCATTAACCATATACTCTACGCTATCAGCGATAATATCACGGCTTGGGAGAGAATAGAGCATACCATCATGTCCCATAGCGATACCATCGTCCACGGCGATAGTATTGAACTCAGCAGCATAGCATCCGAGTTTCTCTATCTCAGCCTTTACAATCTGACCAATCTCATGAAGATGAGTATGACCAGGAACAAACTGTGTGAATGAATTAACGATAGCGATGATTGGTTTTCCAAACTGCTCACGCTTCATACCGTTGGCTACCCAAAGAGCACGGGCACCAGCCATACGGCGACCTTCTGTGCAGACAGCACTACGTAACTGATGTTTCATTTGTTATATTATTTTTCTTTTTTCCTTATAATCTTATAGCCTTTCAGCCATATCTTCTTATGATTTTATAGGATATTATCCCAAATTGCTTGCAAAGTTACAACTTTTCCTCTCAAAACGGAAATAAATTGTAAGAAATAAGTCGCATAGGATATAAAACCTTAACTTATCTCATTAAATATTTCTTTCCCTTCTCGATTTTGATACCTTTGCCGGACTTCGATGCATGTTTTCCGCTCAAGTCATAAATGGCATCAGCCTTCACGTTTGCCTTTATATCAACAAGTCCTGTGGTATTTTGATTGTCCGAATCAAGGAAAGTCACAATACTCTTGGCTGCTGCAGATTTTGCTATTGCAAGATAAGCCTTATGAGCCAGAGTGGTAAATGCAGCACCATCTTCTTCAGCCCAATAGAATCCTACACTGTTTGGATCTCCTTCCGAATTCAAGGTCAGCTTATAGAAATACTTACTTGCATCGGATGTCAAAGGAGTATCTACATCACAACCCTCCAACACATTGTCGTATTTTGGAAGAGTATTATCTATTTCCGAGAGTGTCAGAGTATAATTTCCTTCGTTGCCTTTCACCACTACAGCAGTTCCAGCAGGAATCTTATCCCCAGCAATATATGTATGCGAAGGTGTAAGATATGTCGCGTCTTGTGTATTCTTAAGAGTATAAGTGTTTGCAGTCAATCCTACAGGCAATGTCACATCCTTTTCTCCATAGTATAATGTTGCATAGCCAACATTGGACATGGTGAAAGTGGCTGTGTTTGGAGATGGAGGATTTGGAGTAGATGATACTTTTTTATACAAGGACACATATTTAGGGGTATCCGTTTTCCAACAAGCAAAATAATATGTAGAAGAAGTCAGACTCGATTTATAAAATGCCAAACAGCTTGTTACTTTATTCTTATTCGTATTTTTTACTAGGAATTTAATATTTTCATCATCAGGTCGTGATATCGTAAATTCAACACCACCATTGGACAAATCATTTTCATCTACTAGCCCTATTACTGCACTGCTTTCTCTTGTATTACACAAATACTTCCCATCAGCGCCCTTTATCCTAAAAACATTCCCATTTACATTTTCAATGATATATTCGTATGGGCTGTTTTCTTTATTTACTTCCGAAATTGTTATATCTTCTGGGTATTCCGTTACTTCCTCCTCACCGCTTATTTTAACGTCAGAAAACTTTTTGGAACTTTCTATATATGAAGAAGAAGTATATAAAGAATTATTTCGCAAATCAACAAAAATATACACTCCAGCTTCAAGAACAGACACACTTGAACTTTTTACAAGCTGATAGATCGTATCCTCAGCCTTGACGGTTGAGGATGCGGCCATTGCTATAATAATAAATAATGTATAGAGACGCTTTAGCATAACACTCACTATTTTGACGTTACAATTACATTCTTCCAATTCCTCCCCTCGGGGAAGTCGGAAACTTCAAGTGTTTCCGAATATGTGTAAATAGAAGGAGGCATTACTTCACATTTGGCTGCTGCAAACCATATCCCTTTTTCTTATCGAGCATAAGAAGAAGAGCAGAGATAATGATAGCAACGACACCGAAACCTGCGAAGATTGCCATAGACTCAGTATAGTCAATGAAACCTGTTGCATCCGTGTTCTTATCGTTGACGCTACCAATCCACATTGGAACCATTGCAAGACCAATGTTCTGGATGTAGAAGATAACAGCGTATGCTGTGCCGAGAAGCTTCATTGGGATAATCTTTGGTACAGAAGGCCACATAGCAGAAGGTACGAGACCAAAGGCGATACCAAGGATAACCATTACTGCAATAGCGAGAAGCCAGTTGTTGATAGGCAACGCGAAAGTACAATGAACGATAGTAAGAAGTATTGAACCAGCAAGCATCAATGTTGCACCCTTACCATACTTATCATAGATAGAGCCGAAGAATGGTGTGAGGAAGATAGTGCCGAAAGGCAACATAGCTGGAATAAGACCTGCAACCTCAGCGTCAACGCCATACTTGAATACCATCAACTTAGTAGCAAACTTAAGGAATGGGAACACACCTGCATAGAACATAAGACAGAGGAATGTGATGCACCAGAAACCAGGATTGGTGAAGAGAAGCTTAAGGTCGCTGAACTTGAAGCCTTCTTCCGGTTCACTCTCAACTGCAGCTGCAGCAGCATCTTCCTTCTTATCCATTACGTTATAAACGAGGAATGAAATCATACCGATACAGAGACATGCAGCACCGATACCAACAGAAACATGCACACCACCTAAAGCCTTCGCAATAGGGAGCGAAGCACCAAGAGCAACGGCAGTACCGATACGTGCAAGGGCAACCTGAAGTCCCATAGCGAGAGCTAATTCATGGCCTGTGAACCACTTAACGATAACCTTACTAACTGTAATACCAGCAATCTCGCAACCTACACCATAGATAGCAAAACCGAGACCAGCCCATGCAACCTGTGCATTAACATCGCCGCCAAATGGCACCCAGATTGTTTCACCACCAAAGTCAGTGCTTACAGCCCAAAACTTAATGAGGGCACCAGCAAACATAAGACCTGTGGACATGAGACCTGTAAAGCGAATGCCAAACTTGTCAAGGATGATGCCACCAAAGAAGAGAAGGAGGAGATACACGTTCATCAAGCCGTAAGCACCAGAGAACCAGCCATACTCCGATGAAGACCAGCCAAGTCCGAATTCCTCTTCCTCGATAACAGCGGTGAGGAGTGGCTCAAGTGGTGACATTACGTCTGTAAAGAAATATCCGAACATCATTGTTACAGAAACAATGATGAGGGCAGTCCAGCGGGCTGCTTTAGAATTTGAAAGCTTTTCCATTATTATTTTATTTTTGTAGGCAAGAAAACTTGCCAGAACAGTTTTTATTTTAAGTATTTATTCAAGAAGTTAAAGAATGTACGCTGCCAGAGAATACCATTCTGTGGCTTGAGCACCCAGTGGTTCTCATCAGGGAACATAAGGAGTTGAGCATCGATGCCACGCATACGTGCAGCATTGAAGGCTCCCATACCCTGGTTTGTATTGATGCGATAGTCAAGCTCACCCTGAACGCAGAGTATTGGAGTATCCCATTTATCTACGAACTTATGAGGAGAGTTCTCGTATGTTTTCTTGGCACGAGCCGTCTGGTCCTTATTCCAGAAAGCATCATCATACTCCCAGTTTGAGAACCACGCCTCCTCAGTATCTGTGTACATAGACTCAAGATTGAAAGCTCCATCATGAGAGATGAATGCCTTGAAACGCTTATCATGATGTCCTGCAAGATAATAAACGGAGAAACCACCGAAGCTTGCACCCACACATCCGAGATGATCCCTGTCAACATAAGGAAGGGTTGCAGCATCATCAATAGCAGAAAGGTAGTCATTCATACACTGACCAGTCCAGTCACCACTTATCTCTTCGCACCATTCCGAGCCGAAGCCAGGAAGGCCACGACGATTAGGCGCTACGATGATATAGCCATGAGCAGCCATAATCTGGAAATTCCAACGATAAGACCAGAACTGACTCACAGGACTCTGTGGACCTCCCTCGCAGAAGAGAAGAGTTGGATATTTCTTTGATGCATCAAAATGTGGTGGAAGAATTATCCATACGAGCATATCCTTGCCGTCTGTAGTCTTCACCCAACGCTGCTGTACATTTCCCAACTCAAGTTTTGAAAGTATATTGTCATTCTCTTTTGTTATCTGCTTGAGCGTTGCAGGCTTTTCTACCTTGGTGAGCGTGTTGGAAGTCTTCTTCACAGTTGCTTTTGGAGCAGTAACAACATATATGTCATCAGGAGCAGACATAGAATGACGTGTTGCTATAAGTTGAACACCAGCTTTTTTATTTACCGTATTGCCAAGTATCTGAAGCGAACCGAAATCTGCCCAATCGTCTGTCAATTGCTCAACATTACCGAGAAGATCCGTGCGATACATATTTACACAACCGTGCCATACACCTATATAATATAACGCGCGCGAGTCGTTCGTCCACACATAATCGTCAACATTGGAATCAAAAGCCTCTGTCACGTATGTCTTCTGACCATCTGCAAGGGTATATACGCAAAGGCGATTGCGATCACTCTCATAGCCGTCGCGAGTCATAGACTGCCAAGCAACATACTTTCCATCAGGTGAGAACTTTGGATTAACATCATAACCAAGGTTAAGGTCACCCTCCTGGACATTTACACCCTGTGTTGCGAGAGTCTTAGTATAGTCAACTGTTGGAGCCTTATAGTCAGCAGGTTTGCAGAGATTCTTTGTCTCACCTGTAGCAACATCATAGAGGTAGATATCAGAATCAGTACTGATAGCATAATCACGACCTACCTTCTTACGGCAAGTATATGCTATCTGCTTTGAATCAGGACTCCATGCAAGCTGTTCTGCACCTCCGAATGGTTCCATAGGACATTCGTATGGTTCACCATTGAGGATATCCTTACAATAATCCGCAGAACCTTCAGCAATAGAAGAAGTCTTTATTGTGCCATCCTCAGCAACATCAGCCACAAAAGGATGCTGGATGCTCTTCACATAATGATCCCAATGGCGATACATAAGATCAGTAATGAGCATACCCGAAGCCTTACTGAGGTCATCAGGATTCTTCTGTATCACCTCATTGAAAGGCAGAGACTTGATGAGTATCACCTTCTTTCCGTCAGGAGAGAAGATATATCCTTCTATACCATCCTTATCGTTTGTAAGCTGTTTACGGTCAGATCCATCTGCGTTCATCGACCAGATTTGTCCGCCTGTAATGAAAGCTATGCGCGAATCACTTATCCATGACACTTCGCTCTCGCTGTCTGCCGATGTAGTAAGCTGACGATTGTTTGTGCCATCTGCATTCATCATGTATATAACACGATGAGAAGCATTTTCCTTGACGCTATAGTATGCAACAGTATAAGCCACCTGCTTTCCATCAGGAGAAGCAGTAACTCCACCGATACGTCCCATAGCCCAAAGGGCTTCCGGCGTCATAAGGTCACTCTTCAGTGTAATATCACTCTTGCCGATATTCACCTTTGCATCGGCAGGTGTCGCTGTCATTGTCATTGCTATGAGAGCCGTTGTTATTATTTTCTTTATCATTGCTTCTTTATTTAGTGCTCAGCACAGGAGTGCTGAGAACAGTAACTACTATCTCCGCCCTTTCCTTTTGGTCGGGGTAGGTCTTTACTCTCCGCGGAGCTGTCTGTTCTTTCTCTCAAGTTCCTCACGCTTCTTGCGGAGTTCCTCTGCCTCTTTCTGCATAGCAGCCATACGAGCAGCAAGTCCGCTCATCTTGCGATTTGGATTTGCCTTGTTCTCTGCACGCTTTGCCTCAAGACTTGCAAGGAGTTTCTCGTCGTTTGTTGTCTTGCGGAGAATCCACATGATAGCAGCAGAGAGGAAGAGAGATACAAAGTAGTAGAAGTTAAGACCTGCTGAGTAGTCATTGAACATGAAGAAGAACATCAGCGGCATGAGGAACATCATATACTGCATCATCTTCATCTGATCTGCCTGCTGACCAACCATTGTATCACGCTGCTGACGCATTGTGAGCCAAGAATACACGAGGTTGGTACCGCAGAAGAGGATACATGTCAATGAGAGATGGTCACCAATAAGCCAGAGGTTAGTGCTCCACTCTATTATAGGATCGTATGTTGAGAGGTCGTCAATCCAGAGGAAAGACTCACCACGAAGCTGGATGGCATTAGGCACAAAGTTGAACATTGCAATCCAGATAGGCATCTGTATGAGCATTGGCAGACAGCCAGAGAGAGGACTTACGCCATACTCAGAATAGAGCTGCATCATTGCCTGCTGCTTCTGCATAGCATCCTCAGGCTTGTCATACTGCTTTGTAGCCTCATCGAGCTTCGGACGGAGCACACGCATCTTCGCACTTGACATATAGCTCTTCTTCACCATAGGATAGGTGATGCACTTCAGCAGGATGGTGATGAGTATGAGCACGATGCCCATAGGTATTGCCATTGCTGTGAGCCAGTCGAAGATATAGAGTGTAAACCAGCGGTTGATATAACGGATAAGAGGCCATCCGAGATATACGAGGCGCTCAAGTTCAAGGTCATCCTTGCCGAACTGCGACTTATCGTTCATGCTCTGGAGGAGGCGGAAGTCGTTAGGACCGAAATAGAACTCCATCTCGGTTGGGGTATTGCCCGATGGGTCGAAGAATGTCTTGAGCTTTGCTTCGAAGTCCTTGACGTAGCCCGAACCCTTCTCCTTCTGCACGGAAGTGAGGAGTGCGTTCTCGTCGAAGTTGGTCTTCGTTATCATGACAGAAGAGAAGAACTGGGTCTTGAAGCATATCCAGTCGGTCTTGTCCTCGCATGTCTCGTCAACCTTGTCGGATGTTTCTGAGAGATAGTCCGTGCCACCCTCCAGCTTGTGGTATGTGAGGGTTGAGTAACGGTTCTCAAAGTAATGTCCACGCTCCTGCTGACGGCAAGTATTCTTCCAGTCGATATCCATCTTTGAGGTATTTGGAGGGAAGAGACCTGCCATATTGTTTGCACGGATTGAGCAACGTAGCATATAGTCCTCGCCAAGTTCGTAGCTGATTTCAAGCGACTTGCCTGGAGCTGCCTCAGCCGTAAACGTGAGTATATTGTTCTTAAGTACAGGCTTGAAGTAGAGGTCAGCCGTGTTGATGTTGAGTTCCTTGGCTGCGAGCGCGAAGTTGAGCGACTGCTCCTTTCCGTCGAAGAGCGTCACGTCAGGGTTTCCGTTCTGATCCTTGTAACCCTTTACGACAGCCTTCTCCACCACGGCACCCTTTGCCGAGAATGTGAGGGCGAGTTTCTCGTTCTCGAGTGTCAGATTGACGACATGCGCACCCGAGTCGGGAGCGAGAGCAGAGTGGAACAGGGCTGTGCTGTCCTGCTGTGCTTCCATTGCAGCCTGAAGTTTCTTTGCCTCAGCCTGCTTCTTGATTTTCTCTTCTTTCTGTTTTGTTACTGCAGCAATAGAATCCTGAGCGCGACGCTGGTCTATATCTTCCTGTGAAGGCTGATTGTACCATGAGAAGCCGAACAGCACTGCTGCCATCAGCAAAAAGCCGATAATTGTGTTCTTATCCATTTATTTTGTTTTGTTGTTTAATATTTCAACGTTAACTTTGTTCCGATGTCTTGTATTTGATAGCCGTCTTCACGAAGTCGAGGAAGAGAGGGTGTGGCTTAAGCACCGTACTCTGATACTCTGGGTGGAACTGCGTTCCTATGTACCATTTCAGTTGTGGTATCTCGACAATCTCCACAAGGTCAGACTCAGGATTGACGCCCACGCAGTCCATACCATTAGCAAGGTATTCTTCCTTGAAGGCATTATTGAACTCATAGCGGTGACGATGGCGTTCCTGTATCTTTTCCTCTGCATATATGTCTGCCGTACGGCTTCCCTTCTGCAGAACACACTCGTAAGCACCGAGTCGCATGGTGCCTCCCATATTGGAGATATTCTTCTGATCCTCCATGATGTCGATGACATTATGCGGAGTCTTTTCGTCCATCTCGCGTGAATTGGCATCCTGATATCCAAGCACGTTGCGTGCAAATTCTATCACTATCATCTGCATACCGAGGCAGATACCGAATGTAGGGATATCATTCTCGCGAGAATATTGCGCTGCAATGATTTTTCCTTCTATGCCGCGGTTGCCGAATCCTGGGCAGATGAGGATACCATCTTGTCCAGCAAGCATCTCAGCCACGTTGTCCTTCGTTATCTTCTCTGAGTTGATGAATGAGATGACGGTCTTACGATCATTATACACTCCGGCATGAAGCAGCGACTCGCGTATTGACTTATAGGCATCCTGAAGGTCGTATTTACCCACGAGGCCTATCTTTACCACCTCAGTAGCATTCTTTCTGCGCTCCAGATAACTGCGCCAAGGACCGAGAGTTGGCTTTTCTCCAACAGGGATGTCAAGTTTGCGAAGTATTGCAGCATCGAGTCCCTGCTCCTGCATGCTTACTGGCACCTCATAGATGCTTGGCATATCTTCACTCTGAACTACGCATTCCAGATCGACATTACAGAACGATGCCACTTTCATACGCACGCTGTCTGACAGATGTTTCTCCGTACGAAGAACAAGGATGTCAGGCTGTATGCCCACCGACTGCAGTTCCTTAACAGAATGCTGAGTAGGTTTTGTCTTCAATTCGCCTGCAGCCTTGAGGTAAGGCACGTAGGTGAGGTGAACATTTATCGCATTTCTTCCAAGTTCCCAGCGCAACTGTCTTATTGCCTCAAGGAAAGGAGCGCTCTCTATGTCACCAATAGTACCACCTATTTCCGTTATCACGAAGTCGTACTTTCCTTCTTGTCCGAGGTGCTGAATGTTGCGCTTTATCTCGTCGGTGATGTGAGGCACCACCTGTATCGTCTTGCCGAGATAGTCGCCGCGACGTTCCTTATCGATGACTGCCTTATATATTCTTCCCGTAGTCATGGAGTTTGCCTTTGTGGTCTGAATTCCAGTGAAGCGTTCATAGTGACCTAGGTCGAGGTCTGTCTCCATGCCATCCACGGTAACGTAGCACTCTCCATGCTCATAAGGATTCAGCGTTCCTGGATCGATATTGATATAAGGATCAAACTTCTGGATTGTGATTTTGTAACCACGTGCCTGAAGCAGTTTGCCTATTGAAGACGAAATGATTCCTTTACCGAGGGAGGAAACTACGCCACCCGTCACGAAGATGTACTTTGTATTTGCCATTTTTGTATTGTGTTTTGTGTGTTGTTTATTGTCGTTTTCTGCGTATTATAAGACAAGTCTTATCCCTGTCTCATAAAACAAGGTGCAAATTTAACCATTTTTTTCGACATAAGGAAATAATAAGGTGTTTTTATTACATATTTACTGCTATCAATCATTTTTTACCTTCGCAATGCGTCTCTTTTCGTTTTTTTCCCCTATCTTTGCAGTTACCTTCCCTCTTTATGGGATTTTCGGAACTAAGAACATATTTGTAAACAAATAAACCTTCAAGAAAAGTGAGAATAAAACTACTTTTTCTTCTCTTCACCTTTATGTTCCTCTCTACGCTTACCTTTGCACAGAGGACTTCAAGGCATAGGAAAACAGCAAGTCAGGACAACGTGACGATGATATTGGCATCGTATGTTGACTCTCTTGAACTATATAAGGCGCAGATTGACTCACTGCAACGCAGGAACGACTCGCTCAACATAGTGCAGAAAGGCATCGTAAACTCAAAATACTATCGACTTTTTTCACCTCTCACATTTGACCCAAAGGTTACAGGACGTAAGATAGACAGCAATACAGAAGAGGCAGACAATGTCCTTGACCAACAGATTGATGAGATTCTTCTCAAGACCTATGCTGAGCATCCAGAACTGATAGAAACCACCATTGGAAGACTTCATCGCTCTGCGGAAACCGGTAAGATAGAACCTACCGCACCAGTACAACGTAAGATAGAGATGGTCAAGGAGATACAACCGGAAAAAGAAGCCGTCGTACCGGAAAAAGACAAGGTAGAATTATTTGTCTCTAAGCCTAATTTCTGGACATTTTCCGGCGACTATAGTTTGCAGTTTTTTCAGAACTTCGTATCCGACAACTGGTATAAGAGTGGCGAGAGCAATCTCTCTATGATGGGAAACGTGAAACTCAAGGCCAACTACAACAACAAGCAGAAGGTTAAGTTCGAGAACACCCTTGAAATGAAGCTGGGTTTACAGACATCGGAATCAGATACATTACACACATATAAATCATCACAGGACCAACTTCGCTACACAGGAAAACTTGGCCTTCAGGCTACAAGACGATGGTATTACACAGCACAGCTTATTGCCACAACGCAGTTTATGCGCGGCTATAAAAGTAACGACAAAAAAGTATATTCAGACTTCCTCTCCCCTCTTGAAGCCAACCTATCGCTCGGTATGGATTACAACGTAGAGGTATGGAACAAGAAACTGACTGGTTCTGTGCATCTTGCGCCACTTGCATACAACATGAAATATGTAGATCGTCTTGACCTCTCCACACGCTATGGCCTTGAAAAAGACGACCACACGCTACACGATTTCGGTTCGCAGTTCACCGTCACCCTCACCTGGAAACCTTCCGAAATGATTAAATGGGACACTCGTCTCTATGGCTATACGACCTATCATCGTGCCGTATTGGAATGGGAAAATACCATATCGTTCAAGGTCAGCAAATATATCACCACCAATCTCTATTTATACCCACGCTTCGACGATAGTGCAAAGCGCGCAAACGGTTGGGATTTCTGGCAACTGAAGGAATATCTTTCGCTCGGTTTCTCATATTCAATGTAATAAAAGAAACCTCGAAATAACGAATCATCGAAACCTCGAAATAACGAAAAATCGAATCATCGAATTACCAAAACAACGACTACTATAAAAGTAAACCTTATGAACCCTGAACTCTCCCTCGCCTGGAACATCATAGCCAATACCGACACCCATCTTTTCCTCACGGGAAAAGCTGGCACAGGAAAGACAACCTTCTTACGAGAACTGCGTCGTGAGGTACCAAAACGAATGATAGTGGTAGCTCCAACGGGCATCGCTGCCATCAATGCCGAGGGCGTTACCATACATAGTTTCTTCCAATTACCATTAGGACCGCAACTTCCTGGCACACAATATGGCAACAACAAGCGCTATGCCTTTCGCAGACAGAAGCTCCGCCTCATCAGAACAGTAGATCTTGTCGTTATCGATGAGATTTCTATGGTGAGGGCTGACCTTCTCGATGCCATCGATTCCGTACTGCGACAGTATCGCGACAGGACACGTCCTTTCGGTGGTGTTCAGATGCTTATGATAGGTGATATGCAGCAGTTGGCTCCTGTGGCAAGAGAGGATGAATGGAACATACTGAGGCAGTATTACGATACTCCATATTTCTTCTCGAGCAAGGCTTTGCAGGAAACGGATTTCGTTACCGTAGAACTGCAACACGTCTATCGCCAAAGCGATCCTACATTCCTCAATATTCTCAATAAGGTAAGGACGAATTCTGCTGATAACGCTACTCTTGCAGAGCTGAACAAACGCTACACGCCTAATTTCTCACCAAAGAAGAGCGATGGCTACATCCGACTTGTTACTCACAACGCTCAGGCAGACAGCATAAACCAGAATGAGTTGAATGCCATCAACGAAGTGGAATATCACTTCGAAGCAAAGGTTGAGGACGATTTTCCAGAGATGTCTTTCCCTACAGAGAAAACCCTTACGCTAAAACTTGGAGCACAGGTGATGTTTATAAAGAATGACTCATCTGCAGGAAAGCGTTACTACAACGGCATGATTGGCGAAATCATTGATATTGATGACAATAACATCAAGGTGCGTGCCACATCTGACGGTTCTGTAATCGATGTTACCCCTGAGACTTGGGAGAACATGAAATATGAGCTTGACGAGAAGACTCGTGAGATTCGCGAGCAGGTGATTGGGCGCTTTACGCAATATCCTCTCAAGACAGCGTGGGCTATTACCGTTCATAAGTCTCAGGGATTGACCTTCGAACACGCCATCATCGATGTGCAGCACAGCTTCGCTCACGGTCAGACATACGTTGCTCTATCGCGATGCAAGTCCCTGGAAGGCATGGTTCTTGCCAATCCTATCCCTCAATATGCTATCATCAACGACCGCACCGTGGAGTCCTTCCAGGAGGATCCTCGCCATAAGAGTCCTGATGAGCAACGCCTCGACCAGATGCAACGCCACTATATGTTGCGAACAGTTGAAGACCTTTTCAACTTTAATTTGTTACGTTACGCAATAAATGATATGATTCGCCACATGCGCGAACATTTCTATAGTCTATATCCAAAGCAGTATTCTGCCTGGACAACACACTCAGATGCTTTCGCAAAAGAGATAGAAGATGTAGCAAAACGCTTCCACAACCAGTATCAGAACATCATTCTCACCGAGGCTGACTATCATAAGTCCGCATTATTGCGCGAGAGGTTAATCAAAGGAGCTGCATATTTCGAGGAGAAAATATGTGACACTCACGCCCTGCTACGCAAGACAAGCCTTCCAACAAAGAACCAAGCCGTAGAGGAACGCACAACCACCTTGATGCAGAACCTGTCAGATATGATACGCTTCAAGATGCAGTTGCTTCACTATGTCACTTCCAATGGGCTCATCCTTCAGGATTACCTGAAGGCAAAGGCGAAGATTTCCCTTGATGTTGACGAGGCGGAAGAGGAAGGAAAGGAGCAAAAGAAGCGTGAACGCAAGGAGAAGAAAACTCTTTCAAAGGAAGAGAAAGAGGCTAAGGCAGAAAAGAAAAGACTTGCTTCGCGCGAATATAAGGAGGCGATGGCTCTGCAGATGTATATGGAAGGTAAGCAGGTAAATGAGATTGCAGATCATTTCCATGTAGCTGAAAGTACAGCATATAGCTATCTCTTGCCTGCCGTGAAATCGGGAAAACTGCCTCTCAACTATCTCTTTGAGCAGAAACGTATCGATGCTGTATATGCTTGCATTGACAATAACCCAGGAAAAGGAATAAAGGAAATTCGCGATATTCTCGGTGCTGATGATTACGATTATGGCATAATAAACTGCTGCATTGCGGCAAGAAAAAAATAGGACTTTTATGCTTTGCAAAATATGTTACATAGTATCGCAAGATCTAAAGCTATGCTTCTCGATGCCTAAAGCTATGCTTCTCATCACTTGTTTCTATGCTTTAGCATTTCTGTTTGCCCCAAACACGATATAAGTTACAGCCAAACAGGATACGAGTTAGGCCCAAACACAATTTGTGTTTGGGCCTAACTTTATTTTTATATCAGAATATTATTTACTGCACCTGCAAATATGCCTGTGCCTCGAGTGCTGCCTTACAGCCGCTACCTGCTGCTACGATAGCCTGACGATATACAGGGTCGCATACGTCACCAGCAGCAAAGACGCCCTCAACGTTTGTGCGAGGTGTGCCATTGATAGTCTTTATATAGCCAGCCTCATCGAGATCTATCTGTCCCTTGAAGATGTCTGTGTTTGGCTTATGACCGATAGCGAGGAAGAATCCATCGATATCAACATCATATCTCTCTTCATCAGCCTCACCCTGACGTTTAACAACATGCATACCCTCTACGCCATTCTCACCGTAAAGACCAATGGCATTATGCTCGAAGAGTATCTCGATGTTCTCAGCCTCCTTGACACGCTGCTGCATAATCTCAGAAGCACGAAGGTATGGTTTGCGTACAACAAGATAAACCTTCTTGCAGAGACCGGAAAGATAGAGTGCATCCTCACAGGCTGTATCTCCGCCACCAACGACTGCTGTCACCTTCTTACGATAGAAGAAACCATCGCATGTGGCACATGCTGACACACCCTGACCGTTATATTTCTCCTCATCAGCAAGACCAAGATACTTAGCCTTTGCACCTGTAGCGATAATAACGGTATCTGCCTCAATCTCAACGCCTTCCTCTGTTGTGAGTACGTATGGCTTCTTTGAGAAGTCTGCCTTCACAATCTCACCGTCGCGAATGTCACAACCGAAGCGTTCTGCCTGTTCGCGAATCTCCATCATCATCTGATTTGCATCCACACCATCAGGATAACCAGGGAAATTCTCTACTATAGTTGTCTGCGTCAACTGACCTCCTGTCTGCATTCCGCAGTACTCCACTGGCTGGAGGTTTGCACGTCCAGCATATATAGCAGCGGTATATCCAGCAGGACCGCTACCAATAATCAAACATTTTACGTGTTCCATGACTTTATTTTCTTGTATAATTAATCTTGTATATTGTAAATTTATGATTAGTAAAAGGCGGAGGGTGGGTTTACAACAACTTCTCTATCTGTTCTTCAATCTCAGCGAAAGGAACCTCTGCACCGAAGCGTGCTGCCACGCGACCGTTCTTATTAATAAGGAACTTTGTGAAGTCCTCAGTGATATCCCCCTCCTGCATCTCAAGAAGATACTTATAGAGAGGATCAGCATCAGCACCGTTCACCTTGATCTTCTTGAAGCGAGGGAACTCCGTGTTATAGTTGTCCTTGGCAAACGTATGTACCATCTCGTCCGTACCAGGACATGACTTCGTAGGCTGATTGCTAGGGAAGTCGAGAACGCAGAATCCCTGCGAATGATATTTCTCATAGAGAGCCTCCAGTTCGGCATACTGCGGAGTGTAGGCACTCTTTATTGCTGTATTTACGATAAGCAGCACCTCATTCTCATAATTCTTGAGGGCCACCATATTACCCTTTCTGTCCTTTACACTAAAGTCGAATACCGTGTTCATTTCTGTTTGGGGAAATAATACTTATTTAATTACTTTTGAGTTATACATTATTAAATTTTCAATGCAAAAATAATACATTTCCCCGAAAATTCCAAATAATACATCCACTTTTTGTTAATGACTAATTACAAATTACGAATTACCTAGTTACATTTGAAGGATTGGAAGTATTAATCCCTTAGTGTAACCAAGTAATTCGTAATTAGTAATTAGTAATTAAAAAATTACTTCAGCAGCAGTCTCTTCTGTCCTACGATGTAGATACCAGGACCGAAGCCACTATAGCTGTTGGTGCCTTCGCGTACGTCGAGCACTCTTATCAACTGTCCACCAATGGTGTACATATTGAGTGTCGTACTCTCTGGCGACTCCACGATGACACGTCTGCCACGAGGATAGATTATCATCTTTGGATTGCGATTGCCGTCAGAAGGAT
This sequence comes from Prevotella sp., assembly GCA_045627725.1. Taxonomy (GTDB): domain Bacteria; phylum Bacteroidota; class Bacteroidia; order Bacteroidales; family Bacteroidaceae; genus Prevotella. The sequence goes on along the minus strand of JAZQOH010000079.1, from coordinate 92,255 downwards.
TAACCTCCTCAACGCCCTTCTGATCATCCATCATCTCATCACCATGCGAACCAATCAGGATAGTGCTTGGCTTAGCATTTTGCTGACTGCCTTTTTCTGAGTCAGAACCGATAGGGAAACCTAATTTATCCGAAGTCAGTTCCATATAGGTACGGAATGGAAGGACTGTCATTGGCTCTGTATCACTATTCGCTACAAACTTAATACCATCATCGTCCATTGCATATTGCTCTTCTGTAAGAGCCAAGAACGTACCCACGTGAGCATAGTTCTGGATAGGATCATTTCCAACCACGGTCTGCATCCTTGAGGTAGCAGCAATAGTGATAGGAGATCCTTCATTTGGCACTTTATTCTCAAACGTTACAGTCTGTGGATCCACATGCTCACCCATAACATCATTGTAGAACTTACTTGACAAGTCAAACTCATAGAATCTATTGCCAGGGAAACTTACGATGTAAGGAATGTTAGCTGTCAGAGGCTTGTAGTCAGAGTAGGTGTGACCAGTAGGATAAGCCTCATCATCATACCACTTATTCTGAGTTTCCTGCCAATTGTAATCGTTGTTCTTGTAGGTTTTCTTAAACCAAGTGTTACTGAATACATAGCTCATACTAGCGAGACTTGTCTTACTAGTATTGCTAGGATCACTTGGATCTGCAGGATAGAACAATCCTTCACCAGGGCGCTGGAAGGTAGCCTCAGTCTTGCTAGTGCTGACATTAGTAGCGACATCAGTCAAACCACGCAACCAGTACTCATGATGGAGAGTTTTGTCGTTATTCATAGGATCTGTACTACCACCGGTGTAAGTACCATAGAAGTGAGTTATCTCACCATTCAGGCTTGCTTCCACCTTCGTCGCAGTGAATGGCAGTGTGATACCTTCCCATGCATCGTTGTTGCTCTCTGCATAGTAAGCAGGCTGACGAGTGTACCAAGCACGCTGTGTAACATCGAATGCGATAGGTGCATCGAAGTCGTTGTTTAAGCATATGTTACCTTCTGCATCCTTATCTTTAACCGAATATTTATTATCCGCCGTACGTTCCACAAGGTGGAGGTATGTTGTAGAAGGATTGCCCTGTGGTGCAGGAGCAACTGCCACTAGAGCAGGCTTGATGACGTGCATCTTGATGTCCTTTTCTTTCGTATCCTCATCATATACGTATGGTTCCAGGGCACCAGTCTCTGCGTCTGTATCTACGGTGTTGTTAGCATATACAAGGAGGTTTCGTGTTACGCCATCTGCACGATCAATACTTTCAAGACGAACTGTTGGGTAATCAACTACTGGGTTATAATATCCATCTATTGGATTATGATAACCATAGAAGTCTATCGCTGTGATACCATTATCATGAGCGTAAGCAGCACGGTTGTAGAAGAACGCACCGCCGCTTGTAGCGTAAGGCTCACCACTGACATGGCTCTTATAGTAACCACCAGCACGATACACACGGTTGTTCATCAGAGCTACATCACGTGTAACAGCAGCATCGATATGCTCAGGTATGGTTTGATTAATAACCCCAAGACCTGCGCCCTTGGTATTCTTATCAAGCTTCTGACCGAAGAAGAGGAAGTCGTTCTTAATGGTAACAGGCTCTTCCGATGTTGTATTCTGCTTTGCAGCCTCATAGAGAGGTGCATAGTGGTCAAGAGATGTTACTTCATCAACAGTCTCATATACCGCACGACTCTCATCTATATCGTGAGTTATCTGATATGTATCTTGATTGAAGTGGAAGTAATGGTAAGATGTTGCACTGTTGTAGTTAGCATCATACTGAGAAGCTATTGTACGCAGATACTCTGAAGATGCAGTCTTCCAACGAGCATAGAGATAGTCACCGTTATGGAAGAGGTCTTCAACGTAGTGCTGAGCATCAGTTGTGCTATTGAGATTAGCTTCACGAGCCTCCAGATAATACTGGTTGAGGTCGTAGGTTACCTTACCATAACGCCAATCGTTATCAGTATAGGTATTGTCGGCAGTACCATCCATGCGATATACAGTCTTGTTAGACCATGTGTAACTGGTATGGTACTTCTCGTTATTAGCGCCATCGTCTCCGGCTGTTATCACGCCATGTTTCAAACCGAGGTTATAAATTTTACCCTCGTTAGCAGTGAAGAGGTAAGAAGAAGGTGTATGGTCACCAATCTTCACTCCAAGACCTGAAATTACATAACCATTACCATTCAACGTTCCCTTGAAGTTATCAGAAGCATTATAAATATCCTCCTGTTCTGTCTTTAGAGTAATGTCGTTGAGCAGATGGAACTGCATGTGGTTACCGAAGTCATACTTAGAACCTACAGCATCCTCACTCTTCACTTTCTTGTTAGAAGGCAGAGCTGCGAACTGTTCCGCTGTAAGTCGCTTCGCTGCTTCCTTACCTTCATTGAATTCAGCAAGAGTATAATAAGTAGGAGCCTTTGCACCAAGGAAGCGTGGCAACTCGTTGAGGTCAGCATCGTCGGCAATGTAGATGCGTGGTTCTGGGAGAACATCATCAGCCTGCATTTTACCAGCAGTAACTTCTTCAATTTCTGCCTTGATACGTTTCTGTGCCTCCTCGAGTTTGAAGTCAACGCTTGCCTTATCCTTACCATTGGCAGCACGTGGCAGCATACGATGGTAGTTATGGATAGTGAGGAAGTCATTATCGCTTGAAGGTACGGAGAATTCCTGATCGATACCATTCACACGATAGCAATACGCAACCTTATAACCATTCATGAAGTAGTACGCAGGAACGTAAATACAGTTGTCCGACTCGCTGTACTCAACATCCTTCAACATCTCAGAGGTCTTGTTAGAAGTTGCCTCTACATCGAATGGATTGTTCTGATCGAAGTCATATTCATTACCATCCTTACTGAATCTCCAGATAGCAGCAGTCTGGCTCATAGATACGTCAGACTTAATGTCGATAGTACCCTTGTCTATCTTGATTTTCTCGCCTGGGAGTGCACAGTTGTAAATCTTGAGGTTACCACTTACGTCTGGTCCCTGAACATAGTCAATGGTCAGGTAGATGGTGTAGGTAAATACACGATCAGCATTTGCATAGAAGGTATATTCCTGACTACCAGAGATGAGTTTGCTTGCATCAATAGCAGCACCAGCCTCATGTCCCTTTACAGCAGGAGTCTTTATCTTCTCTGCATCAGTGAGAGCAGCGAACGCATCAGCATCAAGGTTTGTACCCTTCGCAGTATTGTACTCAGAAACATCGGCATATGGTACAGCTGGAACATCAGCCACAGCGGCATCACCTTTGACAGGAACATAACGCTGCTGTGTCTTGTGATAATAGTACAGATTATCAGAGTTTACAGCATGATAATCGTTACCATTACCGAAGTAATAGTATGTTGTATTTGCGGTCAAACCTGTTCCATCACTTAACTTGGTATTACTGTCAGCTCCTGTGAAGAAGTAAGATATTGGCACATAGCCTTTAACAGGGTTTCCTGAGTTATCTGTAGCAGGACAAGTGAGCACGATAGTAGCCTGACTTGGCTGTTTCATATACTTGTTGTAGTAGTCAATGCCGCTATTGTCAACCATATCCGTCAACTGGAATGTAACGACTGGGTCAGCTTTTGTCAGACTACCAGACAGTCCACGAGTCTGACTTGAGCCAAGACTTGTTGTTAATGGAAGGTTATTCCATACTGTTGGATTCTCGTTATCAGTAGCAATATGGAGGTTGTAGTGGTTATAGTTATAATGTTCAAATACAGTACCGGCATCAGACTCACCACTGATCTTACCATTAGCATCTTCCTGACGAAGCACCTTGTTACCATAACCGTCAGCCTTATCGCCAGGTTCTTTTCCTGTTTCCAAGTCACAAGCCACGAAACCATCACCGTCCTTATTTGGGGCATGATTGCTACGCCACTTCAGACTCTGAAGGTTAATGGTCTGACCTACCTTTGCACCAGTAAGTGTAAGGAGTCCATCCTTATCAGAGTTGAATGTTAGCATTTCACCTTCTGAATTATAGGTATAACCTGTAATATGAGCATTATAATAATAGTTATAACCTGTAACATACCAATAGTGAGCCTCTGCCGTTGCCTTGCTCTTATCACCAGTACGTTCATCGAATCCTGTAGGGAAACAGTCATCCACAATGTAACGGTTCTTCTGCACATCGTATGGGAATACGAAGTTACCAGAGGTCTCAAGGAAGTCCTCTTGCTGCTCAAACTCTTCTGGAACTTTATCGTAGTTAGAGCCAGTATAATTAAAGTCTTTAACTGCCTCGTGACGATGGTGAACGTTGTCTGCATAAACATAACCGCCGCCTTCGTCCTCGCGAACATCGATAAGGTTCATCTCAACAACACCAACGATAGGACCATAGAAATATGTTTCCTTTGTTGCATCGGTTGTTGTGAACACGTTCTGTACCTTCATGGCATAACCAGAACTGATACCAATCATATTAGCAGCCGTACCATCGTTACGTTTCTGGAACTCGGCAGGGTTATCTATAGTATTTGTAACGTAGTCCTGCTTTACCTTGCGGTATGTCGCATCACCAGCCGTTCCAATAGCATTAGTTGCATCCTTATTACCATAATGGTATTTTGAGTTGAAGTCAACGTTTGACTTCACCGCACCAAGATAATGGATGTTGTTAGACAGACCGAGATAGTTACGTGATCGTGCAACAGTAGTAGCAGCAAGGTTACCACCTGCAGTCATGAATATTCCACCTGCAGCATTTTTTACATTCTCAGCCATCATCTGCAACTCACCAATACGTGCAAGCGAATATGGAGTCTTAGATATTTCGTTTACGGTATAGTCACGTGCACCAAGCACAGCAACGGAGCAGTCCTTCAGGCGGAGCATGTCCATACGCTGGAAGGTATTGATAACCTTTGCCCCGTTTGGTTCAACACCTGAGAAACCATAGCCTACGAGTTCACCAGCACGGAAACCTTCTGCGAATGAGAGGTGTCCGTCGCCATACATACCGCCTTCTGAATCGGACTCGAAAGCCTGAGTGTAATAAGTACCAGACCCAGAACCTGTACCATAGAAGTATTCGCCCTCCTGATAGATATATCCGTATGAGCCATCGTCCTTAAGATGATAATAGCCGAAGAGGTCTGTACCATTTGGCAAAACAACCTCCTTCATGGTCTGCGTAGAGATATTGATATGATCCTTTGTCTGAGTGGTTGCATTATTATCCCACACAAGTACAGTAGTATTACCACCATAACCCTTTGTAGAGGTATTGCCTTCATGGTTGACGAAATCCTTCAGTTCCTTAAGGTCGTAGTCCTTGGTGATATTCATTGTCTCGTCATACTTCTTCACAGTGTAGGTTCCTGCAGCAACGGAAGAACCAGATGCGAGAGAATAGCCACCACCGTAGCAAGCCTCATCGATGGTAATATTGATATCATCCCAACCATTAGTGAAGCCAAGACCAGCATCGGTTGGTTGTTCTGTCTTAGAAGTAAAGTTGCTTGCCTGATTAGAAGAACTATTATGATCGTCGTAATCCTTGATAGCATCATACACTTCCTGTGAGATGATATCACCAGGGAGAACGTAGATCTCATCCTTTACGACCTTGCTGCCGTCATGGTTCTCCTGTGCAGTATTCCACTTGTCGGCACGAGTCATCTTGTACTTACCACCCTTATTAGCGATATAGTAAGTAGGATAGCCTACAATGACCTGTGTAGAGCCCCACATATAGCCAGCATATGAACCACCAACGGCGCTCTTACCGATGTGACCGTTAAGAATGCGCACGGTAGTGTTTCCAATGACATTACCCTGCTGACCGCCTCCATAGACTGACATTGCTGCGTATGCATCATTGTCAACTTCCTGAGGTCCGGCACTCTTAGTCAAAGGCTTTGCCAGTTGAGAATAATTGCTATTACTATCAATAACGGACATTTGCTTGGCTGATACAGTCCTGTAGACTGTGGTAGGGTTAATAGTCACCTTTGTATTACCATATACGTATGACTCAGGACCATAACCAGCGCCATAGACATTACCCATAGCTACCTCTGAACCGAAGTATGCCTTAGCAACTTCCTGGGCATGACCGCCTGTATTTACTGATGTCAGCATAGAACTGCGGAAGTCAATGTTGATATCACCGTTGATAGTACCTGATTTGTAACAACCACCATATACGTTACGCTGCTCCAAAGGATTGCCTTCGCCGTCCTTTGGTATGCTATTATCATTAAGAAGATTCACACCTTCTGCCAGACCGAACATACACTTTATGCTAAGATCGATGGCAGGATTCGTGGTGTTACGCTTACCGAGCAGATAACCACCTACGTGGGTTGTCTTACCAAGTGTATAATTGGCATTGTTACAACCACCAACGATACGGTTAGTAACGGTAAGACCTTCTGGGAATTCATAGTTCACGATGCGACCATCATCTGCAGGTGTTACGTTCATATTACCACGGTTACCACCAGCTACGAATATACCGATAGTGGTATTGGTAAGATCTGATGGTGCAGGAGTTGCTGATACAGTCAAAGCGTCTACGTCAGTTAATGATATATAATTACACCAGTTCAGCGTTGGCTGCAGAGACATCTCCACAGGCTGGAAGTAGAGATCGAGAACGTGTGGATAGATGGTAGGACGGTCGTTGAGCTTCACAGGCAGATATAGTTCGGATATAGCTTTATCCATAGGGTTATCATGCCATTGGATGCTCTTTGCAAGGTCAACACCATTGATCTTCTGGAACGCATCCATGAAGCCGTTCTCCTCCTGGAACATAGCATCACCATCGTTACCCATATATACACCACCAATGTTACAATAACTACCGATATTCACTTCCACTGCGGCATTTGATTCGTTTGTGAGCTTGTTGACTGTAGCAGTGTTACCACCACCGAAGACGTTACCCTTGATGGTAAGCATATTGTCTGCAGCAGAACCACCAAGGTTCAACAGTACCTTCTCTGCATTAGGACGATATGTATTGATATTCACAATCTTCTGTGCATCAGTAGCAGACTGCATAGAAAACTGCATTTCTTCACGCTTAGGCACCTCATATACGAGGGCATAGGTCTGTCCGTTAGACTCATAGTTCTCGTGAGCTGTAACCTTATTGACCGTCTGGTTGATAGCGTAGAGGTAGTTACCGTTGCCAGCACCATATACATTATTATATATAGTACCACCTAGAATGCTGTTGGATATCTGTCCACGTACTACGCCAGACACATCATTACCACCGAATACATTGTTGCTGATGAATATCTTCTTGTTGTCTTCAGAACCATTCTTGCCGATGACGAGGTTGACGTTACCACAGCCACTTGCAAGATGATAGTCCTTAACAGTAGTTTCCTCCACATTACCCATCATGCCACCACCGAAGATGTCGTCACAGTAAACGGAGTTGATAAGGATGTTGGTCTGAGACACTGGGGCATAGAATGAACCACCGAAGATACGGCGCGCGAAGACATCGCCAGAAACCTTTACGTGTGTAGCACCTGCTACATCACCAGAATAACCACCACCGATGATGTCCATCACAGACTGTCCACCCTCGAAACGCTTAGCAGGAACCGTTTCGTTCATTATGATAGAAGAGAGTGTTACAGGAGAAAGCAAATCTACAGTTGATGCATCGATGTTGATATCAACGTATGTGTCACCCTTGATATGAGTATTCTCACCGAAGCCACCACCGAAGATACAGAAGTGAGGTGAACCAATCTTATTGTAAATCTCCTCCCATTCCTTAGAGTCGAAGAAGTTGTCCGGCACATCATCATACGCACCAGCACGGAGACCAGAACGGATGTAGCCCTTGTTCATTGTAAGGTATGTATTGCCTAGCACATAACCAGCGTTTCGGCATCCTGCATAGATGTTATGGTTGATAAGAAGTTTCTTCTGCACTGGGTCGTACTGTGCAGAGTACTTCTTACCTTCATATTCGTTCAGCGGAGCCCACTGACGCAGACCTACTTCAATAGTCATGCCTGGAGCTATGGTGATGGCCTGTGGCTTATCCCAATACTGGTCAACGATAGCCAGACCACCGAGCATCTTAACGTGGGTGCTACCCTCTACGTAAGAGTAGGTGTTGTTGTCAATTGTCTCGCCAGTCTCCTCATTTACAGTAGTATTGATAGTACCTACGCCACCGCCGAAGACGTTGTAAGCGAAGTAACCACCATTGACTGTAACGTATGTGTGACCTGAGTTTTTATCACCGCCTGTACCTGTTGTCTTGCGGATAGAACCGTTGTTGCCACCACCGAACATACGCTTGAATACGTAAGTGATGTTGTCGTGACTTCCGCCCTGACCATCTGAAGAAGAATCATCATAGCCATTGACGGTCAGGAGAGTGTTACCATAGATGGCGCCTACCTTCTGATAGCCGAAGACGTGGTTTGCATCTTCACCAGAGCAAATATCCTTTGTACGACCATTACCACCGGCGAATACCTGACCGAGCATACAGCCGCTGTTGATTATCACCTTTGATGTTACGAAGTCAGAATCATCAGGAGAAGTTCCTGTAATTGTTGCATCCTCCATACCAACATTCGCTACGTCACCACCGCCGAATACATCGCCGATGATTACAGTACCGTTGGCACCTTCTTCTGTGATAGAAGGAGAACCCGAGATGATGACACTGGTCTTACCCTTTACGCGTGCCATATCTACGAGGTCGGTGTAATCATTTTCTTCGCCACCAAGCTTCTTTGGCTCAATACCTGCACCACCGCCATAAACCTCCTTTGAAACGACACCGCCGGAGATTGTTACGGTAGAGTTGCCTGCTACCTCACCGAGACGCTGATAGAGATATTCTGGCTGCTCATTAGTTCCTGTATTTGTATTATACTTCTCAAGATAATCCTTTGAACCAAGTCCACCACCATATACATAGCGCATACAAGATGCATCAGAAACCGTTACATCGGTATTTCCTACAACGAGACCAGCATAGCCACCACCGAAGACGCCACGCATGATAAGATTAGGAATACCAGAGCTCCATGCCAACTGCGATACCGCATAACGCCAGATACCTGCCTGATTATCACCGCCGTAGCTCAGATCCTTTTCCTTAGAGTCCAGAGCTGCCCAGGTCTGAGCCAGACCACCGAAGTATTGTAGCCACTTCATACGGTCTTCTGCCTGTGACTCGTAGGTATATGAATCTGCGTTATGACCACACTGATACTTCACCTTTGTGTTAGCGACGGTAGTATTTGGACCATAGCCACCACCGAATACAGAGAACTGTGGGTGCTCTTTATTATCGATACTTGCTGCCCAACAAAGACCGGCAGAGTTGGAAGGATCAAGTATTGTAGCATCAGTAACGAGGGCATGGTTGACGGTTACGTTGCCTGTACCTGCCACCTTACATACCCTATCACCACCACCATAAATGTTATGATTCTTGGTATATTCCAATTTCTCTACATCAAAGAACTTATCACTGACATTGCCAGCTAGGAGTTTCTTGAATATCTGAGTATCTCCAGTTACAAGAGAAAGGCGCACGGCAACTTTATCCGCATCTGCTGTAAGGAGATTTTTCTTAACATCCCATTTCGAGATGTTACCGTTATCATCCGAAATCATATCCCACAATGCCGTACCGCCATTTATAGTAACATTGGTTGAACCTGCTATGTTGGCAGAGGTATTGCTTTCTGCTTCCTTACCAAGACCACCACCATAAACATTACCACCAATATTACCACCGTTGATGTTTACATAGGTGTTACCTACACCATTGGCTTCTATGCTATGAGCCTTTATCTGTCCATAGCCACAACCACCGTAGATGTCACCATATATATAAGGTGATGAGATGATTTCGCCAGTCTCCTCGTCCTTGATATTCTCGATAGTCACAAGGGTGTTACCGAAGATAGCACCGACTGTAACAGCACCATCATCCTCCGTTGCATAAACCTGTGATACGAGACGACCGTTACCACCACCGAATACATTGGCAACGACTGTTCCCGACTTAACCGTTACGGTTGAGGTCTGCTGAGGGGCATCATCTTTGCTTGTATCAACAGTGCCACCAAGTACATTGGCAACGTCACCACCACCGAATACAGAACGCTGTACGAAGGTTTCGCCTGTTATCTCCACCTCTGTAGCACCCTTTACCTCACCCATAGTGAAGTCCTTGGTTGCTGTGGCATGAGTTTTATCAAGTACTTTGTATGTAGAGCCGTCAAGCCATGCAGACTCCACACCGGCACCGCCACCGAAGACGTCACCCTGAACGAAGCCGCCATCGGTCTTGACGTAAGTGTTACCCATTACCATACCGAGGTCTTCGCGGTCATACTCTGCTCCAGATGTACCAACCTTGTATATTTTGTCGGTACTTTTAAGCTCATTATATGCGCTGAGCTGTCCATAGCCACCGCCATAGATACGGTGCATGAAGGTGTTGCCACCTACACGAACGTCGGTATTGCCAGTCACGATACCTGCATAACCACCACCGAGTACACCGAGGATGGTATAGCCAGGCTCACCATACTGCTGGTCGGCAATGCCGATTTCAGGCTCTTCTTCCGTTCCACCTATGTTATAAGCCTTCATGCCATCGTCTGTAAATCTACTTGACTTCGCACGCTGTGCTGTAGTCTCATCACCGAGATTCAGATGTCCAGGCTTAGCCCACTGCTCTATTGTCTCACCTGCAGCCTCAAGAATCTCTTCGTTGACACCTATCTGCACCTGTGTCTTGCCTACAGAGGTATAGGCGCCAAAGCCACCGCCAAAAACATAGAAGTGAGGATCCTGGTTGTCATTGTAACAGTCCTTCCACTGCTGAGTACCCATCAAGTCAGAACCAAACATACCGCTGACCATAGACACACGAGCACGACCGGTAGGAATGACGTTGCCTTCATCGTCTGTCAGGTCTACATTTAATGCATCCTTCTTATTCTGAAGTTCACCAGAAGAATTGTATGTACCTACACGACAAGCGATATAGCCACCACCGAAGATGTTGTGCTTAATCCTGAACTTCTTATTTGTTTCGTCGTAGAAAAGTTCGTTGTGTATCTTGTGACCTGCATCAGATTCATCGACATAATCAGGATTTCTGACATCTGTGTCCCAATAAACTATCTCACCTTCAGCAAGAGGCGTTACAATGGTCTTACCGTCATCCTTATGATAACCAGCATCAGTGAGTTCCTTTTGTCTCGTCTCATTCGTGCTCAATACTTCCTCCGTTAAAACTACTATAGGAGTTGTACGAGTTACTGTATAGCTATAAACGCCACCGACAGGATCACCATCAGATACAACAGAAACACCAGTGTAATCTGCAGCTTCAAAATAAACCTTTATCGTTTCTACTGTTTCCTCTGAATCTGTTGTGGTATATGTTTCAGTACCAGATACTCCACCAGTAGTCTTAGTATATGTATAAGTAGTAACACTTAAAGGACTCGGCATAGACGTTCTGTCCCAGATGATGTCACCGCCGGTAATATCCACATTGGTATTACCAGAAATGTCAGCAGAAGTAATAACAAGGTTGCCTCCTCCGTCACGCGTATCCTTTATATCACCCTCACCGCCACCGAAGAGGTTAGCAGCGATGTGACCACCAGACATGCTGACATAAGTATCACCGGCAACTCTCGCCAGTGCACCGCCGCCGAAGACATCTTGCCATGCGGTGCCACCACCGCCACTACCAGGTTCCACATTGACCTTAACGTCACCTGTCACCTTTGCCACATCGTCGTGGTAACCAGTTTCATCTATCTTCACACCTTCACCGGCACCATAGACCTTACCATATACCGATCCGGACTTAATAGTTACATTACATGCAGTCCCGGCAGTGCCTCCGTTGACCTTAGCCAACTTACCACCGCCGAAGACCTTACCCTTTACTATCTGTCCATACGCTGTGGAGGACGCTCCCAGCATGAGGAGCAGACCAACCATCGTTGCTATATATCGTTTGTTCTTCATAAACATATATTAGTCGTTTAGAGAATTAGTTACCTACTATGACATTTGTTGTGCCATTGACTCTTGCCTTATCAATATGACCTTTCTCACCCATGCCACCGCCATAGACGTTACCATTTATCTGACCACCATTGATGACAATATTTATGTCGCCATCGACTGCACCCATTCTGCCACCGCCGAAGATATTACTCTTGAGAATGCTGGTATCAGGAAGGTCTATGATGACATTGATTGTACTCTTGTACTGACTGCCCAAATCGTTATTACCGGTCGTGGCTATGCGGACGTAGTCCTCTCCTCCAACAGACTCTATACCCTGACCTGCGCCAAAGATATCACCACCGATTGAAGGATTTCCACTGATACGCATATTCACCGTACCATTCATCTCAGCAATATGATTTATGGTCTGTCCGTACTTGTTTTTCTTATTGTAGAACTGAACATGTCCCTGACTACCGCCATAAACAGAGCCGCCAATGCTTGGATTACCGGAGATATTCACGTTGGTAGTGCCGAATACAGAACCTACACCCTGCATTGTCACTTCGAAAGGCATGTCTGCCACATATCCGTATCCACCGCCATAGACATTACCATTGATAGTGCCACCGGAGATGTTAACAGTAGTATATGAGTTTCCAAGGTCAAGATCTTCTGAACTATAGCCATCACCAGTACTGTTAAGATTATGCAGTTTTACTGTAGCCAGAGCATTGGTTCCTCTAACCATATTACTCCATGAACCATAACTTGTGTCACCATACTGAACCTTATTTATTATGGCATGATCCACATCTGTATCATCTGTAGATGTTGCGTATGGCAGATGTGCATCCCAAGGGTTTACACCAAATACACCGCCTGCACCGCCTGCATATACAGAACCTACAGTACCACTCTTTACATTAACCTCGGTACGACCATAGAAATACATATCAACGATAGATGTGGCTTTATCACCATTTGCCTCACGTCCCAAGCCGCCAGCATAAAGGTTACCGACATTGATGTTCTTACATCTGGTATCCTGTTCTACATTGATAACCGTACGTCCGAAATATGTTGCATTTGGCCACTGACCGAAAGCACCTGGAGTTCCATCTTTTGGAGTGAAGGTAAGATTTCCATTAGGTACAGGATTACCCTGATTAGCACCTACGATGTATGAGACATTGCCACCATGAACATTAATCGTGTAGTCACCATACATAGAACCATCTGTGAGACCAGCAATGACAGAGTTGATGTCACGGGTGTAAGTAATGCTAGCTCCATCCGTCATTTCGTTGTCTCCGTCTATGTCTATATTAACAACAGCCCATATCGGATTATCGGCAGAAGCAAGGATACAATGGCTGGTATTCGTATCTTTTGCAAAGAAGCCATTAGTATAACGTCCACCCATCAATCTACCATAGTGTCCTGACTGGAATGTCACTACCTGCGGTTTTTCCCTATCTTTTGTATATGCATCTATAGCATCTTGGTTAAGGTTGGTAGCAGTAAGAATAATTGTTAATTCTGGGATAATCTCAGCTTCATTAAAATTACCATGAGACTTTGAAAGTTTCTGGAAACCACTCATCACCAATCCCTTACCAAACGTCACATCATTACCATGTAACTCAATGAAGTTGTTACCTGCGCCATCTCCAGAACTTCTATTAGCTTCGAAGATAAGATTCTCAAACTTTGTATCATGAAGAACATAGCAGTTCGCTCCCTTTTTAATAGTTTCGCTATTAACTGGGTTTACACCATTTTCTTCACCACCTTGTTTAGTCTTGCTATCATCTGTACTATTATTTGGATTCCACTGCGCAATAATTATCTTACCCTCATAATCAACATTTTCATATTTACCAGTAAGTGTGGCAGGGTTGCTACCTCTACTCTGGAAAGGAACATAAGACGCTTTATCCTGTGGCGTTGGATTAGGATTAAGCGTACCCATAACAACGATAATATTATTGTCAACAGTACCGCCATCAGCTTCGCTCTTCAGCAGTTTGTTAGCTTTGTCAATTGTCAGCACAGGAGAATCCGGTGTCCTTCCCGTGTTCTCATCATTACCAGGTTGAGCACCATGTTCACTATAGTTATTACCATTTACATAAACTACCGTAGCACCATAGATGATAAAGTATTCTGCTATTTCCTCACCTAATTCATATACCTTGGTTTTACACCACACACTACCATTGTAAGGAGCAGCTGAGAACACGTCCTTAGCCAATGTCAGCGTTTGACCTGTCTGTGCAGGAGATATTGCTTCCTCTTTTGTCTTATACCACACATAAGAAGGTGTAAGCTGTCCTGCAGGAACAGAACTCTTAGGATTGAGATTGAATGTGAAGACAGCATTGTCACCAGACTCTGACTTTGTAATAGCAGGAGCAAGAAGATCCTTGTCTGCATCAACAATTTCGATGACACTGGTATATTCCTTTGCGTCAACGGTTGTAGTAGCCTTAACATACTTTGTCTTAAGACTTACAGGCACAGTGTATTTATCGCTTGTCTGACCTTCAATATTGTGCCAGTTTTCTCCGTCGAAGCTAACCTTCCATGTGTAGGTTGCAGGCGCAACAGCTGCACCTTCCATCTCTGCGGTAAAGTTATTATTCAGGCGATTAAGAGTGAGATCAATGTATGGGTCTGTTGTAAGATGAACGAAAGTACCTGTCTCATCCCATACGAAGCTGTAACCATCGACACGCTCCGTGTTGAGGAGTCCGAGAGACACACCTTTCTCAGCAATATTTCGTGCACCATAGTTTACGCCCTGATACTTCAGAGCATCGTAAGTAATCGGTGCATCATATCCATCACTATGAACCGACATCGTACGACCTCCAAGACCACACTTGTTATTAGGAACAACATCTGTTATAAGAGTTGATCCTATAGTGAAGTTGTAGTACTGAGCGTTGGTTACAGAAATCTGTGTAGCCGCAGAGGCATTGTTACCCTCCCACTGCTTAGAGTAGTTTTTCCAATCATTACCATTTTGTTCCTTAGCACGCACAGCAGCCACCACTGGACTTATCCATGCCTTTGGAGCATCGACAGTGCCGGAGTAGAGGGTATATTTAGGCATTACACCTTGCATCTGAGCAAGTGTAGCATTTGTAGCAACAGCTCGTCCTACGATACCACCAACGTTGAATTGTCCCATCTCAGCAGGCTTCTTATCTGCATCTCCACAAGTAAACGCAGCCTTATTCAATGTGATATCGACATGAGCAGCAACATGCTGTATCTGGGTGTTTGCTGGGAGATCACCAGTACTCTTAAATTCTTTCTGCAAAGAACCGATAGCACCACCGACATAGAGTCCTCTTGTGGCAAGCTTATATTCACTGCTACCTTCATCAGTAATCTTAGAATTACGAATCTCAATGTTCTGGATAAGGGTATTACAGCTTACGATACCAGCCAACACACCTACCATACAGTTGTTAGCATTGCCAGATGTTCCGTTGTTATAATAGAAAGATGTATTGTCTGTCTTATGCTTGAGAACAGCACCATCGATAACGAGATTGCGTATGATAGCCTGTGAAGCCACGGACTCACCGACTTTCTTCTGTGCACCAGAATTACCAACAGCTGCGAACAATCCCCAACCCATGTTCTGGTCGTTGGTGTTCAGAGCGCCAGCATGCCATGTTTCCTTAAGACCGCGGATAGTATGGCCCTTACCATCAAAGATACCATCGAAGACGAAGTTCTGATGATATCCAGAAACAACACCACCCGTATCATTGCTCTTTGGGAAACCGATAGGTGTGAAGTCAGTAATGCCACTCATGTCAATATCGTTCTCCAACTCATAATATGCCCTATTGTAGTGGTCAGATGACTTGTAAGTTCTCTCCCATACAACGTTGTTAGGAATAGTAGAAAGGTTTGACAGCAGCTGCATGTCTGTTGCTGTACCAATAAGATAAGGATTATCCTTTGTGCCGTATATCGTAGCTGTAGGATCCTTAACACGTAATACAGGACGGATGTTATAGTAAAGACGCTTGGCTACCTTACCTGCCTTAATACCCTCGACTGTGATGCTGACTCCATCGAAGTCTGGAGTAACTTGAAACTCCGCATTAGTACTCTTTGAGATTCCGTTGACATACCATCTGTAAGTTACGTCATCTGCTGTTGTCGTTACCTTAAGGGTATGCTCTATGAGACCACGATTAGCATTCACTGTTGCATCGCCGTTCAAATCCTCAAGGGTCATGTCTATCAGCATGCCCACACCATCAAGAATATCTGTCTTGAGTGCCTCCACCTTGGTATCCAAAACAAATTGACCACGGTTCACACCCTGCATGTAGTACATGTAGTACTTAGGGTATGTAGCAGCATCGGTTGACCACTTAGGGAAGATACCATAGTTCTGATCCTTATTACTTACATTATAAGCAAGGACAGTACGAGAGAGTTTATCAAGCCCCGTGATTGAGTTGTTTGTTCCAAATGTTGTGTTGTCCACAGTAAGGTAACCACCTGCTACCTGTGTATCTTTGTAGTTCTTTGTACGTGCAGTCTGAGATGTAACATCAGAAGACAGACCTATCTTATAACCATTATAATACCAGGTGCTTGCCTTCTCCCATTCTGCAGGCGTAATATATTGAGCACTGATGCCAGCATAGTCATCATATACGTATGCTTCTGTATCGATATTTGACAAGAATGTACCAACGACAGGAGCCACAACAGCGAGAGGTGCGTTAATCTGTCCTGAGTAGAAGAGGTTCTCTGGCAACTGAACAGGAGCATTCATCATACCGATGACACCACCTGCCACAAGACCGTGCTTCTTGAAATTATACTTTTCACCAGAAATGCTTCCTGACACAGGCTTAAGACTGCTTAGGTCAATGTTTACTTCTGACACACAGTTCTGGACTGTAGAAATTTTAGCCGCTGCTGTTGCCGAAGGTGCTGAATGTGGAGCATAACCCACGATACCACCAAACGCAAAGTTCTTTGCCTTTGCGAAGGTCTTGCCGCTTGCCGTCTGGATAGAGCCGCTTACGTGGCATCTCTCAACTATAGAGTTGAAAGTACTTTGTACCAACTGTCCTACCAAGCCACCAACGTAGATATTATTTGTCAGATTACCGTTTATTGAGATATTGGCTGCCGTTACATCTGACTGAGAAATCCTGGCTGCTTCCATTTGTCCAACGAAGCCACCGACAGAAGTATTATCTGCATTGGCATCATTGCCAACTGTTACGTTTGTTGTGCCGAGAGTATTGCCCGTAACTTCCAGTTCTGCATTAAGCGCAGTAGCACTCTTGCCACTCTTCAGATAACCAGCGAAGCCACCTATCATTGATGCGATTGACACCTTACCTGTAATGTTGACCGCATTAGTGCCACTGAATGTCACACGACTGATGCTTACAGGGCCATTCGCTGCTGTCGTAGCATAACCTACGAAGCCGCCAATGTTAGCGGCAGTTGTCTTAATGTCGCCATTGACAGTTACGGTATTGTTGGTAATAGTCCAAGTGTTGATATTAACATTTGTTGTTATCTGACCAACGAGACCTGCCTTTGCACCGATTGTGCTATTAGAGGTGTTTGTACCAAAGGTGAGGGTTGCCGTTGGTATCGTTATGTTTGAGACTGTTGTAGTAGCAGTAGTAGCCTTTCCCTGAATATTACCGAAGGCACTACCGATAAGATTGTTCGCTGTAGTTACATTTCCTGTAACATTGACAGAAGTAGTACCAGTAAGAGTTACATCGTCAATAGTAACAGGAGCATTATCACCACTCGTTGTATAACCCACGATACCACCAATGTTGGAAGCAGCAGCAAGATTACCCTTTACTGTTATCTTGGAATTTGCGACATCCAAGTCAGAAAGGTCAACATGGGTTGTAACCTGACCTATAAGTCCAGCCTTTATTTGGTTCGCATTATTTGATCCAGTACCGATAGTAAGCTGAGCGTCACCCGTTATATCAATGTCTGAAACCAATGTTTTCTGTGCAGCTGTGCCTGTTACGCCACCTGCAAAGGTACCAAGGTAAAGATTAAAGTTTGTATTGTCTGTTGCCTTATATTCCAAGGTATTATCAGTTGTCTTGGTAGTTATATTGACAGCCTTTACATCCGTGTAAGTGTTTATACGACCAAACACGCCACCAATATAACAGTCCTTAACGGACATCTTGTTGACGGTAACTGAAGGTGTAGTTACATCGAGTTTATTTATAATTGATGTATTGCTTGCACCACCGGCAAAGTCACCGAAAGCACCACCAATATAGCTAGTACCCTTTATTTCGCCACCTATATTTATAATAGGAGATGTAACGGTGTTTTTGTTTTCATCTGTACCATCGCTATCGCTAAGCACGGTGCTTTTTCCACCTTGTGCTAACAATGCACCTATAAAACTACCGTTATTGATACCCTTTGTAAGTTGTATCTTTGTTCCACTAACAGAACACTTATTGATAATAGTTTGCGCCGTTGCAGACGTTCCCTGAGCATAACCTATAAGACCAGAGATACGTGAAGCGTTTGCGATATCATTATAGGTTATAGAGACAGAGGATGTGCTACAATTAGTAACCGCTGTCTGATTATTAATTTTACCAATGAGACCAGCAACATAAAGATTCGTTGTTGTACCAGTAAATGTAGCTGTAACACCACTAACAGTTACATTATTCACAGTAGTAGCAGCATCTGTAGCTCCAATAACACCACCCAAATCATTTTCTGCTGAAATACCTCCAGTATATGTGAAGGTAACATCATTGATTGTTATATTTGATATATTTGCCTGCTTAGCATAGCCTGTCAAAGCACCAAGACGGGTAGTAGAACCTTGTTCATTAGCAGAAGTGAAGGTAACACCACTGATTTTAAGATTCTTTACCTCTGCAAGGGATGATGTGCTTGCGCCCTGAATAGTAGGGAACAGACCAAAGTTGCTTTTTGCATTAACCTCCAGCTTAAGGTTGCTGATTGTATGACCACCACCATCAAAGTGTCCCTGGAAAGAGTTGCCAGAATTAGAACCATGACTCCATACGATGTTATTCAGGTTAATATCCTCATTCAACTGCCAATAGTAGTCAGAGGAATAGCCCGTCCACTTCTCATGTACGATACGCATGAAGTAAGCGAAACCCTTTGCATCTTTAATGAGATACGGATTTGTACTTGAGTTAGTCTCACCTGAATTTTTCAAAACAATTCCGTTTTCTGCAAACTTATCCTTTGCATTATTGGTAATGTTACCATCCCAAGTGTCCGCCCACGCCGAGCCGGCTCCCGTTGTTAGCAGGAGCAGAGCGAGGAGTGCTTGTCGGAGTCTTCCGACAGTGGAATGAGAGGATACGCTTTCCCCTCTTTGTGCGTTTCTTTGGTAAGATATAATGTTCATCATTCCTTGTTTTAATTTTGACATGTTAGTGTTCATATCGTATGTGGTGTTTTTTTACTTTCGAATCTTCTTGCCATTGATGATGTATATCTGTCCGCGCTGCATCTGTGATGCGTTGATGCGCTGACCGTTGAGGTTATAGATATTGTCATCATTTGATTCATGCTCACGTATGCCGTCGAGATCAGTTGAGATGTTACTATCACCATCAACCGAATCATCCTCGAATACCATCATCATGTAGCCCGCCTTGGCTGCTGCATCAAGTGAACCATCTGCCATTGCCTTCTGTGCCTCAGCCACGAGAGCGGCATCGATCCACGCATAGTTAGCATTATACTGCTTGCCAACGTACTTATAGAAGCCGAGACCGTAAGAGACCTTACTTGCAAGGGTGTAGCCTGCAGTGCCTGCAGCAGTCTTATCATTTACAGAACCGTTCATGAGACTCATGTGAGACATATCAACTTCTTCACCTGACTGATCGGTACGCCACTGCTCATACTCAGCAACTGTCATATCGTTGTGATATACTGGAGTCTTCTCTGTATATTTGAACTCATACACCTCAGGACGTGGACGAGCCTTGATGAGGTAGCCGCAGTTCTTCTCCATGATCTTCACACGCTTGAAGGTAAGCTTGGTAGCGTCAACCTTCACGAGGGCATAGACGTAGATTTCATCCTCCATGACAGGTTTGTCACTGCTATCAACAGCAGGAACACCGTCAACCATCTTCTGATGCTGTACTACAGGAGCCTTGGCATCGAAGTCGAGATAGATTGTTGACCAGCGCCATCCGTCGATAACCTGGGCATTGTCGATGAGCTCACGCTTGTAAGACTCGTGAGCCTTATACTGATAAGCCTGTGTAGGTTCGCCGAGACCACCACGCTGATTGGCAGCACGAACGCAGAACCACTTGTCAAGTTGTCTGTCATCAAGTTCAAACTCTGTATCTTCTGTCACAGCAAAGAGTTTCCATTCCTCATCGGTCTCATTATCCTTACGGAAGATGAAATAACAGAGAGCCTCTGGTTCCTTATCCCATGACAGTGCGGTATCATCCTGTCCGAAGTTATTATTCTTCATGCTCACCTGACGGGTGTAGATTGTTGGATCATAGCCATCATTTCCACCCATTGCGTTGAATACAGTGTAGCGCTCAGCCTCAGAAGGTGTCATTACGGCATCGTAAGAGCCAGCACCTGGTGAAGAGTTACGCAGTGAACGCTGTGAAAGGTCTACAAGTGTACCATCAGGCATGTATGAACGGAACTCATGCATACGGAGTACCTTACCTGTCTCACTCATCTGCTTGTAAGCATCTGTTGTTGGCAATACATGATATGTAGTATAGAGCAACGATGATGCAGGAGAGTTCTGCCATGGACGACCGAGGGTGAACTTACCATTATTTATATTATAAGCATCCTCCTCTGCCTTTATGTTACAACGGTTGAATACATAGCCCCACTCCTGTGTAGGATATTGACGTGGAGCCATTATGTTACAAGCATTGGTTCCTTTACCCTGACGAAGCACAAGGTCACACTTCTCAAGCCATACATCACCATCACCACAGAGGAAGTCTACGTAACCACCAAGCGTACAGTTCTCAAAATAGTAGCGTGTATCCTCATTTTGACCTGTAGGATTAGAGTAGTAAGTATCCTGATAAGACATCATATTGACGTTCTTGAAGACAGACTTCGAAGAACGATCCTGCAGCACAACAGCACGAGCAGCCTGTGCGGATGCTGCACCCTGCTTGCCGATAGATGTCTTATAGTCGAAGCGGTTCTCCCATGTCATATCCTGAGCATAGAAGTTTGATGTACCGTTGTTCAGACGGAAGGTAGCGGTGTATGAGATACCCTCAATCTCCGGACGGTTCCATACGATGGTCTTGTCCTGACTCTGACCAGTGATAGATACATTGCCACGGGCAATCTCAGTGATACCGTTCCATACAGGTCTATTGCCATTAGACTTATAGAGCAACTCATCACGCAGTTTACCTGTGTTGTCAGCAGGAGCGTAGGTACCAGAAGCGAAATTAGCCTGTATTGAGGTATTACCCTGCAGCTGATATTCACCGTCTGGCACAAAGATGTAGAAACGGTCATTATTACTCTTAGCATCATTTGCCATCTTCACACCCTCGCTGATAGTACCATGAGCAATGCCTGCAGCATCAAGGTTAGCAATGAGCTCATCAGAAGCAACCTGCTGTATAGCACCGTCAGGAACCATGCTGAAGGTTTCCTGATCCCACTTTACTGACTGGTTGTGTGTTACCACGAAGTTGATGAGACGGTTCTCCACCTCTACCGCATGCTCCACGGTTGTGAAGTTGATGCGGATAGGATGAGCGTACTTGTTGCCATAGACATCCTCAAGGGTGTTAGCTGGGATAATGAAGTCATAGTTGGTGTTGAGGTCAAGTCCCCAGTAAGAGAATACGAGTGTCTGACCTTCTTCAGCATGGATTGTCTGACCGAGTTCTTCTACCTTGACATTCGCCTCCTTCATCGGTTTATTGAAGCGGATGGCAATAGCACCGTTGATGCCTGCGTCCTTAACATTAAGGATGTATTCATCTGTCTCCTTGTCCGTGTTACCATCTGCCTTATCCTTATATCCATAGATGTAAGAACCTTCAGGATATACATCATCCCAATTATTATTGATAAACATAGCATCACCATCAATCTTCTCGATGTCACATTGGTATTGTGAACCTATCCTAAGATCAGTTATGATAGGTGCTGTCACAGGAGGTGTCACATTGAAGAAGATCTTATGAACACTGACAGTAACTCCGTCGCGTGTCTTCACAAGGAGTGTAGCGACAGGATTGTCGATGGTGGCAGGAGTAATCTCCACGTAACCATTGTTTGTTGCCTGAGCCTTGACAACAGGCATATTGCCGGACTTTGATGTTCTCAAATCGGCAACAACGCCCTCTACCTGACCTTCCGTCTTGAGTGTAAAGAGTTTCTTCTCTGCAAGACCAGTACCGAGCGCACCAAGAGCGATATTATCAATAGTTACATAATCAAGTTCTGGGAGCTTTGTCTCAACAGGCTTATAAGTTGCTGCAATCTGATAGAAGTATCCAGCCTCACCCATGAAATCAATGTCAACCATTGTGTTTGAGCCTGTGTATGTCACGGTAGCCACATCGTTAGAACCGCTAACAGTAGTGCTGGTGTATTTGGTTGCTACAACCTTGTCTCCCTCCTTGCCATCTTCTTTTGCAGTAGCACCTGCTATAACTGTTGTTGACAACTTACCATTGACTGTGTAGAGAGAGATATCGCAGTTACTTGATGAAGGCACACTGACAGTTGACTCACCATTAATCTGACAACGTTCACCATTGTTCTGGTTGTCAATCTTACCAGTCTTAGCACAGTTCATATCAAGCTTAAGGTCAATGAAGCGACCGTCAGCGAGTTTCAACGGAGTAACATAGATACCTACAGACTTCTGGAAGTAGATAACCACATCATCATTACCTGGGTAGTTACCATTAGGATCATCAGAACCACTCTTGCCCAGACGTGTCAGTGGCCATACAGCCGTTGCCTCCTCTGTAAGGTTCATCACTGTGAAGTCATTGACATCAAAGTGAGGAGTAAGGAAGAGGTTGTCAAGAGGAACATCGAAACCTTCACCAGACTTAAAGCCAGAAGGCAGATCCTTTGAAGCGGTGAAGTGCTGTCCAGGAATATAACTCTGACCAAAGTCATACTTGTTGCCATCTTCATCAACCCAATACTTCAGAGTCTGACCATCCACGTAGAGGTAGTGGTTTTCTGCAGGTACAGTGAAGCTTTCTCCTTCCTCAATAAGCTTGATACCAGGAGCCTCACCCTCAGCTTCCTCACCAGAGGTGTAGTTGATCTGATAGAGAGTGTTCTCCTTATATACTATATGCATGCGATTATCGTATGTATTCACCTGGAAAGTGAACTCAATATCATTGTTCGCACCGAGAACATCTGTAGCCTTAGCCATTGACATACCGCTCTTTTTTGCTGCAGCAGATACATCAGTACCATCAGCAGACACAGCTTTGATATTACCAGGATTACTATTGCTCCAAGTGTACTTTGTACCGAAGTGATCTTCGAAATGGTCAACTACGTAGAGGTGGTTACGCTTAGCATGGAGTGTCACGGTAGTACCGAGACCAAGGGTGTAAACGCCACCATTGCCCTCGCTCTCTGGGAGTGCTGCGTATGTCTTCTTGATCTGGTCAAGATGACTTGTGCCATCTGTATGAATAGCCGCTTTCAGTTCTGATCCACCGAATGCAGGGTTGTTTACCGTAACCTTCAGAGGCACAGCATCAGCAGCTGGCAGTTCTGCACGAATGCTCTTGTAGTAAGAGTAGTCGTCGCCAATCTTCAGTGTGATATTGGTAGATGTGCTCTGAGTAGTGAATGTGTAATAATATACATCGATGTCATTCTCGTTCTTACGAGTGTAAGAAGTAGGTACAGTGCTGTTCACCACGTTACCAAAGGCATCCTTCTCTATGAATGATGTTGTTGTCATAGGAGAGAGAGACGCAATAGTAAACTTGGCACCGATACCAGAAGGTATTACTATCTCAGTACCCTCACCTATAGCACACCACTCATCATCGGTATTGTTCTGCAACTTACCCTTATTGCCGAGCGTAATCTGCAATGGCACGTCCATGAGGTGTTCGTTGTTGATAACGGCATGGGTTGAGTAGAAGATAGACTGTGTCTTATACTTTCCGCCATCATCCTTCGTATTGAAGTTCATACGCTGAGCGAACTTAGAAGAACGGAAGTCCCATGTGATGTCAACAGGTACGGCACGGTGGTCATACGATACAGGGTCTTTTGTGAAGACAGGGATGAGGTAGCGGTTCTCGTCCTTATTGTCGAAGTAATAGAACGTACCAATATCGTATGTCTTGCCAAGAGTAGGCTGAGCCTCATCAGGAGTTGTATTCTCTACCCAGTGGTCGAGAGTGTAACCTTCCTTATACAGGGTGTAGTAACGAGGAATGTTCAGTGCAGTGCTCTTATAGCTTGTTGGGAACGCATTGATAGCATCATCACCAAGTTCAAGAGGCTTGGTCTTAACAACACCACCCTCAACATACTGCTCAAGAGCATTAGTGAACTGATAGTTCGCTGTGCCCTCAACACCTTCTTCAAAGATTGCGTAGTATTTCTTGTCATTAGAAGCATTGACGTCGTTAACAACTATAGCGAGTTCATTCTTTTCAAGGTTCTTTCCTGAAACAAGAGGATTAACATTCGTACCAGTACCAAAGGTAATACCATCAATACCTCCAGTAATAATGTATTGATCACCCACTGTTGGGTTCTTCTCTTCAGGATTGAGTCGCCATTCTTTGAACTTATAACCCATCTTAGGTGCAGCAGTTACAACGATAGTCTTACCGTCAGGGAACTGTTTGTATTCGTTCTCTGGTGTTCTGCCGTTACCTGTATTGTACTCTATTACACCCATATCACCAGGATAAGCGGTGATGCTGTAAGTACGCGTCGTTACCTTCTTCATGCTGACATAAAGATCGATATCCCTTACGTTCATCTCTATGTAAGCACCGTCAACAGGAATCTTTGCCTTGATCTCATCAGAGTAGCCTGCATAGCCAGGATCTTTGTAGCGATAAATATGCAAATCATCTCCACTAAGTGCTTCCGTTGCGTCCTTACCATTCTTGAAGAAGAAGTATGCAGGAGTTGTCACATTACCTCCATCATCCTTCACTTCAGCATTATCCACATCCACATAGTATCCGTATGAAGGTGTGAGCTTCAGATATACTGGATAATCAAGGAGGTAACGTCCGTTACAGTTTGCATGCGAGTCATTGAGTTTCTCTATCTTACCAGGATTCTCTTCTGGGTCGAGCTCACTCTTGTTAGGATTTGTCTCATTGCCAACAGCAATCCAAGTACATGTCAGTTCATACAGAGCAGGATAGGTTACTTCAAGTTTGTCCATGAAACAAGAGCCCTCGTTCAGACGACCTTCCTTATTCTTATCATCATGCTCAGTGAATACAGCACTCTCCACAGTGTTGAGTGTAGCCACAAGACCTTCACCTTCATAGAGGATTTCACCACCATCGTCAAGGTTGTTAAGTTTTATAGTAGGTTTTTTATTGCCATCAAGGACAATAGCGCCATCAGCATTAGTCTCAAGACCAGGATTACGAACTACCCACTTGTTCTGAGTCTCGCCAGTTGTTGTACCATCAGTAACATACGACTGTGTGATGTACGACTGTGACTTCTCGTGCAAAGCCGTTGTATCAACCTTGTTCATATCCATCTGGTGATACTTAAGTAGCATACCATAGACAGCAGGCATCTTCATCTGCGTACCAGTACGCACCTGAGCATAATCCTTCTCGTATGTTCCTGGCTTCTTGTCGTAGAACGCACGGTTCACGAACTTACCACCGTCAGGCATGGCCTTGCCCTCTGGTGTAGTAGTCGCAGTAGGATTAGCATAGATGTCCAAAGGTACATCAATCCAAGTACCATCATTGAACTTAGCCTGACCAACGAGGATTGCATTGTGCGGATACTTACCGTTCTTCTCCTCAATCTGAATCATAGGAGCACCCTTTGAAGGGAGGAATTCCCATGTTACGGTGCGCTGTGCCTTGTCCTCAATCTTACTTAGGTCAGTAATTTCATGAGCATTCTTTGTCCAAACTGCCTTAACTGTTATTTCTCCTGTAAGATTTGAACAAGACTGTCCTGGTATATACTCTGTACCATTGTTTACATCAATCCACTTCGTTACGGTGTAACCTTCCTTCTTCCATGACTGGTTGTAAGGGAAGTCGAATGCCTTAACAGAGCCATCTTTGTTCACCTCAAATGGATAACGAGCCTCAAGACCTGTTGCTTCAGGATCATCGTTAACACGGTTGATATAGCGGATTACACTACCCTTGATAGGAGCAGAAACAACATTTGAATATGCTGTACCGAGTTTAGATACTACATATAGGATCTTGTCAGTAGTGTACTTCTGAGTATGATAGTCGTTCTCTGCAAGAGATTGACTACCAGTAGTCTCAATTGTCGTTGCATCAGGAGCATCTTCGTCCTTATTCTTAGCAAGATAATATGTTGTGGCACTGAAGTTATTGTTCATAACGGTAGCAGAACCATCGCCATTATCTGTAATGTTAGGATCAACGATATGGTCAAGCTTAGAGTTCAGTGGACGACCAGCGATAATCATCTCGCCCATCTTCTCAATGATAGCCTTAAGGTTGTCATTGTAAGCTGTCCACTCGTTCACAGAAAGGCCGAAGCCAACGTATGTTGTCTTCTTGTCATTTGTTGTCTTGTCGTAGTAGTGCAAGATATGATATTCCTCCTCCTGATTGTCTGGATCTACAGCCAAAGCAAGAGGCACGAAGTTTGGAACATGCTCACCCTCAGCAAAGTTGAATACAGGCTGCAGGTGGTTGAGGTTCTTATCCTCATTGATATTATCCCAAAGAGTGATTGTTCCGCCGACATTCATTCTTGCCTCAGAGAAGAGTTCATACATACCACCACCGTTAGGCTCAACAGGGTTTATGCTGATGATGCCTGAAGGCAGGGCAGCAGGCATAGCCCATCCCCAACGGTCAGTGTTGTTCTTAGACTGTGAGTATGTGAACATCTTGAAGTTGATGACGTTGGTCTTGTCAACAACATCGCGTAGCAATGTCATGGTGAGCGCTGTTGACTTGGTGTCAAGAACCTCCTTATCCTGTGGACGCTGCATCTGGTAAGAGCCAGAGCCTGAGATCATCTCGGTGATTACAACGAGCTTAGCCTCTGCGATGTCCGGCATCTCCTTCAGAACCTCCGTGCTGCTTGGTTTCACGAAATCAACAACATTGAAATTCTTCTGTAGAGCCTGATATATCTTGTCGTTTGCCTCTGGAGCGAGAGAATTATAAGGATTTGAACCATCCTGTGAGTCAAGGTAACTTGGCTGACGAACATATACTGCGAATGGTTTCGTGTAATCATAAACGTTCTTGCTTACCTCGTATTCACTTGGTTCTCCAATAGTAGAAGTCTTGTCATATACGCAGTAAGACTTAACGTACTTCACTGCATAGTACTTCTTCTCTGGGTCATACTCTTCCCATACAAGATTATCACTTTCATCCTTCTTGTTATCAATGTTGATATACATTGTACCCGCGCCAGAGAGTGTTACAGGGTAACCACCAGCAACAGAGACATGGTTCTCATCAACAGTGATGCCTGGAGAAGAGAGAACACTGACGTGTGTCTTTACAGAGTACTCCTTACCCATGACGGTATATTTGAAGGTATGATCGAAACCATCTACCTTCTTATCCTGCATAGTATAAACGTATCCTTGCTTTGTAGTCATCTCAACTACAGGAATGTAGTCAAGAGTTGTACCGTAGGTGTAAGCGTTGTCAGTAAAGTCAGAATAGTTTATAGTAGCAACAGCCGCAGTACCTGCATTTTGCTTGATAGCTACAGAAACAGGTTCATCGATGAAGTCGTAGGTAACAGAAATGTTGGCACGTGCCTGAGAGATGTTATCATCCATTTCAAGTACAATGCTCTTCTTTGCCTCTATACCTTCTATAACGAAGTCTATAGTCTGCTTGCTGCTATACTTAGGAAGATCCTTCTGGGTGAATCCTTCAAGTTTAACTCCATCAACATAGATTGCCTTAACTGAAGTTGTCTTATCATTAGAGTCATTTGAGTAAGCACCTTCTACATCAACATGATTAATGACATATCCATCATGTACCTTAATCTCAATACCCTTGACATCCTTGTCTCCAATTTTGCCAACAGTATTGTTTATGGTATATTTCAAACCTGTATCGCCATTGATACCTGAGATATATTTACCTTCAATAGTAGCAGGATTAAGAACATTGTCTATACCAGCTACCTCTATATCAGCCTTACCAGGACCAAGTGTCTTGAAGGTCTCCTTCTGAGGCAGGGTGATAGTTGTGGTTGCTCTGCTCACTACGTCAGAGTTTGCATAGTGAGTCAGGGAAGCATACACCTCAACAGTCTGACCTGGGGTTATAGTAAACTCGCCAGTATATTCTGTAGGGCCAGATACAACATTGCCTTCACCATCCTTAACAGTATAATAAGCCTTAGCACCATCTGCAAGACCACAGACAGTTACCTTATGTGTCTTACCAGTGATGCTGTATGGATCTACAGAGAGTATTGGAGCAACAGTTTTCTGCATTGCGTCACCAGTGATGACCACCTTATTAGATATAGGCAGTTCTGAATAGCTATCAACAGTCCATACCTTATACTTTGCATTAGGAGCAATATGGAGTGTAATCTCTTCGCCACCAGTCTGCTCTGCACCTTCATCGCCTTCGTTGCTTACTTCACAATAATGAACTACAGCATCCTCAGGAAGACCAGCGGTAACAGTATATGCCCACTTATCTTCCTCTGGAATCCAATCACCCTTGGTATATTCAGGATCCTCGCACTGAGTGAGTACCATCTTGGCAAAGATGTTAAGGTCGAGCATGAAGGCATTCTTACCACTTTCCTCGTAGTATTCCCACTTCAACATCACATTGTCCTCGTTGATGTCATAAGAGCAATCTACTGCCTGGCCCTGATTTCTTCCTACCTCCGTCCAGTTGACTCCATCATCAGTTGACTTATAAAGTATAAGGCCACGCTTACTTGAAGTAGCACCCTGACGCCAAGTTACCTTTGTGATATTATTAAGCTTGGATGTTACGATATAAGCATTGTCTGCCTCGGTTCTGATGTAGCCCATGCCATCAGGTCTTCCATCTGCATTGAACTTTGGATCATAAGCAGTGGCAGGATAAACAGCAGTGCCTACCAATGTGAAGGTTAGGTTTTCCTTTGTTTTGGTTTTTACCATCACATTAGCACCTTCCGACTTCTTACTCATAGCAGTCCATTCTGTGAAACTTGTGCTATAGATACTTACATCTGACTTGCCACCTGATGTAACGGCAGGAATAGAAAGTTTAATATCACCTATATAGCCGTCTCCCTCTGTTGCTGTGATAATGATAGGATTAACTGTCTTATTCTTATATGAGATATTTACAGCCTTAGCCTGATTGTCTGTTACTTCGTCATTAACAGAGACCTTGAACTGAGTCTCGTGTAATTGTGTTTCAAGAACAGCTCTCTTCAATCCTGGGAGTGTCTTTTCTCCGCTGATAGCAATGGAAGGAATGATAATTACTGTACCTGCATTAGTAGCGAACCACTGACCATTACCATTAGGAGCAAACTTTGCACCATCAGCAGTTGTATTGATGATAAGAGGAATATCAATATCTTTTCCACCAATCTGAATCTGCTTTACATAATAGCCTGCATTTCCCTGATAGCTTATATTAGCAGCCTTGAAATCTGCAGTTGACCAAGTAATAGTTATAGCATCACGCTCTGCCTCCCAGTCAACATTATTCTGAGTAAATACTGGTTCAAAGACGTTACCACTCTTGTTAGTAACAGTATATGTCTCACCTGGAGCCATAATTACTTCTGTGTCGGAACCCTGAAGCTTCCAACCTGTGAGAGTGTAGCCCTCCTTATATAAAGAGGTATTCTTTGGAAGAGTGAACTGACTGCCAGAAGCATCAAAGTATGCATTTTTAGGCACAGAACCTACACACTCCACACTACCCTTGCTGAACTCAACGATATACTGGCTGTCGAACTGTGCGTAGATAGTTTTAGCGACATCAGTTGTAGTGTATGTATAAGGATTGTCAGTAGAGAGGGTTGTCTCGCCAGCATCATCAGATGTCCACTTCACAAAGAAGTAACCTGGCTTAGCATTAGCCGTGAGTTTTATTTTCTCGTCTGCTGGGTGAGTAGCATGAGTATCGTCAGAAGAAATCCACACATTAGGATTATCTCCTGCTACTTCAGCATTATTAAATCGGCTAACAAGAGTCAGAGCATACTCCTCAAGCTTTGTGAAATATGCACGATATGTCACGCCACCTTCAGGAATTGTGACAGTAGCAGATTCCACAGTGTTACCACTATTATCAGCCCAGTGGTCGAACTTATAACCGTGAGCAGGAGTTGCTGTCATCTTTATCTCGTCACCAGCAACGTACTTCTTGCCGTTGACATCTACTGTACCTGCCTCAGCATTTTCGACAACGTCACCCTCAAGTGGTGTTGCCCAACTCTGAACAGTCAGTGTCTCTGTATTCTCCTCGTCAGCAGCAGGGTTAACAGTAACCTTGGCAATATTTGTCTTTGCAGTACCCTCGCTTGCATCCTTTGCTATGCAGTAGATGTAGCGTGTGAGGAGGTTTGTTGCAGGGAAAGTGTAAGTTGCTTCTGTTGCGCCATCAATCTCTGTTGCGCCATCCTCACTATTCTTGGTGTTGCTATACCACTGATAAGATGTAGCATTCTGCACCTCGACAGTCAGTGGTACGTTTGTGCCACGAGTTGTGGTGTATTCTTCTTCAAGGTTCGTGATAATAGTCGCAGCCTTAGCAGCATGAACCTTAGCGATGTTAGATGTTGTACTACCTGACTCATTTGTAGCCACACAATAGATATATGTATCGCCAGCCTCTGTTGCTGTGAAATCGTATGATGCAGCTGTTGCACCATCAATAGCAGCAGCACCCTCAGTAGTATTAGAACTATTCTTATACCACTGATAGCTCTCCGCACCTGTAGCAGCAACCGTCAGAGTCTTCTTGATGCCTACGATAGCATCGTTGTATTCCGTTGCCAAGTTGGTAGTGAATGCGGGAGCCTCTGGAAGTTGGAAACGAGTGATGGTCAGCTCATGAAGGTTGATGTTCTTGTTTTTATCAGGAACAAATGGAATCAAATATATTTTGCTCTTTCCAACAAGATATGAAGGAACTTCTATTACTTCTTCATACAAATTCTTACCTGAAGTGGTTGCGGAATTTGCAATCTTTGTATAAGAAACCTCACTTATTATTTTATCACTTACAATGAAACCATACTTACTGTTTGGATTGCTTGTTCCTGAAGTATTAGTGCCGAATTTCAGCATATCACCTGCCTGTAGAGCACTCTCAAGAGAAATCTCAATATAACCATGGAAGGTTTTATGGCCAGTTTCATTTGCAGTAGAGCATTTCAACCCCCACACTTTATTTCCGCTTTCATCGCCACAGTTATTTTGTGCGATAACACATTTAGCAGTTCCGTCACAAGTTTCTACATTAGTTGTATATGTTCCACCAGTCAAATCTTCTGCATAAGAACCACTACCATTGTCCTTACCAACATAAGAGAACACAGCCACCTTCTTGCCCTTTGTCACAACAATCTTTGCAACGCGAGAGTCTGCGTGTGTATCTGCCTTGAGACCTTCAGCACGGCAGAATACATAGTATGTGCCGTCTGTCTTTGAAGAGAATGTATAATTTGCTGATGTAGCACCATCAATTACAGTTTCACCTGACTTATCAGAATCTGTACATTTGTACCACTGATAGCCCTTGACATTAGAAGCCTTAACAGATAATTCTATAGACTCACCCTTAGGCGTCTCGTATTCAGCATTCTCAATATCTGTTATTATAACAGGAGCACCAGCAGGGTAAGTGAGTACAAGAACCTCATTAAGGTTCACTTTTCTTCCACCCTTATCAGAGAATGGAAGCAGATAAAGCTTTGTCTTGCCTACGAGTTGCTCAAAATAGTCAGCTACATTTAAGGTTACCTCATGGATAGACAAGTCAACCTTTGTAGGAATAGCAATAGTCTCAACAAGGGATGCATCCGACTTAGTCTGTTCTGTACAGAGATAGAAACCTATCTTGTTGTCAGATGAAGAAGCATCACCCTGATGCACACGAATTCTTATCTTATCGGTAGAAACGAGAGCAGAGTTTGTCTCTACTTCTACGTATGCCTTTGGATTATTGTAGTGTGTGTCACAAGGTACAAAGACATAACCAGAGACTCTTGTGGTTTTATCCTTATACCATGTACTATTTACAGACTCTGTACACTTATTTCCTGTACATGTTGAAGTTACAGCATTTGATGTACCTACAGCATTCTTGATGAAAGAATCACCCTTACCTTCACTTGCGGACTGGTCATAGTAACCATATACCCATAGTTTTCTACCATCATTGAGTTCAGCTGTGAGAGTTGCGACATTAGAAGTGAGCACAACATGATCACCTGCTGCTGGAGTGTATGTAGCTACGCAGTAGTAGTATGAGTTGCCTGCTTCTGTTGCCTTTGCTACAGAATAGGTGCGCTTTGTTGCACCATCAATAGCCTGTGCATTTGTCTTGCTTGTGTCGTCACACTTATACCACTGGTATGTGCAGAGGTTACTTGCGTCAACCTCAAGTGTGAGATCCTTATCACCATAGAGGGTGTAGTTAGCATTGAGGTTTGTTATGAATGCTGGATCGCCATCCTTAATGGTGAGTATGAGAGTCTTGGAATCAGCAGTACCACTGACACCGTATGCCCTACACATCAATTGGAGTTTCTCCACCTTATTAGATATATACGTGTAAGAGTTGCGTGAAGCATCAGGAATCTTTGTCCACTCTGTATCACCATTCTGTTTCTTGTACCACTGGAAGGTGTGAGCATTCTCAGCCCACACAGAGAAGGTGAGTCCCTCCGCTGCCTTTGCAGGAGTGGTTTCGTAAGCCTGATTATCAAATGTAAGGTCGGTAGTGAACACAGGACTTGTGCCAAGCACTGCACCACCATTGAGCTCAAGTACTTCTGGAAGTTTAACGACATCGAGAACAAGATTTTTGTAATCGTAAGGCACTGTTACAGGCTGTGTGCCCTTGTTTGTTCCTGCGACACCAGAAGTAGCCTTGATAGTATTGCCAGCCCCCCATGTTACTGCGAGAGCACCATCTTCCTTATATGTCTTAGTGACACCCTTTGTAAAGAGGTTGCCCTCGACAAGGAACTCGGAGTTCTTACGTGGGTTCATGGCATTCTGGGTGTTACCATCGCAGGTATAGTAGTTGTTGAGCATGTGGATCTTACCGAAACGTGCCATAGGCATACGACCGTCACATCCCTTACCCCATTCGTTGTAGGCGTATGTGATGTTGAGATGGTTAGTGTCCATAGCGTCCTTGCTGTCGTCAGAACCTACGAGGTTGGAGTTCTCATGGGCGTATGCACGCTCTGTATAAGAGAACTTACACCATGATACGGTGACAAAGTCAGAACCGTTGGTGATATCAAAGTTACCATCGATACCATCGGTGAACTCACAGTGGTCAACCCAGAAGTGGTGTGAGCCGTTGATGATAGACATAAGGTCTGTACCGCCTACATCGACAGAACCAGGACCTTCGAGTTTGAGGTTACGAATAACAAAGTTATTACAATTATCAAAGTAGAAGATACCTGCATTGATATATGGCTCGGAGTTCTTGTACTCAAAATTATCAGGAAGCACACCGCCATTCTCAGCCTTTGCTTTCTTCTCCCATGCATCTTCCACTGCATTATAGAGAGTCAGACGTGTGAGGTATTCTTCCTGTTCATTGATAGTTACTTCATTACCATTCTTATATTTAAAGGTGCCGCCAGTGCCGGATGCTGTGCTTGCGCCCTTGACGCCTGCGTTGTCAAGGAGATATTTATAACGCTCAGTGATAAAGAACTCTGTGCAGAGACGTGCGCCATTGATACCGATGATCGTCTTATCCTTGAGGTTCTTAATCTGCATTACCTCGCTTACGATGAACTTCTTAGTCGTCTCGGTATTACCACCATCAAAGATGATGATGCTTTTGTTTGCAATAGCGTCCTTGATCTGAGCATCCATCGCTGTCACGCCATCAGACTGGAGTGTGACAACACCATCGGCATTAGCAACAGCCTTAGCGAGAGCCTCTTCGATAGTAAGAGCGCCACCACCAGTGATCTTGCTCAGGTCAATGCTTGTTGGGCTGGTACGGTCAGTAGCTGTCACGAAACCGAAAGGCTTGTTGGTCTTGTCTATAACCTTTGCCTCATCAGAGAATTCAACAACGAATGGATCATCCTCCTCAACAGTGAGACCTACGACGCCGTAAGAGTTGATGGCACGAACTGACCAGTTTTCGCCATCATCACCATAAGGTAGATCGTAAGATATATCGCCTGATGCAGGAGCAGCAAGAACACGCATCACACTCTTGGCAGATGCAGCAGAGGCAACATCCATCTTTTCTACGAACACACTCTCCTTATATATATTATATGCGACAGCACCACTAATGGCAGTCCACTTAAGCTGTGAGCCTACCACCTCTGCCTTTACTGATGGCAGTGGCTTAGCCTCTGGGGTTGTCTTAACGTCAATGACTGTATTTGAAGGACGTGATGAAACGTCAACAGCAGTTCCACTTGCAGTTACAGAACCCATCTCCTGCCATACACATGGCAGGTCAGGATTGCTTGCACTCATCTTGTTTAAGAAAGCAACAGGAATAGGATTAATCTTCATCGTAGTGTTGAAGAAAGAAGCCTTAGGATTGTTCTGCCAACCACGACCGAGGTAGAACTTACCATCCATGTTGGTGGAAGTTGCATTCTCAATAGTACAGTTGTTGAAGATGTAACCCTTCTCGCCCTCCGCAGTACTTGGTGCAACGATGTATGGTGTGCCAGAGCTTACTGTTCCCTGAGCATCAGAGTGGCAAGGCACGATCTGGAGTTTACAGTTCTCGAACCATACGTTACCTGAGCCGCAGATGAAATCGACATTACCCATGATGACACAGTCGTAGAAGTAAGAGGTGTTACCTACCTTTGCCTTCTGACTCCAGTATGTATCCTGATAGCCATCGAGCTTCACACGGCGGAAGACGATGTTGTCGCCTTTATCCTGGATACAGAGACCACGCTCTGCAGTATTTGTATCATCGCCTGTTCCGTATGGTGCGCGGCACTTCAGTGTGAGGTCTTCGATAGTGATATTGTCACCAGCAACAAGGAGTGTAGCGGTATTGTTGATAACTTCCTTGACAGGGCTATTCTGAATCAAAACACCGTTCATGCTCTCACCCTTCAATGTCACACCTGCAGGAACAGGTGTCAGTGTAGCAGTGCCCAGGTCGTAGGTACCGTTAGGAAGGTAGAGTTTCTTGTTTGACTGCCCAGCGACGTATGACATAGAGTAAACCAATGCACGGGCATTGTCTGCAGCATCTGCAGGCAGTACGAGGTGATAGTAACCGTCATCCTCAAGGGTAGGAGCAGACAAACCTCCAACATTCACAACCTTTACGCTGTGAATGTATGTATTATTGTCGGAAGCCTTGAAAGTCAGTTCGCCAGCCTCACCTTCATAGTTGAAAGTGTAAGTTGTTGCATCTGAAGCCACCTTTGCTTTACAGCGGTCGAATTCAACTCCAGAAGGATTAAGAGCTACAACATCTCCATCACCACTATATTGACAAAGTGGAATTGTGACAGTAGCATTGCCAGCAACCTTTATCTTGAAGTATCCATCCTTTTTGAATATCCATCCGTGCT
Organism: Prevotella sp.; assembly: GCA_045627725.1. Taxonomy (GTDB): domain Bacteria; phylum Bacteroidota; class Bacteroidia; order Bacteroidales; family Bacteroidaceae; genus Prevotella. The sequence goes on along the minus strand of JAZQOH010000079.1, from coordinate 56,185 downwards.
GTGCATCATGGAAACTTCCATCAACAGCACTGATTGCCTCATGCTCATCCATATAGAAGTTAGCATCGCCAAGGTTGAAGTCGTAAGTAGTTGAAGTCGTTGGCTCTTCAACATCCGTCACACATGCATAAAGGTTAAGGTCGCCAATGAGTGTCGTACCATTCTCTACACGCTTGCCATTCTGATATTTCCATGAACGGAACTTCTGTCCTGCACCAACGGTAACGCCATCAGAGCCTCTTACCTTCAATGAACCGTTGCCCTTGTAATTCTCAGTAGCAACTACGTTATCACCATCATAATATTTTACAACACAGCTGATTACTGGATCGCACTTCTCTGCATAGAAGAATGGGATATAGGTTCCTGTTGTTATAGTGAGTGTCTGTGCCTTGCCGCTGTTATATATCCATACAACAGTGTTGTTTGTAGAAGTATAATCGTCACAAGAGCCCTTACAGTCTATCGTTGCCAATACCTGCTGATTCTCATCCTTTACGACAGCATTACTGCTGTTGTAGCCACAAGCACCAAAAGTAAACTTTGTAGGTCCGTCAACAGGAACAGTAATAGTTGTTGTGCCATAGCCATGCTGATCGTCATGCCAAGAACCATTGATGACAACTCCTGTAGGAAGTGACGCTGGCTGCTTAACAACATAACCAGACTTGTTACGGAAGTCAACCTTGAAATCAGTGAAGGCACGGCTTGCCTTATCTACATAAGGTAATACTTTTATATAAGGTATATAGATTTGTGAAGACTTTGCCTTAAGTTTCAGAGTCGTTGCTGAGCCCTTATAGTCGAATGAGGTTACGAGATAGTTGTTAGATGAATACTTGTCAGATGAGTTCAGTGACAACTCGCCTACCTTTTCATCATTCTCGTTTAGGATTTCTACATCACTATTATAGTCTGTCATACCCATAACAATAGTTACAGGACCATCTACAGGGAATGACATGAAGTTGCCTCCAGTGAATGTTATACCGTATGTGCTGTTCTTGTAATAAGAATTGAACGATATGATAGGGCTAACCTTGTTCTCTACAGGGTTGCCCTCTCCATCGAATGATATACCTGACACTGTAGAACCACCTTCTTTTGACCACTTGTTGACAATGCTCTCAGCATTACCACCTGCAGAGAAATCAAGTTCGAAGCTCTCCACCTTTGTTGGTGCAGGTGGAATAGCAGCCACAAGGATAGAGTGTAGGTAAGCCTGCTTATCACCATCACTATCAGCTGTCAGACTGAGTGTGAGCGTTGCCGAGCTTTCTCCTTCATAACGGAATTCGGCAGTATGAGTACAGTCAGCATCCTTTGCAGAAACCTCACCTATAAGTTCTTCACCATTCTTCAGTACAAACTTGGCTGTTGTTTTTGCATGCTGACACAAACCGAGAGTGATAATAGTAGGGCCTGCAACGCTTATATCTATAGTAGCATCGCTCTTGAAGTCTTCACCATGACCACCACTATTGAAACGGTAGTTGGTAAAAGTAAGTATGTCATGTTCATCAGGATAGAACGTAGCCTTAGTAAGGTCGTAGCTAAGACTCTCATATCCAGTTGGAGCCGTCTCAATTTTCGTTACGCAAGCATAGACACTGAGGTCTGAATTTACAACTGTATTTGCATCAACCTCCTTACCATTCTTGTCCTTCCAGCGACGGAACTTGTTATCAGCAGCGACAGTTGCACTATATGTTATCTCACCTACCTTATCGCCCTGAGTCACTTGCTTTGAGCCAAGAACAGTCTCACCATCATAGAAGGTGACGGTGTATTCAGGAAGTACAGCTGGTGCATCGTATGGTTCAACCTTAACACTAGGACAATACTGACCACAATATACTTTCAACGTACCTGCACCACCAGTATATGAATAAGTACCAACATTATTTTCTGAATCTGCGTCATAACATGCTGCTGTCTTATTATGGATATCAGCAAGCTTTGTGCCGCTACCATCTGTCACATAACCTTCATAACCGTCATTGATATATTGGCATCCACCAAGCGTAACTTTCACTGGTCCCGCAACATCAAACTGGATGGCATACCACTGCCAGCCATGTTGTGAACCATTAAAACCTGCACCATTTGTGGAATAACTAATTTGAGTAACACCTGCTGGTAAGTCGCCAACAGGATTCTTAGTCAGATCAATAGTAAAATCGTTATTGATTTTCTCAACCTTAATATATGGACAATACTGACCACAATATACTTTCAATTTACCAGCACCACCAGTATAAATATAACTACCAACATTGTTTACAGGATCAGCATCATAACATGCTGCTGTCTTATTATGAATATCAGCAAGCTTTGTGCCGTTACCATCTGTCACATAACCTTCATACCCATCATTGGTATATTGGCATCCACCAACCGTGATCTTTACAGGTCCATCAACATCAAACTGGATGGCATACCACTGCCAGCCATGTTGTGAACCATTAAAACCTGCACCATTTGTGGGATAACCAATTTGACTAACACCTGCAGGTAAGTCGCCAACAGGATTCTTTGTAAGATCTATCTCAAAATCATTGAACGCCCACGCTCCACTTACTCCTACACTGAAGAGCATAACGAGGGTAGTGAGGAAACCGAGGAGGTTTCCAACGAGAGAATTTCTTTCAGAGGCAGACGCCATATTATTCGTCTGCTTGATTTGTGTTTTACGAGTCATTATCATACTGCTGGTAGTTATGATGTTATGGTTCATATCGTTTAATTAGTTCTATTTATAATCACCTTTCACATTAAGGTTTTTTCTTGTTTTAGTTGGTTCGATCATGCGCAAGCTACACTTGCGCGCGTAGCGCAAACATATTAATTAACGAGCAAAGGTAACAATATTTATAATACGACAAAAGGGGGAATGCTCTATATTAAATGTATTTAACATAATCGTAATATAAATTAAAATTATTTAAACAATAGCAAAAACTCTTTTTCCCTCATAGAATAATGACATCTAACAGTTATTTTTCTTTACGAGAAACACCTATTCAAGAAATAAATCATAGATTTTTTTAGTTTCAACCTTGCGTCCTGTCGTTCGCATTTATAAATACTTGTTACACAGAACGTAAGAAGTACGCAAGGTTGCGTTTAACCTTGCGTCAACCTTGCGGTCAACCTTACGTTTTTTGGTCTCGAAAATGATTTTTAACGTATTTTTTATGTAATTATTATCCTTATTTTCGATGAGACGCAGTATAACAATTTGCACATTCAGAATAACTATTATGGAGATTTCTGGTCTATTTCACGAGGAATGGTTATTTCCTCCGCAGGAAACACCCGTTTCCTCCGTGGAAAACAATCGTTTCCTCCGTAAGAAACGGTCGTTTCCACCGTGAGAAACGAAACGAACTAAGAAGATTTGCATTATAGAATGTATGGATATAGATGGTGGTTTGCTGCGTTTTGGAGTTATAATACGACGACTTGACTTAGGTTAATTTTTATTAAATAAGTAATAAATAAGGGAATGGGAGGTGTTGTTTTCGGAATATTTTTCGTACCTTTGCATACGCAATTTTAGTAACAATTAATTATTAACACAAAAATGAAAAAAGATCTTCATCCAGAAAACTATCGCCCCGTCGTATTTAAGGATATGTCCAACGGCGATATGTTCCTTACAAAGTCTACATGCAAGACTAATGATACAGTAGAATTTGAAGGCGAGACTTACCCAGTAGTAAAGATAGAAATCTCAAGCACATCTCACCCATTCTACACAGGTAAGAGCAAGCTTGTTGATACTGCAGGTCGCGTTGACCGCTTCATGAACCGCTACGGTAAGATCAAGAAGTAAGATTCAACATAAGTGATGATAATAAAACAACTAGGTACGATTTGTGAGGTAAGACAATAAAAGAATGAAGCTCATCTTTCAGGCTGTTTTGAATTTATTCATCAGTCGAGATGCCCGCATCACTCCTTCTTCATAAATCCAAAACATCTCTGAAATCTGAGGTTAAATCGTACCAATTAATTTTTTCATCATCACTATCGACGACATAGTGCGTTCATTCGTAGTTGCATATGCGAATGAACGCACTTTTTTTATGACCATCTGAAAACGACAAGACCGTGCTTGCTCTCGCAGGCACGGTCTCTTTTGTCCCCTTTCAGAATCTTTCTTCTTTCTATAACTTTGTAAGTAGTATTATAAGGATTGTCAATAGACGATTATCTTCTTCCACCGAAGCCGCCTCCATGTGAGCCTCCACCATGAGAAGCACCACCACCATGGCTTACTGAAGCACCGCCACGAGTTCCTCCACTGAAGGACGAACCTCCGCGAGAACCACCGCCGAAGGATGAAGAACTACCACCGAATGATGAGCTACGAGAGCTACCATAAGAGGAAGAACCGCGAGAGCCACCATAGGAAGAAGAGCTGCGAGAACTTCCAAATGAAGAACTACCTGCGCTGCGTGTAGGTGTGGATATGGATGGACGATTAACAGTAGTACGTGTGCTGCTCTGGCGCGAACCACTGAAAGAGCCACGTGAACCCATTGTTGAGGAACCATTAACGTCGGAACGATTTACTCGTGAACCACCTACACCAGAGCCACTATTCTCTGTACGGTTTCCACGATTGTAACCATTTGATGAACCATTATTATCTGAACGGTTGCCACGATTTATACCGTATGATGAGCCATTACCCTCAGAGCGATTACCATGATTTCCATTATATGAAGAACCACCACGAGAGCCACTATTGCCGCTACCTATGCCACGACGGTCTGAGCTATGAGTAGTTCCATTGCGATAAGAACCACGATTCCATCCATCACGCATACCAGAGAAGTTGCCATGATTGCGAGTACCGAAGTCACGTCCGTGATACCAAGAGCGATGACCATTATGATGCCATGCGTGACCGCCTACATAGGTATGATAGAAGTGAGGACGACCGAAGTAGAAATAGTCACGATGTGGATAGCGAGCATAGATTCCAAAGTGCCAGAAGCCTCCTTCCCACCATATTGGGCGATAGAAGTAACTTGCTGCGATGAAAGCATTGTACTGCCAGTCGAGAAGCACGATGCGGAAGTCAGCATTACGACGTACCCAGAATTCTGCATATACGTCATCTACGGTGTTGACACCCATGAGATAGTCGAGGTTTATCTCGTAGGCAGCCTCATACTGCTGTTCATTGAGATTGAGCTCATAAGCCATTTTGTCGGTGAGGAACAGAGCCTGGTCGCGTGCCTGTTCGTAACTCATTGCATTAGCATTGGTAAACATGGTGCCGAGAATTGCAACCATCATGATCATAAACTTCTTCATAGTCGTATAGTTTTTTGTTTGATATTTCATTTATTATTTTCATTGCGAAGTAGGTATTGCCTTAACTTCACGATGCAAAAGTACAAACAAAAAACAAGGTTGCAAAAGGTTTTTCCCTAATCAAAGGGGGAAAATCCCTAATTGAATTTACAATTGACAATTAACGATTGACAATTAATATTTCATTTTTAGAATTTCTTTCCAAAAATAATGCTCGTGAAGGTTTCCCAGAGAATCTTCACGTCGAGGGAGAAAGAGCAGTGTTCAAGATAATAGAGATCAAAATGGAGGCGACGAAGCATCTTCTCCATCGTATCGGTATAACCATTATGGAGAGTGGCATAGCTTGTAACTCCAGGGCGCACCTGATAGAGAAGCTCATAACGGTCATCCTGTTCCATTATCAAATCAATGAAATACTTACGTTCCGGACGAGGTCCAATAAAGGACATATCACCGATGAGAACGTTCCACAACTGAGGAAGTTCATCAAGATGATGTGCACGAAGGAAGCGTCCTGTAGGTGTAAGGCGAGTATCATTCTCAGAACTGAGATCAGGTCCATCTATCTCAGCATCCACATACATGGAGCGAAACTTATAGATACGAAACGGCTTTCCGCCATAGCCTATACGTTCTTGCGAATATATAACAGGTCCGCTTCGCTCGAATTTCATCGCTATCCAACAGAAAGCAAATAACGGGAAGAAAACGATGAGGCAGAACAACGCAACAAAGATGTCAAACAATCGCTTGACATACTCTGAATATATTGTTTTGCTATATTTAGACATATATTTATTTAATCGTTAGCCACTTCTGCCATAGCTTCATTCATAGCCTCAAGCATGGCATTCATATTCTCGGGCGTTTTACATACCGCAAGGAAATAATCGTTGAGGTCGCAGTCATCCGAAGTCTCTACAGGCGCATTATGCAGAAGACATTGCATATTATCAGCCAGAAGACGATAAATGCATACTACATTAGCAGGCTTGTCATTAGCGCTTACTGCCTTTCTTCCTGACTGATATCCACGAACTACAGCCTTCACAACGGCACGAATAGCAATGTCAGAAGGTATATTCCCCTCTTCCAATGGCATGAACTCATCATTGATAACATCAAAATACTCCTCAAGCGACATCACATGACCGGAGAGAATAGCATAGAAATTACGACGATATTCGTCTGCCATAAGCTGGAAAGCAGGCTCTGTACGACAAGCATGCTGCATAAGAGTCATAGCATTTAGAGTAGCAGGATCAGCCTCACGAAGACGCTGCGCGAGTTTCTCATAATCCTTATAGCATACTATCGCTACAGAATCGAAGATGCTGTCATACAGATACTGCGATGTCTGCTCATAATGTTCAAGCATCATCTGCTTCATCTGCTTAGGTTCCACGCTCTGAGGACCATTGCTTTCAGGCAGATTGCCTTCTACAATACCTTCCACAAAGGAAGTGAAGAAACCACGCACTATGGCTGGAAGTATTCTTGGTATATTCATTCTTTTCTTTTTTTTTCTAGGGGACTAGGGTTACTATGATTACTAGGGTTACCAGGTTAACTAGGGCTACTAGCTCCCCTAGGCATCAAGCGCCTCATACTTGGAATGGCGCGACTTATACTCAGGAACTATCTCCTTCATTATACGCACCGTCTCCATGTCGTCATACTTAAAACTTGCCTCGTAGAGACGTTCCTCATTGCGAAGAGCCTCACTATAAGGATACTCTCTCACTTGTGCTACGCGAATCTTCGGATGAGATGTAGGCATAGTCTTCTCGGCATCACTTAGCACCTCTTCGAAGAGTTTCTCGCCATCACGAAGTCCTGTATATTTTATCTCTACATTCTTTGCCTTCGACAATGCTATCATACGACGAGCCATATCAGCAATCTTCACAGGTTTTCCCATATCGAAGACAAATATCTCACCACCCTTGCCAAACGTTCCTGCCTGAAGCACAAGCTTACATGCCTCAGGAATGAGCATGAAGAAACGGATGATATCTGGATGAGTGACCGTAACTGGACCTCCATTTCGTATCTGTTCGCGGAAGATAGGAATGACAGAACCATTGCTGCCGAGCACATTACCAAAACGAGTAGTGACAAACTGAGTGATAGCAGGAGTGCCATCAACCTGACGAACGGTGGATTCCGCCTTATGAATCTCCGCATTCAACGCCTGACAATATATCTCGCATATACGCTTAGAGCATCCCATCACATTGGTTGGGTTGACAGCCTTGTCGGTGGATATCATAACGAACTTACGAGTGCCATACTTAACAGCGAGGTCTGCCATTACGCGCGTACCATATATATTATTCTGTACCGCCTCGCTCGGATTATCCTCCATCATTGGCACATGCTTATAGGCTGCAGCATGGAATACATACTCAGGGCGATACTGTTGGAAAAGCTGCTCCATACGCTTCTCGTTTGTAATACTCGTTACAATAGTATGCGCTTTAACATCAGAGAATGACTTGGCAAGCATGAGACGCACATCATGCATAGGTGTCTCTGCCTGGTCAACGAGGACAAGTTCCTTCGGATGTAGAGCAGCAATCTGGCGCATCATCTCACTGCCAATGCTTCCTGCTGCACCAGTAACGAGAATACATTTATCTGACAGTTGCTTTCCTATAGCATCCATGTCAACATTTATCTCCTCACGAGGCAGGAGGTCTTCTATCTCCACCTTATGGAGCATATCTTGCGTGACGTCACTCTTTCCATCCCATTCCTGCTCTTCGGGCATCATGTATATGCGAATACCAGCCTCTGTGAGATTATTCACGAGTTGCTCATCATTTCGCAATTCCTTCATCCCACCAGGCATAACCATGAGTCCTCGAATATCTTTCTCCACCATCTTGCCTACGAGTGTGAAATCATTTAGATACACAGGAATGCCAGATACATAATGTTTTATGTCACCTTTCTCGTTAGTAACAAAACCGCGAACAATATATTTTGCTGGTTTTGAATTCCTTATACTCTTAGCGAGGGAAACAGCAGCACTTGACGTACCATACATAAAGATATTCTTGGATTTCGAATTGATTGCCGTTATGTCAAACAACGACTTTATCAAAACACGCCATCCACACATGGTAAGAGTGGAAAAGCAATAAGCAAACAAGATTATTCTTAAGCCTGGGAACAACTGTTCACTCATCTCATAGAAGCATATTCTTACAAGAAGAATGATGGCAGAACCAAGAGCATTGGCAATGCCCACATTACGCAGATCTATAAACGAGGAGTATCTAATAACATTGCTATACGTATGGAACACCTTGAAAAACAAAAGATAAGGCAGCATACATGGCAGCAGGATCATTGTCTTGTCCCAGAAATGTTCTATAGTGCCTTCTGCTCCCAGTACACAATAATAGCCGAAGAGATAGAAGAATATGATTATAGCACAGTCAAGGGCCAGCACACACCAATATGGGATAGCATCCTTGCCAAAATACCAGTTTACAAATTTATATATATAGCTCATTTATTATCTATTCTTTTCTCTAAAACGCAAAATCTAAGATTTTATTTTGTCTTATAATGAAAAAACACTATCTTTGCAGTGTTTTTTACCAAGCAAACAAATGACAAGAAACATAAAACATATAATAGGGACAACCTTTGCACTTCTCATTGCTACATTTGCTACAGCAGAATCGCTTACAGATGGAATGAATCTAACACTTGAGGCATCTGGAACGACTAGTAACGGTGCATTTGCTCCTATGTGGCTGACAAGCAACAGACATGGCATAGTATCTCCTTATGGAAACTCGGCATATCAGCGTGCATTCCTTTCGCGTGACCATTCTGCCGACTCATGCAAACTATGGCAGATAGGCTATGGAATCGATGTTACCATCAACGAACATGGTATGGCTCCCATGATGATTCATCAGGCATACGGTGAACTGAAGTATAAGCTTGCAACGCTCACTATAGGTCAAAAGGAGATTCCTATGGAGATGAAGAACGAACGACTCAGCAGTGGTTCGCAGACATTTGGCATCAACGCACTGCCTATTCCTCAGGTAAGACTTGAGATGAACGACTATTGGACTATTCCTTTAGGTGGCAGATGGGTTGGTTTCAAAGGACATTTATCGTTCGGTAGATACACGGATGACAACTGGCAAAAGGACTTTACAGAAGGAAAAAAGAAATATACTGTCAATCAACTATATCATAGCAAGTCAGGGTTCCTAAGGATACACAAGCCTACATCGCCACTCACAATAACGCTCGGTCTTGAGATGGCAGCACAGTTTGGAGGAACAACCTATCGCCCAAACGGTACTGGGGAGATGTTTGCTCAGAAACACAACACGGGATTCAAGTCTTTCTTCAATGCTTTGGTGCCAGGCTTTGGCGGTGACGAGGGTGAGGGATTATACGCCAACAGCGAGGGAAATACTCTCGGAAGTTGGATAGGAAGAATAGACTATAAGGCAAAAGGAAGCACATTCAGCCTTTACGCAGACAAGTTTTTTGAAGATCACTCTGCTATGTTTCAACTGGACTATGACGGCTATGGCAGCGGAGAGGAATGGAACAAGAAGGTGGGAAAGAGAATGATAGTTTATGATTTCTCTGACATCATGCTGGGAGCGGAGTGGAAAAAACATGAGCCATGGTATGTAGACAATGTTGTTGTGGAATACCTGCACACAAAATATCAGAGCGGTCCTATAAACCATGACCGTACCCCTGAGCTTAGCGACCACATCGCAGGAAAGGACAATTACTATAATCACTATATCTTCACAGGCTGGCAGCATTGGGGGATGGTGCAGGGCAATCCATTATACCTCTCCCCTATCTACAATGACAACATGGAAATTGAGTGTCACGGCAATCGTTTCATTGCGTGGCATATAGGCATCGGAGGAACAATAGCAAAGAGACTGACCTACAGGCTACTTGCTTCATGGCAAAGATGCTGGGGAACATACTCATATATTCTTCCTGATCCAAGAGAGAACACGAGTACCTTGGCAGAGATAAAATACACGGATTTCTCTCTTTTCGGTCATAAAGGATGGAATGTCTCAGGTGCTATTGCCTTCGATAATGGAAAACTTCGTGGCAACAACTTCGGAGTACAGGCAACTATAAGCAAAAATATAAAACTATAATTACTACTTGTTTACGAATTATATATTACCGAACACAAAATAATCCATGTAAAAAATGAAGATGAAGAGTTTCTTATATATAGCATTGATGGTGATTCTTTTCCCATGCTGCTTCTCAAGTTGCGAATTTGAGATGAGCGACAATGGTGTTCTGGATGGTCTATGGCAGATGACAGAGATGCAAAAGACAGGTGAAGAAGCAAAAGACATGCGAAACACAGGAACCACATGGGGATTTAACTTCAGACTTGTAGAACTCCGCAGTTACACCTCAACAAGTAGTGTTCTCTGTCGTTTTGAGCATAAGGATGGACATCTCAGAATATATGAGCCAAGAGACCAGAAGCATGATGAGAGCGATGTTCTCATTACAGATGCCACGATATTAAATCCTTTTGGTCTATATACGACAAGCGAAGACTTCCAGATAGAAGCCCTCACCAGCAGTAATCTGACAATAAAGTCTGACAAAGTAAGACTGAAATTCAGGAAATACTAAGTCTATGTAAAGTATTTCTTCAAGGCATTGAGGATGAAAAATGACACATTGAAGGCGGCATGAAGCTTACCTATGTGCTCATTCTGCGTCTGAATCTGCCACACTTGCTTGATGCTCTTCATCTTATTGGAAGACAAAGAGCCCGGAGTGATACGATAATGGCTGAGCACTTCATTTATTCCATAAGCCTTAACGCCATCACGAAGGAGCATAAGCCATGTGGCATAGTCCTGTCCGCCACGTCGCAAAGGCATCTGAAACCTACCACTCTTGCTTCTATCCACCACAACAGTAGAGGTGGCTATCATCGTATTCTTCAGCAGAAAACTATAATCAACCACATCCCTGACATCCCTTCGAGGCTTTATGCAGTCGCCATTCTCATTGATAAAGTCGATGGCAGCGAAGCTGAACTCAGCATCCTTCTCCTTCATCAGCGCCAGTTGCTTCTCCAGTTTGCATGGTTCCCAAACATCATCTGCATCAAGAAAAGCAACATATCTGCCCTTGGCAATACCCAAAGCAGTATTGCGAGCCACTGCCGCACCGCCATTCTTCTCCTGACGATGATACCTTACGAAAGGATATTTCCTGCAATATTCCTCTATTATCTCCTTTGATTTATCCTTCGAACAATCATCCACAAGGACTATTTCTATGTCGCGATAGGTCTGATTGATTACGGAATCTATCGTTGAACAGAGGAAACGCTCCGCATTATATACCGGGGTGATGACAGATACCGTCTCATTATTGAACTGTTCCAAGACTATTTATCGTATATAGGAGTCAGCCAATCCTTGTGATTTTCCAACTCGCCCGTTACACATTTCAGATACTCTTTGTGGATGGAATGCGTCAACATGCCTTCCTTTCCATCTCCCACAGAGTATCTATCCACACTCAACACTGGTGTTATCTCCATGGCAGAGCCACAGAGGAAAGCCTCATCGGCGCAGTAAAGTTCCGTACGATCGATGGTACGCTCCATCACAGGGATGCCCATCTCGCCAGCAAGGCGGATGATAGTGTCGCGTGTGATGCTCTCAAGCACGCTGTCTGTGAGCAATGGAGTGATGAGAACGCCATCCTTTACTATGAAAAGACAGCTGCCAGGTCCCTCAGAAACCTTGCCGGCCTCGTTGAGGAAAATAGTAGTGTCATATCCATTGCGGAGAGCTTCACGCTGTGCCATGCGACTGTTGATATAGTTGGCACCGCACTTAATCCTTGGCGAGAGAGTATTATCGCATATCCTTCGCCACGAACTGATGCAGCAATGCAGTCCTCGCTTGTTGTATTCCGCACTTGTTTTTCCCTTCGGAATAGGCGCAACGAACATGTTCACCTTTTCTTCCGACGACCATGTGCCAAAGCCATCGATGAAGATTGTCTGGCGAACAGCAATGTCTTCATCATATTCATTGGCAGTGACAACGCTTACCAATGCGTTCTTCAGTTCCTCCATAGTGTAGTGATCTGCTATCTGGAGGAGCTTCTGTGATTTCTTTAGTCTCTTGTAATGGTCGTCAAGTCGGAAGGCATACAACTGCTTCTCGGTATCATTCCAGTAGCATCTGATGCCTTCAAAGACATTAAGACCAAACTGTGACGTAGGGGAGAGGACGTTTACCTTCGCGGCATTCACGTTCATTACCTCTCCATTCAGCCATATTAGGCGATTTGCAACATCTGTATTCATTTATAGTCTTATATTATGTTTATTCTTCATCTGGCAGATGAGCGATGCGGATAATCTCTTCTTCTGCCAACGCAGCCGACTCTTCATCCGTCATATCCTCACCCATCTTCTCTTCATTTATATTTGATTTCTCAAGGACCTTGGCCACTGTCCACCACAATATCTTGATGTCAAGCCAGAATCCTTCCTTCCTGAAGCTGTCGATATACTCATTATCGAGTATCACTTTCTCATCCCACGAGTTCTCATTCCTGCCCTTGCATTGTGCCAAACCAGTGATGCCCCCCTTTACAAGGAAGCGTTTCTTGTATTTTTTATTTAGGGTATCATAGTCTCCAAGTTCGTAAGTGACACACGGACGCGGTCCCACAATGCTTATATCTCCCATCAGAACATTGAAAAGCTGTGGCAATTCATCGAGGGATGTGTTGCGAAGAAAGCGCCCCACCTTCGTTATTCGCGGATCATTCTCATAGCTAAACAGTCCCGAACCCATCTTTTCCGCATTCACCACCATGCTGCGATACTTCCACATCTTGAAGATACGACCATCCTTTGTGCGCCTTCCTTGCTTGAAAAGCACAGGACCTTTGGAGTCTATCTTTATGGCAATGGCAAGGATTATCCACAGTGGAGTAAGCAGAACAATGGCTACAAGCGAAGAGGTGAAGTCAAATGCTCTCTTTATAAAAAGGTTTACAGTCATCATAATTGCCTAAAAATTGAAGGTACAGAACAAATCATCGAAACACTCTTTGCGCTTTATCACCTCTACCCCATCGCCACATATATCCAATACAGGGAAGTTTGGCAGGATGAAAGGTGGTTTCATCACGAGAGAATAACTGCCGCAGTTACTGATGACAAGCACATCTCCGCGCGCCACCATGCCGTTATAGCCATGATAAAGCACGTCACCCTCTATGCAGGTGAAGCCAACAAAGTCCATATCCTCGTACTCTTTAGTCTCTCCACCCATGTGAATCAGTTCCATAGGAGGATTAACGCCTGACATACTGATGTTCTTCTGACTGCCAAGAACGGTTGCAATCCACTTGCCTCTCACATTCTTTATAGCCTTCACGGTGCCTATGAACTTCATGCAATCGCCCACCAAAGCAGAGCCTGGTTCAACGATAAGCTCTGGTTTCTCATCCTTATCCTTGAAATATTCAGAGAAAACGGATGCTGCTGCCTTTGCATAATCGGCATAATCAGGTATGTTTGCAGAGAGTTGAGCTTTGAGAGAGTCTGCCATTTTGCCGAACATACCGCCACCGATGTCTATTCTTTCTGGCACCATGTCAAGTCTCTTCAGCACTTCCACCATACCCTTTGCGCGAGCAGGCCAGTATTCCAAATTGCGCTTTGCGAAGTGGCACTGCAGGTTTATCAGTTTTACGTTTTCCTTTTCTGTGCAGAAACGCACAGCCTCAGCAAACTCTTCGCTATCCACATCGAAACCGAAACGACTCACCACGCCGTCATTCACGTCATAGTTGCAACGTATGCCGAGAGTGATCATTGTGTCTTTATGGCTGTCAACGATGTCATTGATTATCTCCAGTTCATCCTTTGAGTCGATGTTCACCGTGCCACCTGCTACAAGGAATTCCTCCATCACCTCACGATTCTTGATAGGTCCGTTCCAGATAATGCGCTCAGGACGGCACCCTACCCTCTTTGCAATCTCCAGTTCCATCTCTGAAACCACCTCTGCATAGCCTCCCATCTCATTTATTAGTCGGCAAAGCTTAGGGGTATAGTTGGTCTTGTAGGAATATGCTATGTTGAAATTGGGATATATACTACTGAACTCAGCCTTCAGTTCGTGGAAGTTTTTCACGAACTGCTCACTGTCCAAGAGATAGAAAGCGTCACCATATTCACGGCGCAGATTGTCTATTATGCCAGCATTTATATTCATATATTGATAACTTTTATTTTTGTTAAGGGAGTTAAGAATTTAAGGAAGTTAAGGAGTTAAGACAATAGTATATAAGATTTATGAATCATTATGGTTTCAGCAAGCAAGACTAACGTCTTAACTACTTAACTTCCTTAACTTCTTGTTTCTTATAATCTCCACTATCTTTGCAGTGTTCTCCACCACGAGTTTTCTGTTTTCTTCGAAATATTCAGCATCAGCATTCTCGCACTCTTGCTCAAGATTGCGAAGGTCCTTTATGCCCGATTCGAATATTTCCCTTACCTCATCAAGGTCGGTAACGATGTCGGTGTTGCAGAACGAGCGGCTCACAATAACCATTGATGAACCCAAACGATAGTGTTCCTTCAGAATAGAAGAGCCAGGAAGCATTCCTGCATCGAGGCGTGCGATGCCTCCGAAGCCTGCTGTAATGCACTTTGCCTTTATCTTTTTGAGCAATTTCTCAACGGTACCATCGGCAAGAAGTTCGAACATGAAGTCCATGCCGTATGACAGATGCAGGTCATTAAGACCTATGTAGATGATGTCAATGCCTTCCAACAGAAGTATATCATCTATCATCTCTGCTGCTTCCTTGGTCTCAAGCAGCAGACAGGTCTTTGCTCTTCCATCCACATATTTCAGGAATGTCTGCACTTCTTCCATCGTTTTGAAATAAGGCAGCATCACTATGTCGGCACCATTACGTATCACACTATCTATCTCCGACTGCGAATCTTCATAGATATGGTTCACCCTTACGAGAAGTTGCGCCTTTGTGAGCGTATCACTTATCTCCTTCACATCGTCAATGGTGTGGTGACTCTGCACGGTATCCATGCCTCCCTGACGCTTTGACTTATCCAAAACCTCAAGATCCACGAACACTGTATCGACTCCTGCAGCCTCTACGATGCTTGCTATCTCCGGTTTATTTGTTATATATAATAGGTTCAGCATTATTTTTATTATAAAATTATATATAAATCCACTGTCTTTTTTGATATTTCCTTCCAATCATACATCTTACAGACGGCAGCAAAGGTTTCCTTGTCAGCCCTTACGGCAGATACCTCTTCGCTGTTTTCGGCAAGACGCTCCATCTCTTTCATGATATTCTCCACACTTGGCTCACCTATACACCAGCCTATCTTGGCGCAAGAGAGAGGTTCTGCGAGTCCTCCGACATCACTGACGAGCACCGGAACGCCGGACTGCAGGGCAGAAAAGAGCACACCACTCTGCGATATGTTGATGTATGGCAGCAGCACAATAGACGACATCTGCAGGTAAGCCTCAAATTCTTCATTGCTTACCCTGTCGCAAACGATATGCACATTAGGCATTTTCTCCACCGAAGAGAAATCAATGCCGTCGTTTTTTCCTACGAAAAGGAGATGACTGTTGGCGCTATGCAGTGCCTCTGACTTGCTCCAAGCCTCTACAACTCTTTCTATTCCCTTGTATTTATTTTGCACTCCGAGGCAAGAGAAGACGATAGCATCCTCTGAAATGCCTAACCTTGTGCGCAATTTATTCATACATCCAGCCACAGCAGCCTCATCATATCTGCTCTCCAGAATGCCATGACGAATGACATTCACCTTCTTTTCTGGTAGATGGAATAAAGAAAGCATCTCTTTTTGCGTGCGACCCGAATGAACTATGATGGCATCCACAGCCTTATAGTATCGCGAGAAGATGAACATATCCCAGATATGGCGTGTATGTGGGAGAACATTATGTGCGGTATAGACTATCTTTATGCCGATGAGATGGAAGAAGAAGACGAGGAGATAGTCGATAATCCACGCGCGAAACCATTGTATATGTATCACATCAGGGCGCTCGCGAAGTGCATAGCCAGCCACTTTCATCATGCTATTGGAATAGCTCAGCAGCTTATCCAGTGTATTTTCCATATCATTATAGCGGAACACGGAGCGCATCTCCACGCCGGGCAGTTCCTCATAATCATATTTCACGCTATTGAAATAGACAATATCATGTCCTTCCATGCCCTTCAGGAGAGAATGGTCATAGACGGAGAGATTGCTATATGATTGGGGGTCTATGTAATAAATGTGCATGTCATTAATCTTTAGTTAACCCCTTATCGCGGAGATGCCATAATAAAACTTTGGAAAATACAGGTTGAGCATTCTTCCTATATACCCGAGCAGAAACCTCGAAGGGGTGTTCCTTTTCTTCAGCAAAAGCACGTCAGCACTTGAATGTAGTGGATTTTCAAAATAAGCCTTCCTTTCTGCAAATGTCATTGAGAGAATCTTTTTCTTTATATCCTCCTCTGAATGATGGTCATAGTCACATTTTCCGCACACCTTTGACGTCACTACTACTGGCAGCCCTTTACTCACAGCCCTCATGGAATAGTCATAATCAGCCACTCCATGCACAAACCCATCGAAAAAAATACCAATTTCATCAACCACCTCCTTGCTCACAAGCATAATATTCGAGTTTGCCTTGTCACATCTTTGAGGCACACCTTTTGGTTCAAGAAGCATATCCTTTCCCAGAAGATAATTAGTCCATATTCGTCCTCCATAGGTTATCTTTCCTTCGTCAGTCTTGTCACATGTAATACCTGACACAATCCCCTCTCTCCCCCATTGTTTCTTACAATATTCATTGGCATCAAAGAGAAGTTTGAAGCAATCCTCCATCATATCCGTATCGTCATTCAGCAACAGGAAATAGTCCCATTTCTCATTATTCTCCAACGCCTTACGCCAGGAGAGACACATACCTTTAGCCCAATACAGATTGCCTTCACTTCTGGATATATACAGTTTCTCGCCTTTACATAAAGCCTCCACAGCCTCAGCAGTACCATCAGTACATCCATCATCTGTAAGATAAATCGCCAAGGCAATCTTATCCTCCCCACTATGGCTGTTGCAATAGTCTCTGGCAGCATAAAGATGACGAAGACTCTCCTGGGTCTTCTCCCTCCTATTGAAACATGTTAGTATAACGGCAATATTCATTTTTCTTACTACTATTTGCAATACAAATGCAAATTTACTATTTTTTTTCTTAAAAGCAAAATAATTACATATAATTCAATTTTTAAGGACTCTACTTTAAGAAGAGGGACACAATAATAAAGGTGAACATGCGTTATATTATTATGAGTAAGATATGCTGTTTCTTCAATTACAACCCTTTTTATAGATACCCTATCTATAAGGCGATGTCGGAAGCTTATGACTGTGACTTCTATTTTGGGGATAATGCCTTTACACCTCTTAAGCAGTTTGACGCCTGTGAGTTGAAGGGCTTTAAGAGTATGCTTCATGCTATGCAGACGAAATTCAAGGAGTATGTGTGGCATGTAGGTTGTTTGAAATTGATATCAACAAGATACTCACACTATATCATCACTGGAGAGAATCTTATCATTGCTGACTGGCTCATAATGCTTTGGGCAAGAATGACAGGGAAGAAAGTGCTGATGTGGACGCATGGGATACATGAGCATTATCCTAAATGGACTACACGAGTAGTGCTGAAACTGTTCTACACCCAACCTGACATACTATTGATGTATGCAAACTACAATTGGAAGTATATGAAAGAGATGGGATGCAGAGACAAGCAGAAGAGAGTAATCCACAACTCCCTTGACAGCAACCTTCAAACAAGACTCTTCAATGAGCAGAAAAAATCTGACATCTACGAGAAGCATTTCGGCAATAGGCTCCCTACTGTTATCTACATAGGAAGACTACAGACTCGCAAGAAGATAGATCAGCTCTTGAAGGCTATTTCTATATTAAAAAAGAACGGCAATGAACATAATCTCGTGTTGGTGGGAGAGAATGTGGATTCGGACATCCTGCAGAAGATATACGAGGAGGAAGGCATAGAGAAGAACGTATGGATGTATGGTCCTTCATACAAGGAAGAGACTAATGCAGAGTTGTTGTATAATGCTGATGTCTGCGTTTGTCCTGCAGCAGTGGGTTTGACAGCCATTCATTCTATGTCGTATGGCACGCCAGTAATTTCAAATGATAACATTGAGACTCAAATGCCAGAGTTTGAGAGTATCATAGAAGGTAAAACCGGTTCGCTTTTCAAGGAAGATGACATAGAAGACCTTGCAAGGCATATAGAGAGATGGACTAAGAAATCAGATGAAGAAAGAAACGTCATCAGAAAGGATTGTCGCAACATAATAGATAAGGAATGGAGCGTAGCCTATCAGATGGAAGTCATTAAGGAGGCAATATCATGAATATACTTTGGATAAACAATACAACCCCACCAGAGGCTGACGCTAAACTTGGTGGAGATAAGGAACTGAAGAAAACAGGAGGATGGGTTCTCGGCATGGCATCGCAACTGATAAAGATGCCAGACGTGAAGTTATCCATCGGTTCGGCTTCGCCATTAGTGACAGAGATGACAATAGTAAAGGGAGAAACAATAGATTATTACGTTATTCCCCTTACAGACTCTGTTTCATCGGATATTAAAAACTGGAGAAAGGTATATGACACAGTAAAACCAGAAGTGACACACATTCATGGCTCAGAATACAAACATGCACTGACATGGATATTAGCCAATGGAGCAGAAAACACAGTTGTCTCCATACAAGGACTCACAAGCGTTTACTGCGAGTTCTTCTATGAAGGCTTGTCGCAATGGGATGTGATAAGGAATATCACCCCGAGAGACCTTATCAGAGGCACTATCTTCCAAGGGAAAGAGACATTCAGAAAACGTGGTGAATATGAGAAGGAACTATTCTCAAAGGTAAATCATATCATAGGTCGCACATCATGGGACAAGACTCACGCGTGGGCTATGAATCCAAATGCAGAATACCATTTCAACAATGAGGTACTGAGAGGTAATTTCTATAAAGGAGATATTTGGGAATATGAGAAATGTAGGAAGCACTCCATTTTCGTAAACCAGGCAGGAGTGGCATATAAAGGTCTTCACCAACTCATAAAAGCCCTTCCACTCATATTGAGGCATTATCCTGATACTGAAGTTTATGTGGCGGGTTTCAACATCTGCGACAAATCTTTGAAAAGAAGAATAATGCGTGAGGGATATGGTCTCTACATAATGAGGCTCATGAAGAAGATGAAGGTGGCAGACAAAGTGCATTTCACAGGTCCACTAAATGCAGAGAAGATGAAGGAAATGATGCTCAATGCCAATGTATTCGTTTGTCCTTCAGCCATAGAGAACAGTCCTAATGCCTTGGGAGAGGCACAGATATTGGGAGTACCATGCGTTGCATCAAGAGTAGGAGGAGTAGCAGATATGATACCTAATGATCATTGTGGCAGGATGTACCGTTTTGAGGAGACTGCGGAACTCGCAAAGCAGATATGCGACGCTTTCGATTCTTCTACTTCTTTCGACAACAGCATAATGCGTCAAGAAGCAATGAAGAGACATGCCCCTAAGGCGAATGCGGAGACATTGTTAGATATCTACAATGATATTATTTCTTCATAAACTTTCCTACTTTTTCCGACAAAA
Organism: Prevotella sp.; assembly: GCA_045627725.1. Classification (GTDB taxonomy): domain Bacteria; phylum Bacteroidota; class Bacteroidia; order Bacteroidales; family Bacteroidaceae; genus Prevotella. Next base: position 36,014 of record JAZQOH010000079.1, on the reverse strand, counting down.
CCTTTCTCTCACTCTCCGACAAACCGATAAAGAACTCAAGGAGAATGATATAGATCATGGATATGGATATAGTGACCAAAGGATTATCGAAATGGAAGAGATAAAGAGAAGGAAGGAAGAGCATCGTTATGGTGATGCAAGGAATATAGGAACGACGAAGCAAAATACTATTTTCATAATTCAACGTAGTATGCAGGACATACTGCAAGATGAACACCTTCACTACCGATACGATTATATAAGCAACAAGTAATAATACAGCATAATTCCATAGCGAGAGCATGAGATATCCAAGGACAAGGGAAAAGATATTGAGGAAACTCACCCACAGCTGATACTTCTGTATCTTCCCACTTGCAAAAATCACATTTCCTATGCCAGAATTGAATGACTGGATAAGATTGTCAACGATCATGAGGACTACAAATAGATTGGCATAAGGAGGCACTTTTCCCAACCATAGCGTAAGCAACCAGTCTGGCTCTGCCATGAAAGGCACTGACACAAGAAACATTACGAGGAAGGAATATTTCGTTGACATTACAAGGAGATCATTAGTGCGTTTTATATCTCCCGAAGAATAGCTCTTCGTTATCTGTGGTGCCATAGGCTGTGCCACAGACTGAGCGAACGACATTATATATGAGTTTATGCTATTGGCAATACCCAAGGATGAGTTCATCACAGTATTGAAGAAACCATTTACGACAAGCATGGAGCCCTGCGACCTTGCTATGGAGCATACAGCGCCCAGCAACACCCAGTTTGAGAAGGAGAACACATCCTTATAGCGGTTTCTATCACCCACCCTTCCTATCCTTACACTATCAGGATAATGCCTATGGGAATAAGCAACATAGACAAGTATCGGAACAAGAATCATTCCCACATATATCAATGTGTAAGCGAGAAGTTTATGGCTAAAATGGTATATAAGGAACCAAACCATGAGAAGCCTTGCTACATGGCATATTATCTCCATCACACTGAATAAAGGAAATTTCTCGTGAGCCATAAGAAAACCATTATAAGGCACACCGAGGAAGGATAGTATAGATGCTATGACGGATATATTGAACACAAGATAAGCATTGGTCATATCTCCACTATAATTCACAAAGAAATGTATATATATATTGCCAAGTGGAAGAGCCAGCAATGCTGTTATGACGGCTATCAATAGATGTACGCGCAGGTTTACATTAAACTGGACATTTACCTCTTGCTCATCTTTCTTTCCTATTGCTACAGCGATGAATCTATTTGAGGTAGAAAGCATTGCTGTATTGAATAGAGAGATAAAGGTTATGATTCCACCAAGCAAGGAGAACAATCCAAAATCATCGAATCCCAATGCTTGCAAGGAGAAACGAGTGGTGAATACTGCACATATGGTGCAGATTATCATTCTGGCATATAGGAATATGGAATTAAAGAGCAATGCCTTGTTTGTATTTTCCTTCATCGGTTTTCTTTGGAAAGATTAGAGGTTGACGATAAACTTACGGATGTGGAATTATAATAAGGAAAATAATAGGCCAGTGCAAGGATGAAGAAGATGAATATCATCGGGAACATCTCCATGAGTCCGATAAACATCAGCATTACTATTCCAAAAAGCAGACAAAGTGACTGATGAGTGTCATATTTTATGATTCTCTTTATTGCCATATAGCATATCGAAACATACAAAGACAACAGCAGCACTCCTCCATATATCAGAACTGAGAGTATCTGATTATGAGGACCAGTGGCAGCAGAGGACATATTATGCCTCAGCCAATCCAATTCAACAAATCCCCATCCCCAAAGTGGTGATCTAAGGAATAGTCTCATGGCAGCATCCCACATCTCTGTTCTATTTGTGAAAGTGATGTCCTTTTCCAAAACGTCCACAACGATATATACTGCCAAGTCATTATTCTCCAAACCCTTGCCACTGAACACAACAAAGAACTGAAAGAGAAGTATCACAACAGCAGTGGCTATCAGTCCGAATTTCTTTATCTTCACAGAAGGTATGAGGCAGAATAGCAGAAAGATAACCACACAGGCGAGGGAGGTTTTACACCCTACCATTACAAGGGCTGCTATACATGCTATGCTGACTCCTATGAGATTTAAGACCCATAGTTTGGAATACTTCACACACATGACTGACACTACGAGTGCTGCCATCATACGACAGCCCATCTGATTGTAGTTGTTGCCAAGGAGAAAGCCGATAAGCTCCTTATCATCAGCTACGAGCCATTTATCAGGGTTGGCTATGAGATGAAGCAAATTGGCATATACACAAAAGGAGAAAGCTATACAGAAGCACACAAGGAGCATCTTCATTCTGTCTCTATAATAATAGATGATTATGAGCAACAGCCATATCTTCAAGGCATCATAAAGGGCATTCTTTATATCTGCCTCATACAGCAGCGTGATGCTCATCAGCAGAAACATATAGAGAAAATGAAGAAGACCGTAATGCGTCATATTCCTCTTGTATAGATACAACACAATGATTGGTATCAAACTTCCCATTACGATAGCAAAGACTCCATAAGACAATGTCTGCATCTCCAAATCTGCCAACGACATGGAGATATTGACAACCAATGCCATAATTATAACAAATGGCATAATGGTCATCTCATGAAGATCGATTTTGAAATCTGGCTTCCTTATCCTCAGGGAAGGTAGGGATATCTTCATCTCTTTGCTTTAGTGATGAAAAAAAACAACGGGGGAATGATTCGTCGTGCGCCTTAGGAATGGCTTATAAGGTCTTTTCTAGCAATCCAGAAGGCCATAACGATTGAGGACATTATAAGCATACCCAAGATGAACAACATACGCTTAGGACCTGCAGGCTTAATAGGCACTGTAGCACCATTCAAAACAGTAAAGGCAGGTGTACGTTCTTGCAATTTGGCCTTCATAGTCTCAAGCTGAGCTTGCATTGCTGTATAGGTATTATACTTCAACTGCATATCACTCTCAAGATTATCTCTTTCTGAAATGGAAGACTGAAGAAGAATATCCTGATTGGCATCACAGTAGGCACTGTACTTTAGCACTGACTTATCATACACTTGCTTTGCACTATCTGCAAGATGCTGATAATGCTCCACGTCTAAGCGAGACTTACTTGTGCGATACTTTATGATGAATTCCTGCAGACGAAGACGTACTGAATCAGCAAGGGTGGCACAGACATAACGGTCCTGGTCTTCCACGTTAATGGTTATCACGTCTGACTTCTTATCCACAGAACATGTAATCTTCTGTTTCACACTCTCCACAAGTTCAAAATCCTTCTCAGAAAGGAAGAACGGATCGAGTTGAGATGGATTGCCTTTTCCTACTGGTTTCTTCTCTGTAAAAAGTGCCACAATGGCACTCTTCGCCTTATTGAAAGGTTCCGTGAGCCAATTCTTCTGCTGATGCTTTCGAAGGTATGTGTAATAGTCTGTCGAAACGCTCTTATCCTCTGTTATCACCTTCACCTTGAGAATGTCACATATAAACTCATTGGATGACATGAGATCAGGATAGAGTAATGGGTAGATAGCATCAGAGCCACCAGCTCCAAGGTCGAACCCAAAATTGGAAGCTATGGATGCTAATCCTCCCCCCATAGCTTCTCCAGTAGCTTCTGGAGCAAGCATAATATCACACTTGTAATATCTTGGCTTTGGGAGTACCCATAAACACGACAAGGCAAAGACCATAGGCCACATGATGAAGAATTTTCTCTTCGATGCCCATATCTTCTTTGCTACCTTGCCAAGGTCTATAACGTCTTTTTCTATATTGTCCATTGATATTTTTACTTTATCATTTATTATCTATCCATCTCCTCCCTTCAGGGAAGTCCGATGTTTATAATATCGAAGTATGTGATTATGGAAGGAAATTACTTAATCAGATTTGCGATAGTGGCAATCATAGTGGCAATAGAAGCCGTTGACGTACCAATAGCGAGCCACTGACTCAGTTTGTTGGCATCAGCCTTTGGCTTGGTTGGCACGATTATTTCACAACCAGGAGTTGGTTTCTCGCCCTTACTCATCTGGCTCACTGTTCCGTTCATGTGTACAATATAAGTATGGTTCTTCTTTGCTCTTTGTCCAAATCCACCTGCTTGTCTTACATAATAGCGGGCACTCTTTCCTTTCTTATATGATACGGTGTTAGGATACATGACATCACCACTCACCTTGATGGTGTTTATATACTCAGGCACGATGATACGGTCTCCTTCACGAAGCACCACATCAAAGTCCGAACCAGGATTTTCCATCGCCTTATCAAGTTCTATACCGATATAATATGTATCTCCAAGGTCGAGCTTTGACACATCAATAGTGTCACCCTCACTACTCTGCATCTTTGTCATCTTCACAACCTGCTGCATACGGAGACGTTCCTCTGGCGTTATTTTTCTCTCAAGACGAGCACCTCTGACGTATGCCATTGAGTTTGTTCCACCCGCCGCTTTAATGATATCTGAAAGTCTCTCATTACGCTTACTGAGAGTATAATTTCCCGGGAATGCTACTTCGCCTTCCACATTGACATTTTGCTGAGTATAGTAACCAGGAGAACGGCGAACATAGACTTCATCAAATGGCATCAAGACAAAACCTGGTTCACCATCTACAACAAACCCTTCTTTCAGTGCGAAGGAGAATGTCTTTGCAATAACCGTATCAACCTTAGTAGCTGTGGCATCGCTCACTCGACGAGCAACATCAACCTTTACCGTGGAAGCTGTTTCCTTCAAGCCACCAGCCTGAAGCACGAAATCTTCAAGAGTTTCATTATCTGCATAGCGATATACACCAGGATACTGTACCTCACCATGGATAGTCAATGTTCTGTCCATCTGTCTCTCGCTGCGTGTAGGAATAAAGAGGACATCCTCATTCTTCAATGGTATGTCAGCCACTTTTCCTGACATAATGCCTTCTATATCAACGCTGAGTACTTTTAGAGTACGGTCTTCATTCATACGATGCATTACTGCACGAGCTGTGAATGCTTCCTCTGTCACTCCATCAGCCTGTTCTATCAAAGAACGAACAGTTGTTATATCTCCACCAATTTGGTACATACCAGGACGGAACACGGCGCCTTTCAGTTCCACCATATTCTCAAAACGGGGAATAATAGAATCCACATTGAGAGAATCGCCATCTGCAAGATAGAAAGAGTTAACATCGAACTCACCGACATTGAATACAGAATAGCGGGCACCATTCTTTCTAACGACTCTAACAGACTTAGTATAAGCATCGCTTGCAAATCCACCAGCATATTTGAGGGCTGTTCCGAGACTCTCATTCTTCTTCATTTCATAGTACATCGGACGCTTTACCTTACCGCTTACATCAACAATGCAGTCATAAGGTCCAACCATAATGACATCACCATCAGCAAGACGAACATTACCTGTCATCTTACCATTGAGCATATAGTCATAAACATCGACATTGGATATCAATTTTCCATTGCGGAACACTTTGATGTTACGAAGAGTACCTATTTCATTCACTCCACCAGCCATGTAGAGCGCATGAAATACAGTAGCAAAAGCTGATAGAGTATATGAGCCTGGAGCAAGTACCTCACCCATCACATTCACGCTTATTGTACGCGTCTGGCCGAGTGAAAGTTTTATGCTACTGCTGCTATATCTGCTTCCAAGAGTGGAACGAAGGCGCGACTGAGCTTGGCTGACTGTAAGTCCGCTGAGATTTACCGGACCAAATCCATCTATGGTAATGTCGCCATCAGGGCTAACCGTATATACATCTGATTTCTGCGAAGCACCATAGATATCCAACTTCACCGCATCACCAGGACCTACGACATAGTTTTGTGGTGTTGCAATGTTCATATTAGGTTCAAAACTCAGGTCTTCCTTATTGAAAACATCACGTCCAAAGACCTTACGACCACGAAAGAGGCTCTTATCTTCCTCTATAGGCATATACTCTTCATCCTCAAAGAGAAAACCTATCTCGCCGTTTATCGTATTGTATTCATCGTCAGTTGAATCAAACTCCTTCTTTGAGATATCGTTATTCGAATTTCCACTTACTCGAAGATTACTTGTCTTGGAAGGATTCTTTGGCTGTTTTCTCTTGCTCAGTTTACTGTTGGATACTTCTTTCTTTGCATCGCCATTGTTGGAACGCAACGTGTTCTCAGCCTTTGTCACAGCCTCATCAGCCACAACACCGAGACCACCATTCTTCATCTGACGTTCATATTTCTGACGAATACGTCGTATCTGGTTAATGTCAACACCTTTTTGCATCAGTTTTGTGACAATCTGAGCCTGTGATGTACCCGATTCATGTTCCTTTATGACAAACTGCAACACCTGATCGTCAGTCATTGATGACTGTGCAAAAAGCATGTTGGCACTTGCAAATGCAAGAAGAAATACAAGAAGATACTTTTTCATTCGTATTCTATGTTTTTGTTTTTTCTGTTTAGACAAATAACTATCAGGTTGCATACAAGACTGCAGAACAAACCCTATTCTATATAACTTAATAACATGATTTTTATTGTCATGATGCAAACAGAAAAAAACATCTGCACCACAACAAAGCGCAAAGTTACTAAAATTATAAGAAAAATCGCACTTTATACGTTCTTTTTGATAAAAAAAGCACAACATACTACTTTTTTTGAAAAAAATTGTGTAAGTTTGCATTCGAATAGTGCAGTTCTCAACCTGCAACATTTCGCTCACAAAACAAGATACACTTAGGGACAATGAAACTTAGATATCTTCTCTTTATATCAATATTCATGGTTATGGCGATGCTTTCCTGCAATAAGAGTAAGCAGGATAGTGAGAATCTCATACAAGAAGTTGACGCTTCCGACCTCATCAAGGGTGACTCCATGGTATATGGACTTGCCTGCGACGGAACATCAGACTCTTCTATCGTCGTATATCCTTTCGATGGTAGCGACCCTGTGACATATAGTTGCATAGATGCTTCACGCCAACATCGTATCATTGGCAGTCCACAGATTGGCGACTGGGTGGGTCTTGTCCTTGACAAGGAAGACAAAAGCATAGCCAATATCGTCATTAATCTGGACCAATTGAAGGGCACATGGACATATTCAGTCCTTCCTACGCTAAAAGACTTTGAGCATCTCAGCAAACGAATGCAGAAGCGTATGCAACGTGAAGCATTGGAAAACATGCCCGATTCTGTAAAAGAAACCTACTTCATTCCACGCGAATATGGTTTCACATTAAAACGTTCTCACGTGGCACAGGCTGTAGGAAGAGTTTATTCTGGTAGTTCCTTGGAGGATGACAGCCCTGTAAAATACCCTGAGGTGAAGAAATATCAGCAATGGTTTGCATGGAATGGCAAACTTATTCTTGTTTCTACAAAAAAGGGCCGTATAAACATTAACAATGAAAAGCAGGAAAAACCAGAATTCTCATTTGACACCCTGGAGTTCGTTTCAATGACAAATGATTCCCTTGTCCTTACCCAGAATGGCATCCAATATGGTTTCCACCGCAAGAACAGCACTATTGATGCAAATGCACATGCCACGAAAAAAGCACAAGAAGCAGACAAGAAGGCTGCAGAAAAGATGAAATAATACACAATTGACAAATAATAATTGATGATTCGATATTCTACAATAAAATAGTCACATCCTAAACGAAATAATTCATAATACATATCCTAAACGATGAAGAATCTATTTTCTACCTTACTACTTTTCCTTGTCGTGGCATTTACTGCCAACGCAGAAGGAAGGAAAGACAACTATGAGTTACGAATCCTCAACCATTGGGACAATCCAGACGGAACTATAGAACGTGGATTTGCCGGACGAAGTATTTTCTGGAAGGAGAATGGCATTGCCGACCTTGAGGTCATCAAGGAGTATGGACGAATGAATCAGGCTATTGGTATCAATGGTACCGTTCTCAACAATGTTAATGCCAAGCCTTTAATGCTCAGCACCACAAAGCTCAAGGAGACAAAACGCATTGCCGATGCTTTACGTCCTTATGGCATTAAAGTTTATCTTGCAGTTAATTTCGCATCATCAAAGGTTCTTGGCAAACTTCCTACTGCAGATCCTCTTGATAAAAAAGTACAGCTGTGGTGGACCAAGAAGGCTAAGGAGATCTATAAGATGATACCTGACTTTGGCGGTTTCCTCGTGAAAGCAAACTCAGAAGGCGAGCCTGGTCCTATGGACTATGGCAGAACCCACGTTGATGGTGCTAATATGCTTGCCAAGGCTCTCGCACCTTATGGCGGCATAGTTATGTGGAGAGCATTCGTTTATAGTTCCAAGGCAAGCGACCGTGCTTGCCAGGCTGTGGAGGAATTCATGCCTTACGACGGGCAGTTTGCAGACAATGTTATCATCCAGATAAAGAACGGTCCTGTTGATTTCCAACCACTTGAGCCTGTAAGTCCTCTCTTCTATTGCTTGAAGAAGACAAAGATGATGGCAGAACTGCAAATCACTCAGGAATATACTGGCGAGAGCATCCATACATGCTATCTCGGCACTATGTGGGATGAGTTCCTTAAGGACATAAACGAAAAGGAAGTGGCAACGGAGAATATCGTTGGCGTAGCAGGCGTTTCCAACGTTGGTGACGGTAGTGTTGAGAATACCCACCTCATCAAAGGTCTCCCACTCTCTTGCGGTTCTATAATGACACAGGTTAACTGGTATGCTTTCGGAAGACTTATCAGCGAGCCAAAGGTAAGTGCAGAGCAGATTGCTTCCGATTTCCTCAAAAAAGAGTTTACAGACAACGAAGCATTTGTAAAGCCAATGACACGAGTGCTTATGAGTTCATGGCAGGCTGTCGTTCACTATATGATGCCTCTCGGCCTTCATCATATCTTTGCTGGCGGACACCACTATGGTCCAGAGCCATGGTATGCTCCTAAGGGCACACGCGAAGACTGGCTTCCTCGCTACTATCACAAGGCAGATGCACAAGGTTTAGGTTTCAACAGAACGACAAATGGAGGTTCTGGCAATACACGCCAGTATCCAGATCGTCTCTATACATTATATAATAATATTGACAAATGTCCGGAACAACTCATCCTATGGTTCCACCACGTGAGTTGGAATCACAAGATGCATAACGGTGAGACCTTCTGGGAGACACTCTGCCACACCTACGACCAAGGTGTACGTGAAGCTGAGGCAATGCACAATGTATGGAAGGACATGAAGCCATATATCGATGAAAAATTATGGGCTCATCAGGAAGAGAACTTTGCACGTCAGGCAAACGATGCTTGGTGGTGGAGAGACGCTTGCCTGCAGTATTTCCAGCAGTTCTCAAAGATGCCTATGCCTATCGACAGTCCTAAGCCTAAGTTTAACCTTGACGACCTTAAAAAGTTCAGACTTAGAATAGATAACTACACAAAGGCACCTAAAGATATGTGTCCAAAACTATAAATGAAACGTACGAGATAGTTTTTGCAACACAGCATAATATATAACATTTGGTCAGAAGTAAAAAAAGCATTACCTTTGTCCAAAGAATAAACCTACAAACTAAAACAAGAACAATGAATATCAAGAAAGCTTTATTTCTTTCTGTAATGGCCCTTCAGTCATCTTTCCTCACAACTGCCTCTGCGCAAGAGAAAGACTGGGTTGGAACATGGGCTACAGCAGTAGAATACACAGGTAAGGGCGACATGCCTTCACGTAGTTTGTCAAACAGGAGTGTCAGGCAGATAATCCACGTTTCACTCGGTGGCGAAACACTACGATTCCAATTGAGCAATGTATTCGGCAACGAAGCTGTTGACATCCAGTCCGTTTTCGTCGCTGATGCAAAGGAACTATGCGACATCGACGTAAAAACTGCAAAGTATCTTACTTTCAATGGCAAGAAGAACGTAACCATTGAAGCTGGCAAGGACATTTTCTCCGACGAGTTCAAGTATAATCTTAAGCCTCTTCAGCGCCTTGCTGTTACCATCTGCTATGGCAAGCAGACTCCAGAGCATGCAACTTCCCATCGTGGTTCGCGTACTACCTCATACATTGTTGACGGTATTGCTAAGCCAAAGACTTCCTTCCAGGAAGCAGGTGAGAAGGTGGACCATTGGTATAACATGGCCGCACTTGACGTAAAGGCAGAGGCTAATACACCTGTCGTTGCATGTCTTGGCAACAGTATAACCGATGGACGTGGCACAACAACAAACCTCCAAAACCGTTGGACAGACCGTATGGCAGAGGCTCTTGACGGTAAGGTTGGAGTTCTCAACCTCGGCATTGGTGGCAATGCTGTTCTGCGTGGTGGCTTGAGTGAACCTGCTCTTATTCGTTTTGACAGAGATATTCTTGGACAGCGAGGTGTAAATACTCTCATCATCTATGAAGGTGTAAACGACATTGGCGGTGCTAACGAGAAGAGTCAGAAAGACAATAGTATCGCTAGAGCTAACGAGCTTATCGAAGCATACAAGACCATGACAGAAAAAGCTCACAAGGCTGGCATGAAGGTTTACATTGCTACAATCTGTCCTTTCAAGGGAAACAGCTATTTCACATATTTCCATGAGGCTGGTCGCCAGACTGTAAACGAGTGGATTCGTACACAGAAGGTGGCAGACGGTGTCATCGATTTCGACGCTATGGTAAAGGACACTAAGGATCCTCAGCGACTCAAGAAAGAACTTAGTGACGACTGGCTCCATCTCAACCCAGCAGGCTATGAGGTAATGGGTAAGCTCGCAGCGGAAGGAATAAAGAAATAATCATCCCTACATCTACTGAATTCTAACAATCTAAACAATAAAAACAAAATGGCACAAGAAAACAATGGTTTCTACAAACTTAGCTGGGTGCAACGCATCGGCTATGGTTCTGGTGACTTGGCACAGAACCTCATCTTCCAAACTGTAGCATGTTATCTCATGCTTTACCTCACTACTGTATTGAAAATCAGCCCTGCTTTCGTCAGCGGTTTGATTCTCGGAGTACGTCTCCTTGACTGTATCTGGAGTCCTATAGTTGGACGTTATATCGACAACAACAATCCAAAGCTCGGTAAATACCGTTCATACCTTCTATACGGTGGTATTCCTTTGACAGTTGCTGCTTGCCTTCTCATGCTCCCTCAAGTGGCAGAGTGGTCATACACAATGAAGATTGTCTATGCAACTGTAAGCTACACTCTTCTAAGTATGATATACTCAGTTGTAAACATCCCATACGGTTCAATCATGGCTAGTATGACTCGCGACAATGATGAGGTCCTGAAACTTACTTCCACTCGTATGGTATGTGCAAACATCGGTCAGATTATCGTACAGGCAGGTTTCCCTATCGGTCTTGCACTCGTTATCAATGAGGCTGTCAACTGGAATCAGGCTTTATTCATGGCTATTGGTACTATCCCAGCTTTCATCATCCTCCCATCATTGCCAGCTCTGAAGAGCATGTTTGGAAAGAAAGGACTCTATTATCTCCTTCTTTCTATCGGTTTCGTAGGTTTTGTAATCCTTTATATCATCGGTAAGTTCTTCAATGTTGCAGAACTCAATGTATTGGTTCAGGCTGCAAAGGTCATGACAGGTGTAGGCCTTTTGGTTGGTTCTCTTATGTGGGCTCTCGTTCCTGAAGTTATCACAGAAGCAGAATACCGCACAGGCAATCGACCTGCTGCAACCGTAAACGCACTCGCTGGCGTAGCTTTCAAGGCAGGTTTCTCTGTGGCTGGTTTCATCACTCCATTGGTAATGGGTTGGGTAGGTTTCAATCTTGCAAGCGAAGCTTCTGCACTCCCAACAAATCCAATAGCATGGTTTACAGTAACATCAGTATTTGCTCTTGCTGGCTTCGTTCTTTTATTCTATTGTTTCAAAGGATGTAAGGAAAATATTGCAACTACTCCAGAAAAGCCTGTTACATACGGCGAGATGTTTAAGGAGTTTGCTGCTAACAAGTGCTTGCAACTTATGATTTGCATCTTCATCGTTGTATTCCTCGCATCATTCATCAGTGCACCAGTAAATGCTTATTATCCAAAACTTGCTGACTATTCTGAGTCATCAAAGGAAGCTATCCTTTGGTTCACTACAATTATTCCTGCAGTTCTTCTCATCGTTGTTGGTTACCTTATTTATAAGTATCCACTCACAGACGAGAAGCTCGACGAAATGAACAAGGAAATCGAGGCTCGCAATAAGTGATAATACACTCCGACAAATAGACCAATATGAAAAAGTTACTATTTACCGCAGCCCTCCTCTGTTCTCTCGGCATTAGTGCACAGAAGGACATGCAACTCCGAAAGCTCATTCCAGCTGAGAACATCCTCATCGGTGCTACAGTAAACCAATGGGTTGTTGCAGCAGATTTGGGACTCACAGAGCATCAGATTGCTGACCCAAGCTACAAACTTGTTGGAAATCGAGAGCAGATGAAGATTGAGCTAAATGTCGTGCCAGGTGAATTCAACTGTGTTACGGCTGAGAATTGCATGAAATCAGAGGTTATCTCTCCAAAGAAGGGCATATATGACTTCGTCCTTGCAGACCAGTTCGTTGAGTATGCACAAAAGCATAATCTTACCATCATCGCTCATGCGCCTATATGGCATTCACAGTGTGCTCGTTGGATTTGCCACAATGAAGATGGAAGTCTTGTGAGCAAGGAGCAGTTGAAGGAGAATATGCGTAACTACATCAATACAGTCTATGGCCATTTCCGTGGCAAGATAAAGGGTTATGATGTAGTTAATGAGGCTATAGAAGATAATGGTTCATATCGTAACAGCGACTTCTATAAGATTATGGGCGAGGAGTATATCGATTGGGCATTCCAATGTGCACAGGAAGCAGATCCAAACACAGAACTGTACTACAACGATTATTCTATGGCTGAGCCAGGAAAGCGTGCAACTGTTGTTAAACTGATTCAACGTCTTAAGAGTAAAGGGATTCGTATTGATGCTGTAGGATTGCAGACACATATTGGTATGGATTTCCCTGACTTCAAGGAATACGAGAAGTCAATAAAGACATTCATTGATGCTGGTGTTGATGTTCAGCTTACTGAAACTGATATGTCTATTCTTCCTAATCCATACACAGGTGCTGATGTTGCTACCCGTTTCAAATACACAGAGGATAAGGACCCATACAAGAATGGCATAACAAAGGAGCAACTAAAGCCTTGGCAGAAGCGTTTCAAGGAACTTTTTGCTATTATAAACAAGTATTCCAAGAATGTTAAGCGCGTTACCTTCTGGGGCATAACTGATGCATCTTCATGGAAGAATGATTTCCCTATCCACGGAAGAACAGACTATCCATTGCCTTTTGACCGTGAAGGAAAATTCAAGTTCTAACTTAAAACATTTACAATTTAAACTTCATAACTTAAAAATAACAACATACTATGGAAGGAAAATTCTATCTCTGGCCTAAAGACTATATGGCCGACCCATCCGTTCACGTTTGGAACGACAGACTTTATATCTACCCATCCCATGACTGGGACGCAGGCGTTGGCGACGACGACAGCGGTGCAGAGTATGAGATGAAGGACTATCACGTATTCTCTACCGACGACCTCGAGGCAGTATGCCGTGGTGAGAAGGAACTTGTTGACCATGGCTGCATTCTTAAACTTGAGGATATTCCTTGGGCAAGCCATCAGCTTTGGGACAACGACGTACAAGAAAAGGATGGTAAGTATTACATGTACTTCCCTGCAAAGGACAAGACTGAAATCTTCCGCACAGGTGTAGCAATCGCAGACTCTCCAGAAGGTCCTTTCAAACCTCTCAACGACCCAATGCATGGTTCATACTCTATCGACTATGCAGTACTGAAGGATGACGATGGTGAGTACTATTTCTATCTCGGTGGCATTTGGGGCGGACAGCTTCAGTGGTATAAAGACAATAAGATGTGCTTCAACGAGGTTGGTCCTGCATGTCCTCCTCCTGGCGACACTGAAGGTATCGTTCCTGCAAAGAAGTCTGAGGTTGATGCACTTCCATCACGTGTTGCCCGCCTTGCTCCTGATATGCTCCATTTCGCAGAAGAGCCAAAGCCAGTAATCATCCTCGGCGAGGATGGTAAGCCACTCAAGGCCGACGATCCACATCGTTTCTTTGAAGCTTCATGGTGCCACAAGTACAATGGTAAGTACTACTTCTCTTATTCAACTGGTGACACTCACATGATATGCTACGCTATCGGTGACAGTCCTTACGGACCTTTCACCTACAAGGGTGTAGTCCTCACTCCTGTAAAGGCAGGATGGACAACCCACCACTCTATCGTGAAGTTCAAGGGCAAGTGGTATCTTTTCCATCACGACTCAGCACCTTCAGGTGGTGTCAACAGCCTCCGTTCCCTCAAGGTTGCAGAAATCCACTACAACGAGGATGGAACAATTCAGACTATTGAAGGATAGTTGCTTCAATGATATTACAAAAAAGTGCAGGTCAATGGCCTGCACTTTTTGTATACATAAAATACTCTGTAAGAAATGTATTAGATATTAACTATCAACCAAGCCATATAGGCGAGGAAGAGCAAGGAAAGGATTATGCCTTCCCAACGCTCCAGTTTGAACTTGGTGAAAGAAAATAGCCACAAAAGGATGATACTGAGAAGCATCATTCCGAAGTCTATAGGAGTGATACCCTGTATAACAAGGGGAGAGATAGTGCCTGTGACACCTATTATTAATAATATATTATAGACACAGGAACCAAGGACATTACCCATAGCAATGGCAGATTGCCCCTTACGAGCAGCAACAACGGATGTTGCAAGTTCAGGAAGGGAGGTGCCTCCTGCCACAATAGTAAGACCTATAATGGCATCGCTAATGCCAAACACTTCAGCTACGCTGGTAGCACAAGTAACGAAGACATTACTTCCCACGATAAGGAGGGCTAGGCCTAAGATGAAAAGCATAATAGCTTTAATCCATGAATAGTCTTTTTGTTCCACATCCTCTGAGTCATCCGCCTTCGCCGTACGGATGGCATAAATTGTGTATGCCACCATAAGGAGCAGGAAACCAATACCCATAGCTCGTGTTATCTCGCCATAGAGTCCACAGGCGAGTAGCAATGCCGATGCGATAATGACAACAGGAATATCACGGCGAACGGTGGTACGCATAATCATCATAGGTGCCACAGTCGCAGAGACACCAGCAATGAGCAGGACATTGAAGATATTACTTCCAATGACATTAGCCACAGCAATATCTGTTACCCCCTGCAAAGCAGAAGTGAGACTTACGAATAACTCTGGCATCGATGTGCCAAGAGCCACAACCGTTAATCCTATGACGATAGGTGCCATATTAAGGCGTTGCGCGATGCTGACAGCCCCATCGGTGAGTTTGTCGGCACCACGCAGTACACAGAATATTCCAAGTATTATCCCTAATATGTCAATTATCATTATGCTTCAGTTTCTTCCTCTGCCTCTGGCTCTTCAAAATCGGTGATGCCAGCCTCTACGAGGATGTTATACCACTGGATGAGTTTTTTGATGTGGCTATTCTGCACACGCTCACGGTCGAAGTCTGGGAGAACTGTAGAAAAGTACTCCTGTAGTTCCTCTCCAGAAGCCTTCTTATAATTAAGAGATGAAACCTTACCCTCTTCCTTATCACGAAGAGAAGCGAGGATTTTCATCAGAGGAACATCTTCCTCATAGGTGTACATAGCGATGTCGGACAAAGCAGTAACACGATCGGAAGCGAAAGCAGGCATACGCTTGTGTGAGCCGTCGAGAGCCTCAACGATGAGGTTCATCTTACCGCGTGATACTAATTTGTAGAGTCCAGGTTTGCCAGCAATGGCAAGAATTGTCTGTTCCATTTTCTTTTATTTGTTTATAATTTATTTTCTACGATTTGATATTCGATATATTGAGACTCGACTTTACGACAGATCGATTGTTCAACCTAACGATGTTTTAATTTTTCAATTACATTGAGCATCATATCTATCTGCTCATCGAGCGATCTATTCCCGTCATTGACTATGACAAAGTCGGCACGCTGCTCAACCTCCTCCTGGGGAATCTGAGCAGATATCCATTCCTTTGCTTTCTGTTCAGATATGCCATCACGAGCCATTATCCTTTCAACTCTTATTTCTTCTGGAGCGGAAACGCAAACTACCCAATCGACGGAATTTTCAAGATGAGCATCGTAAAGTATTGCGCATTCCATCCAGTCTGTACCAGATGAATAGAAATCACAGATGACAGCAGGATGAACGATGCGGTTTATTGCTTGTTTATTACCTTCGGAGGCAAGAAGAAACTCTGCCACGACAGCCTTGTTAAGCACACCATCAACATAAGTATCCTTACCAATGAGCGACGTAAGTTTCTTCTTCATGTCTTCAGAGGTATGCATAAGACGCTTTGCACCAGCATCGCAGTCGTAAATCTTTATCTCCCGGAGGGCAAGAAGATGGCATACATACGACTTGCCAGAACCAATGCCTCCTGTTATCGCAATTCTCATACCCTACTCGTGCTTCTCGATGAGATAGTCAACACTATTGTTCTCAAGGGTTGCCTTCACCACATCTTTCGGAATAAGTGACAGTATAACAGTGCACTTGTCGGAAGGATGATCGGCCACTTCTCTGTAATCTACCGTAGCGCGGAAATTCTCAGGCTTGACATTGGAAAGATTTCCCTTTCCAACCACGACCTTCACAGAAGCATGACCAGGGAATGTTCTCAGTAACATACCTGCCGGCATATTGACAGCCGTGATAGGCACCTCGACAATTTTCTCGGTAAGAATATCGGCATAGAATGAAACCTTAACCTTACTAGGTACAATCTTTACGCCGTTTATCTTTCGCAGAGAAAGGTATGTCTCAAGAGTGTCGCTAAACGATTCTGTTACATAATAATCGGTATAAACTTCTTTTATGCTGTCCAATACATGCTGTGAAGCGAATATCGTAGCACTTTCAGGCTTACATACAAGATGTGACAGATAATAGTTGTCTTCCGTCTTTGCCTGACCATCGAAGATAATCGGTACTCGTTTTGATATTCCGAAATTATAGGTAAAATCCAGTTTGTCAGCCTTTACAGAAACAATCGTAGTACTGCTATAGAGCATACTACGGATAAGTTTCTGCAATTCAACAACGGAAACACTTCCCTTTCCTACAGACTTAGCATAGGATGAGAAGAGAAGGTTCACAGGCTGGATAGCATCACTATAATAATAAGGAAGAAGCACATAGCCCTTATCGCGAACCACGACTCGTACAGAATCTGGTAACGGATCGGTGATTACCACATTGTTTGGCACTCCCGTAAGATGCAGAGGTACTTTTATTTCACGCTCGTATGTCTCATTAAGAGTCATAATGAGCCAGAACCCAGCGCTGATGGCAAGGAAGAACAGGAAAATCATGAATTCCCTGTTGAGGAACTTCAACAGGAAATCCCTGATAGGTGTATATATTTTCTGTAATACTTCTGAAGCCATCACAACAATCCGATTACTGTCTCTGACCTACAGTAGCGTCAGCAAAAACGTAACCACGGTCACATGTAACAACAACGCCACGTGCGATTTCCACCTCTACGCTATTGTTCTCAATGTTCACACGACGTACTGTACCATAAACACCACCGCCGGTAACTACCTTTGTTCCCTCTGTGATAGAGTTCTGGAAATTACGAATCTCCTTCTGTCTCTTCTGCTGAGGACGAATCATAAAGAAATACATGATAGCAAAAAGTGCCACCATCATAAGGATCATGGACATGCCACCACCCTGTGCTGCCTGTGCAGCCAAAAACATTGTACTCATAATTTTAAGCCCCTCGCCCCATCTCTCTCCCGAGAGGGAGTTGATGGTTACCTTTGAGGGATATTTTAATTGTTAATAAATTTCAATATAATCGTTAATTGTCAATTGTTATTTTCTCTCTGGCATTTGCTTGAACATCTTGCCCGTTGCAATGAGATGGCGAGCTATTGTGTCAAGCATACCATTGATATAGCCACCACTACGAGGCGTAGAGTAAAGCTTTGCAAGTTCCACATACTCGTTGATGGTTACATTGACAGGGATACCTGGGAAATTAAGCATCTCGGCAATGGCAAGTTGCATGATGATAACGTCCATATATGCGAGACGAGAGAAATCCCAGTTGCGTGAAGCCTCACTCATATAGCGCTGATACTGCTCCATGTTGAGGATGCTGGCACGGAAGAGCTTACGGGCAAAGTCACGATCCTCCTCATCCTTGAACTCAGGAAGAAGTTCCTGTTCCTCTGTTGATTCTTCCGTAAAGCGCTTAATGGTCTTCAGAACAAAAGTATCAACAATTTCCTTGTCATCATTCCAATAGAGGCTCACCTCTTCGAGTACAGCATCGATATCCTCATTATCCTGGATGAACTGACGATAAATCTTTCTCCACAGCTCACGGTCTTCCTCAAACGAAGACTCAGGCGAAGCAAGATATTCATTATACACCTCGCTCTGCTCTATCTGTGTCATCAACCTGCTGACATACTCCACGCTATCATTCCATACATTCTTCTGCTCATCAGCGAAGGCGAGAAGCATCTTGTTATTCTCAAGAAGAACTGCGAAACGGTTATTGATGAATTTCTTGGAAGGTTCAGGACCATCACCGCGATTCCAACGCGCAACAGCCACTTCATAGCGTTTGCGTTCCATATTAGTTAGAGCGATGATGAGCATAAGGAGATAGTTATACATATGATATGCCTTGGAAAGACTGAAGAGCAATTCTTTCTCTGCATTCTCTATGTTATGATTACCATTCTGGAAATAGGCATAGGTTAACTGTACTGCCTTTAGTCGGATAAGATCTCTGTTAATCATTCTTGCTTTCTTGTAAGTTTTTCTTTATACACTGTCACTGTTGTTCCATTGGCTGCGCCTGCGCTTCAGGCCAACAATCGATGCAAAGGTAAGAAAAAAAAGGTAAGAAAGCAAGATAATTGATGATTTTTATCATTTATTTTGAGGTTTTTCACTATAATCTTTGCCTAAATCAATTAAAATGTGTACCTTTGCACCCGCTTTTATGAGCACATCCCCGAAATGAGATGATTCTCGTGTGATGGCGAATTAAGCAATTAACACTTTTTGTTTAACAACTTAATTTAGAGTAACACATTATGTTAGAAATTAATGTAACAGGTCAGAAGAGAAGCGACAGCGGTAAGAAGGCTTCTAAGCTGATGCGTAAGGAAGGTCTCGTACCTTGCAACCTTTACGGTGAGAAGAAGGGTGAGAATGGTCTCCCAGTAGCAGAGTCTTTCGCAGTTTCATTTGCAGAACTCCGCAAGGTAGTTTACACACCAAACATCTACATCATCCACCTCGACATCGCTGGTGAGAAGCACATCGCTATCCTCAAGGAACTTCAGTTCCACCCAGTAACAGATGCACTCCTCCACGTAGATTTCTACGAGGTAACTCCAGAGAAGCCAATCACTGTTGGTATTCCTGTTAATCTCGTTGGTCACGCTGCTGGTGTACGTGCCGGTGGTCGTATGGCTCTCTCTATCCGTCAGATTAAGGTTACTGCACCTTACGCTAACATCCCAGAGAAGCTTGACATCGACGTTACAGATCTCGAAATCGGTAAGTCAATCAAGGTTGGTAGCCTCCACTACGATGGTCTTGAGCTTGCTACTGGTAAGGAAGTTGTCGTTTGCTCTGTTAAGATGACTCGTGCTGCACAGGCTGCTGCTGCCGCTGCTGCCGCTGCTGCGAAGTAATCTCAGACCTGAGACAAAGAAAGATAAAGGGCACTGCCAAGACTTTGGCGGTGCCCTTTTCTTAGTGAAAGAGGAAAATAACGTAGTAATAACGAAATCATATAATCTCGATATTACAACGTTTCTATATATCGATATAACGAAATCTATCTCAATATCAAATGGAAAAATATCTTATCGTAGGACTAGGCAATCCCGGCCCTGAATACCACGAGACGCGCCACAACGCAGGATGGATGGTGATAGACAGTTTCGCCGCCAAGCAGGAAGTGACTTTCGAAGATAAGCGCTACGGCTACGTTACTGAGACGAGCGTGAAGGGTCGCAAACTCTTCCTCCTCAAGCCTACTACATTCATGAATCTCAGCGGCAACGCTGTTCGCTATTGGTTGGAGAAGGAGAATATACCCACAGAACACCTCCTTGTCATTGTGGACGACCTCGCCCTTCCCCTTGGCAAGATGCGCTTGAAAGGTAATGGTAGCAATGGTGGCCACAACGGTCTCGGACATATCCAGCAACTTATCGGACAGAAATATGCCCGTCTTCGTATGGGCATAGGAAGCGAGTTCAATCGCGGAGGACAGGTAGATTGGGTGTTGGGTAAGTTTTCCGACGAGGACAAGGAGACACTGAAGCCATGCATAGAGACTGCCTGTGAGATTATTCCATCGTTTGTTCTTGCTGGTATTGACAGGACAATGAACCAATACAATAAAAAGTAGTAGCCCCTCTCCCCTTACCCTCCCCCGAGTGGGAGGGAGTAGATAGGGAAAGAGAGCAGCAAAGCCTAATCATAATAATAAATATATAATTTACAAATAAAACAATCCCTCATTACAAAACACTCCCTCCCCCTCGCGGGGTAGTCCGATGTTGATAACATCGGAGTATGTGACAGAAAAGGGGAGAGGGGCTTTTATATGGAACAAGCAAGAGTAGATAAATGGCTATGGGCATCCAGAATCTTCAAGACTCGCAGCATTGCAGCTGACGCTTGCAAGAACGGACGTGTAACGAAAAATGGAGTAAATATTAAGCCAAGCCATATAATAAAGGTTGGCGAGACGATAAGCGTCAAGAAACCACCTATCACCTATTCCTTCAAAATATTGAAGGCAATAGAAAACCGTGTGGGAGCAAAACTCGTTCCCGAGATTTATGAGAACGTCACCGATGCTAAGCAATATGAGCTCCTTGAGATGTCACGCATCAGCGGTTTCGTAGATCGTGCCCGAGGCACAGGTCGTCCGACAAAGAAGGACCGTCGAGCCATGGATGCCTTCATCGAACCTGCTATGTTTGGTTTTGATGATGATGATGATGATTTCGGCGAAGACTGAAATCATCATAGAGTGAAGAGTGAAAAGTGAAGAGTGAAGAATTCAAGTTACATTTGAAGGTCATGGGGTGATTCCATAAGCAATCATTACAAACTTAAATTCTTCACTCTTCACTTTTCACTCTTCACTCTTTTAATTAAAAGCGTCCGCCTCCGCCGAAGCCACCGCCAAATCCGCCGCCGAAGCCACCAGGACCTCCGAAGCCACCGCCACCGCGATTACCTCCTCGTTGTCCACCACGATTACCTCCGCGCTGTCCACCGAAGTCTGGACGACCACCCCAGTCACCCATGCCGCGACGAGCTTCCTTACCACCGAAGGCATTGAAGCGATATGTAACCTTCAACATAGCATAGCTGTTGATACTGTTATACCACGCGTCGCTACGCATCATAGCAGAGATGGAACGTGAGAAGTTGCTCTGTTCCTGAAGGATATCATAGAACTGAAGCGAAACGCTGAGAGGTCTTCCTCTGAGGAAACTCTGCGAAATCTGTGCATTCCATACCAACTCGTTGGTATTCATCGAATCGTCATTATATCCACGACGGCAGTTGTTTGAAATTCCTGTATTGAAACTTGTTCCCCAAGGAGCCGTTATGTTCACGTTCAAACCATAGTTAAATTCCCATGTATCAAGGTTGCTTGCAGCCTGGAGTTCGTTACGAGCATGATTATATCTAACGTTCGCATTAGGTTCAATCTCCAGCCAGTCGTTACGATAACTGAATGAAAGACGCTCACCAACGGAGAAATCCTTAGTCGTATTAACCTGTGAGTCCTGCATTCCTACAGAAAGATAACCCACATGGTTAGCATAGCGAAGGTTAGTGAATGTGTTCACGTTCCAGTTGCCGAGAGTATCAACGGAAGTATTGAACATAAGGTCACCGGAGATATCCCAGTTGCCGTTGATATTCTCAGGCTTTGTAATACGACCACCGGCAGGCACAATATAATCCTTACCATTAAGATTCACCTTCGTCTCCTTATCATAGTAAGACACCATGTTTGAGATATCATTCTTTGAAGTATTGAAACGAATGTTAGCCATCCATGACTGCATATACTTCTGACGATATCCATTATAGAATGCGCTGATGTTGCTTCGGAAAGAAGGCTTCAAGCCTGGATTACCCATTGATATGTTACGAGGACTACTGTCATCCACTACATTCAAAAGGTTTGTCATGCTTGGCTGACTTGTGTTAGCACGATAGTTGATGCGCAACTGGCTCACCTTGGAAATCTTATAGCGGAAGTCAAGTGTAGGAGTGAAGTCTGTCACATTGCGTACGGTATCAGCAAAGACACCCTGATAGTTCTGTATGAAATGGGTACGCTGTGGCTGAAGCTGAACACCGGCATTGAAGTTATACTTCTCTCGTATCATGCGAATCATCAACTCTATGACATGAGTATAAGTAGAATATTCTGAATAACGACTCACATCCTTATCGAGGTAATAATCCAGAGGCTTTCCCGAAGGATCCAAGACATATTGCTTCATGAAGTCATAGTCATGACGGTAGTCCAATGGATTATCCATCATGTGAGTAAATGAACTGAAGTCGTATGTGTTACGGTCACTCTTGTTATAGCGATACTGATACTGATAGCGGAACTGCAGGAAAGTAGCCTTCGCTATTGGCTCAGAATATGTTGTCTGAAGAGTGTAGTTCTTTGACTTTGTAGGAGTGAGGCTGTAACGATTGGTCAACCTTGGAGTCCAGTAAGAATCATCCAATCCTCTTGCAGCATCAGCAGCGCGAGACTTGAGTTCCTCGAGGGACAAGCTGTTGCTTGCATTATCACCGAAACCACCATCTATGCGAAGTGTCAGGTTGCGACCATTGTCGCCAAACTTCTGATTGAACTGAAGCATACCGCTTGCACTCTCATTCTTTCCATACGACAATGACTTATTCTTATTGGCATTGATATTGATGGTATCTCCCTTTGCATTAATAATGAATTCCTTTGACAAAGGATCTGAAACGTACAGATAAGGGTCCTCATTATATGTTCCAGAGGTGCCTGAAGACAAACCGTCATTAGTGGAATAGCTATATTGTGGACGGAACATAATGTTTGTATATTCCGTTGGCTTCCATTCTAAGCGAGCATTCACGTTCCATGAGTTACTGCGTGAATAGTTCTGACTCAAGCTGTTTGTGAACGATCCTGTTGTCGATACGAAATTCTCCACAGAAGTCTTGCTAAAGGAATCCCCATCGCTATGGTTCCATCTTACGCCTCCATCAGCCTGAAGCTTATCGCCCTGATAGTTGAGGTTTATCATTCCCATCTTCGATGCAGTAAGACCATTGCGACCTCCACCAAAGCCACGGCCTCCACCGCCACCAGGGAAGCCCATATCATTGGTATTGTTTGCACTACCCATGCCCATTATTCTGAAATCAGACTTAGTGTACATTCCCATCAACTGCTCAGAATAGCGTCCATGTGTTCCAATGCCGAGATTGAGATTCGCAAGGGTACCTTTGTTCATACCCATCTTGATACCAAAGTCGAGAACGGTAGATTCATCACCGTCGTCGATACCTGTGATACGGGCAAGATCACTCTTCTCGTCGTATGCCTTCACACGCTCGATGATGGATGTAGGAAGGTTTTTGAGAGCAGTCTTGGTATCGCCGGAAAGGAATTCCTTACCATCCACCTTAATCTTCTTCACCGACTTACCGTTGATGGTCACATTACCCTGCTCGTCCACCTGTGCTCCAGGGAGCTTCCTTACGAGTTCCTCCACAACGGAACCTTCCGGAGTGCGATAAGCCGCTGCATTATATATAAAGGTGTCTTCCTTTACTGTCACTTTGGCAGCAACACCCTTTGCCACTACTTCTTTCAGCATAACGGCATCCTGCTCGAGGTTGATCTTGCCCATTGCCATATCCTTGTCGTCGGCAATGTTTATATTCTTCTCTACATTCTTATATCCTATGTTCGTCATCTTAAGGATATATTTACCATTAGCAGGAGCAACGAGCGAGAATTCACCATCCTCATTGGTCGTCGCACCGGCAACGTAAGTAGAGTCTGTTTTCAATAGCTGAATCGTGGTCTGGATAATAGGTTCCCTTGTTTCCTTATCAAAGACCGTTCCGCTTATCTTCCTGTCCTGCGCCATAGCAGTCAGAGAAAAAAGGACTGTGGAAAAAAATACCAATAATTTTGATCGCATACTAAAAATGTTTTGTTTGGACTTACGTTATCATTGACGAAAACACTAAGAAAAAGTTTACTCAAGGAAAGTCTAATAGTTGTTAAAAAATTCTTACATTACATCATTCTTCCACTTTTTTAATACAAAATTTCAATAATAGATATTTTTTTAGTACTTTTGCAAGCAAATATTCATTTAAAATCACATAAAAAATTTATCCAGAACAACAAATCTTCATATAAGACAAACTAACTACCAAACTATTTTTATGAAAAAAACAATCTTTTCTCTCCTCTTGATGCTTGTCTCCACCTCATTTGCATTGGCACAGCAGGTGGCAGAGAAACTCAATCGTGCTCCGGTTGCAGTTAAGGCAAGCAACGGCATTCTCGTTTCATGGCGTTCGCTGAAGGAAGACCCGGAAGGCACCACTTTCAATGTCTATCGCAACGGCACAAAGATTGTCTCTGACATTTCCACCAATACGAACTATCTCGATGCTTCTGGAAAAGCAGATGATATATATACCGTAGAGACCGTCGTTGCTGGCGAGATAAAGGAGAAGAGCGAGGCAAAGGCATGGAACAATATGTTCATGGCAATAAAGGTGGACCGTCCATCTGCAATAACAGCCTCCAACGGAGGAGGATTGGGCTATTATTTTCCTGACGATATGAGCGTTGGCGACCTTGATGGCGATGGCGATTACGAACTCATTCTCAAATGGATGCCTAATAACGCTCAGGACAGCGGCAGCACAGGACAGACATCACCTTGCATCATCGATGCCCTGGAGATGGATGGCACACTACTCTGGCGCATCAATCTCGGTAAGAATATCCGCACCGGCAACCACTATACACAGTTCCTCGTATATGACCTCGATGGTGACGGAAAGGCTGAGATGATATGCAAGACAGCACCTAATTCAAAGGACGGAAAAGGTAACTTTGTAACAGCTGCTGCTACCGATGATGCTATCAAGGCTGTTGACAACAACAAGAACTGCATCAACAGCAATGGTCACTCCACAAGCGGCGAGGAGTTCCTCACCGTCTTCAATGGCGAAACCGGAGCTGCCATGCATACCGTTTGGTATAACCCACCTCGCTCAGCTAAGCCTTTCGCCACAGGTGCCACATCCTATGGAGGATGGGAGAGCGTAATCGGCAAGGGAACAAACTACAACCGCGGTGAACGATACAACATCGCCGCAGCTTATCTTGATGGTCTCGACAAACTTCCTTCTGCTATCATTCAGCGCGGTTACTACACCTACGCATTCTTCTGGGCTGTGGATTGGGATGGCAAGGAACTAAAGACTCGCTGGCTCCATGCTGGAGATGAAGCATCTGCATGGAAAACCTATGACTCTACGGGTAAGGAAATATATAATGGTAGCGGCAAGTCAAGCTTCGGACAGGGTGTGCACGGCATATCTGTTGGCGATGTTGACCTTGACGGTTTTGATGAAATAGTGATGGGTAGTGCTACCATCGACCATAACGGTAAGCTTCTCTGCTCTACTGGACTTGGACACGGCGACGCCATTCATCTTGCCGACCTTTGCCCAGACCGCCCAGGTCTTGAGATAATGATGCCTCACGAGGAAGGACCTCATTATGGATATGACGTACATGATGCTACCACAGGCGAACTCATCGTCAACGCAACGAGTGACAACGATAATGGCCGAGGACTTGCTGGCGACTTCTATCCAAAGCATAAAGGAAGCGAGTTCTGGAGTTCAGCAAACAGCATGCTTGCATGCGACGGAGTATCAGGAATACCTGCGAAGAAAGGTGATACAAACTTCCGCATCTACTGGACACGAGATCCATTCGACCAGACATTTGATGGTCACTATAACAGCACTACTGGCAAGAGTTCCCCATCCATCAAATATTGGAATGGAAGCAGTTTTGCTACTTTCCTCGAGTTTGATGCTCATGGCGACCCTGAGTCATGCAATACCACAAAGGCAACTCCATGCCTTCAGGCAGACCTCTTCGGAGACTGGCGCGAAGAACTCGTACTTTACAAATATGAATCGGATACGAGAGTCAACACCATGACTCTTATGGTATTCTCTACACCAGAACCTACCACATACAAGGTTCCTTGCCTCATGCAGGACCATGTTTATCGCATGGGTGTAGCATGGCAGAACTCAAGCTACAACCAGCCTCCACACCTTGGTTACAGTCTTGCAGAATCTCTCGGCATCGCTCGCAACTCATACGTCATGCAGTCAGCAAGCCATGCTCCTAAGTATCAGGCTCCGGAAGAGGATCCTAATGCCGAGAAAATGGAATACATGCCTGTCATCACAACCGACAAAGCCATCGCAAAAGGTGAGTCCTACACCTTCGGAGAATATGGCGAGTTGTCAAATTCCACCAAGTCCTTCTCCAAGATACGCACTGGTGAGAATGGTGAGAAATGGGTAATAAAGGTAAACGAGGGATACATCATCACAGGTATTAGCATCGAGGGCTACAGCAACAACCTCCAGACTTCTGCAGACCGTTCTATCTACCTCACAGGTGCATACATCGACGATTCCGAGACCAATAGCCTCAGCGAGAAATTCACTTTCCCAGGAGGAAGCATGGGCACTAACCCTGTCACATTCAATCTGAAGAATATCAACGCGAAGAGCAACGTGACCTTCACTTTCGACAATTCCCTTATTGACCCTTCATCTCTCTCAGGCAAGAACAAGCAGCTCTATGCTAATCTCACCATCTTCTACAAGAAGCATGATGCAACAGGCATATCAAAGACAGAGACTGCCGTGGTCAAGAATGGAGCAATATATAACATCCAGGGACAGAAGATTGGCACTATCTCTCGTCCTGGTCTCTATATCCTCAATGGCAAGAAATATTCCGTAAAGTAAAAACAATACAATGAATCAAAGAGTTATCATATCAAAGGATTTGGCTGCAGAACTGTCTGCTGCCATCTCCGATTGCGAGCATGACCGCATCTTCGTACTTACCGACACCACCACGATAGACCTCTGCTGGCCTGTAGTTAAGGATTTCCCTTGCCTCGCAGGAGCAAAGACCATCACTATCGGTGCTACGGACATGGAGAAGACTCTGGAGTCTGTGGCTCATGTTTGGGAGGAACTGCAGAAAGGCGGTGCCTCACGTCATTCCTTGCTCATCAATCTTGGCGGTGGTATGATAACCGACCTTGGAGGCTTCGCTGCATCTACCTTCAAGCGTGGCATCAACTTCATCAACATTCCTACTACCCTTCTCTCCATGGTGGACGCTTCGGTGGGTGGAAAGACTGGTTTCAACTTCGGAGGTCTGAAGAATGAGATTGGTGTCTTCAATGACTCAAAATATGTCATTCTCTGCACGGAGTTCCTCAAGACTCTCGACAGCGAGAATATCGCTTCCGGCTATGCTGAGATGCTCAAGCATGGCATCATCAATCGCGAGACGACAGCGATGCTCAGCGAACTTCTTTCCTTCGACCTCGTCAAACCTGACCTCAAGGAACTGCAGCGTATGGTGGCAGAGAGTGTTCAGGTGAAAGAGCGCATCGTAGAGGAAGATCCTCATGAGCATGGCATCCGTAAGGCTCTCAATCTCGGTCATACCGTTGGTCATGCTTTCGAGTCATGGGCTATGAAGACCAACCAACCCGTTCTCCATGGCTATGCCGTAGCCTTTGGAATCATCCCAGAGCTATACCTTGCCTGCCACAAGACTGGTTTCCCTGTTGACATCATGCGCCAGACCGTTACCTTCATTCGCGAGAACTACGGCACTCTCCCTATCACCTGCGATGACTACCCTACCCTCCTCGAACTGATGACTCACGACAAGAAGAACACTGCCGGTATCATCAACTTCACCCTCATGGGTGGCATCGGCGATATCCGCATCAATCAGACAGCCACCAAGGAGGAGATAGAAGATGCCCTCGATTTCTTTAGGGAAGGATAGGAAAAAACATAAACATTCCATACAGACGTTGTAATTTATCGTCCTACTAGGCTTCAAGGATATTATTTCTTTCTATTATGTAACACAAATGTAACTTGGGGTAAGATCGGAGACGGATCTCCGACTAATTCCTCTCTTCGGTCAAATGAGAAACAAAATGAAACAACTTTTCTTTGGTGTTTCAATCTTTTCTTATTAATTTTGCACTCGTAATCTAAAACTATATATAGAAATAAACAAACTTAATAACAAAAAAATGAGAAGTTTTATTATGTCGTGTGTTTGCATTGTGCTTGCACTGACAGCAAATGCTCAGACTGTGAACAAGAAGATGGGCAATCCTACTATGGAGGAGATGAACATGACGGAGTGTGTCTATGACAAGGAGGCAAACGCTGTTGTGCTCTATGAGGATTTCGATGTACGAGTGGTAAACACGGTAGGTCTCAAACTGCTGATGGTTTACAAGCGCCGAATAAAAATACTTAAGGAGGATGGTCTTGACTATGCAAACGTGAAGTTGACTCTTCGCAACATAGAAAAAGGCAGTGGTTCCAATGACCAGTTGCAGGGTCTGAAGGCTTTCTCGTATAATCTTGAAGGCGGAAAGATCCAGAAGACGAAGATGTCTGGCGACATGGTGTCGAAGAAGCGTCTTAACAGATCATTCATTTCAACTGAGTTTACGATACCACAGGCAAAGGTGGGATCGGTCATTGAGTATCAGTACGAAATCATGCGCGATGCCCTCTTCGACCTCCCAACATGGATTGCACAGAGTTCATGTCCGGTCAACTATACTCATTTCCGTATCGCCCTTCCAGAGGAATTCACATACAGAGTGAACCAGACAGGTTCGGCTAATTTGGTTGCAAATAGAGATGAAGAGGCCAATACTCGTCTCGACACGAAGGACGTCATACACGATTTTATCGGCAACAATCTTCCTGCACTGCCAAAGGACAATGAGTACATCTACTGTCCAAGGGATTTCGCCACAAAGGTGACATGCGAACTGCAAGGCATCAATATTCCCGGCTATGTCTATAAAAACTACACCACGTCGCAGGCTGATGTGAATGGAATGCTTCTGGAGGATGACATGTTCGGTGGATGCCTAAAGCAGAAGAATCCTTTCAAGGAAGAGGTTGCGGCTGCAGGCATTTCCTCTTTGCCAACAGCTATGGAAAAGGCTGCAGCATGTGTGCAACTGCTGAAGAAACATCTGCGTTGGAACAAAGAGTATGCGCTGACGGGCAATTCGCTTTCGAAGGTGACAAAAGAAGGTACCGGTGACAATGCCGATCTCAACTTCATCCTTATCAGCATGCTCAAGAATGCTGGCGTGGAAGCAAATCCTGTAGTCATGAGCCGCCGTTCGCGTGGCCGTCTGCCTTTCACGCCATCAATTGATGCTCTAAACACATTTGTCGTTGCTTTTGCAGACGAGGAAGGCAATTTGCATTACTATGATGCATCGGCCGAAAACGGATATATTGATGCCCTGCCAACAGATTTGAATGTTGATCGTGCCATATTGTTGAAGCAAGACGGAAGTTACTACGGGGTGTCTCTGCAGGACAATATAAAGCATCGTGATATTATATTGATAGATGCAAAATTGTCTGCCGATGGTGCTGTTTCCGGAACTTTTTCGCGTTCATATCGTGATAATTCAGCTTTGCGTTTCCGTAATGCATGGGATGAGAAGAACGACAGTGCTGCCTATGTTGCAGACATTGCTGCCGAGAATAATATCGACATTACAGAATATAAGACGCAGGGACGCGAGGATTTCTCTTCAATGGTTTCTGAGCAATACAGCTTCAATCGTCAGCTGGATGCCGGCGACAAGTATTACATTGCTCCATTGCTGTTCCCTTTCTATGAAAAGAACCCATTCACTGCCGAGACAAGCAACATGCCTATAGAATTTGGTACAAAGGGCCAGACGACCATTTCACTCAAACTGGCACTTCCTGAGGGCTATCATCTTGAAGAGACACCAGCTCCAGTAAATATGCAACTTCCCGATAAAGGTCTGATTGTGCGTTATTTGGTGAACGAGACTGAGAATGCCGTCAACGTGACTTGCCGCATCACAACAAACAACCTGTTCTTCCCTGTTGATTCCTATAAATTGGTGAAGGAATTCTATGACACACTTGTCAGCAAATGCAATGAGATGCTTGTAATATCAGAAAAAGCAGCAGAATGATGAAGCAAATAGTTTTCCTCCTGCTCTCACTTTCCACCCTTTTGGCTTATGCTCAGGATGCAACTGTCAACAAAGACGTCACCACTGTCGTGTGCCGTTCTGATGAGAGCATGACAATCAGTACGCATCGTGAAATTACCATTCACAATAAGCAGGCAGAGCATTTGGCTGACTTCGGTGTTGCATTAGAGAGGAAAGCTATTGACCTTGGAGCATTCTCTGGCATCATCACCGATGCTAACGGAAAGGTGCTCAGGAAGGTGAAGAAGAACGACCTTGTGATGAGTGAGTATTCGTCAAATTTCAAGACCAATGCCTACACGATGTCGTTCGATTATACTCCACCTCAGTTTCCTGTGCATGTCACCTACGACTACACTCTGGAGTTCTCGAATCTCGTTGTGACCTTTGGCTCTCTGAATCCGCTGCCGGGCTATAATGTCAATGTGGAGGAAGCATCATATTCGCTCACCGTGCCGCAGGACATGAAGGTGTGCTATTCAGCCAAGAACACTGACACGCAAGTGCTTACGACAACAGAGCAGATAGGTGGAAAAATGATGACCGTATACAGGGCAACGATGAACAATCTGCCAGGTCTGAAGAATGAGCCAGCGTCGCCTGCCTTCAGCAACGTTGAGCCTGTCGTGGAATTTGTGCCACAGGCGTTCAACTGCTATGGCAATAGAGGCTCGTTCGAATCATGGCAAACCCTTGGCGAATGGAACTGGAAACTGTGGGAAGGCAGGCAGACTATTCCTGCTAGTCTTGCTGCAGAGGTAGACAAAGCCATTGCCGAAGCCCCTGAAAAGAAGATTGAACAATGTTGTGCGTTGATGCGGAAAAAGACACGCTACATTAGTATCCAACTGGGCATTGGAGGTTGGCAACCAGAACTTGCATCTGTCACTGCGCAGACAGGTTTCGGCGACTGTAAAGCCCTGACATGCATGCTGATGGGAATGCTCGAGCATGCAGGAGTGAAATCATATCCCGTCATCATAAACACAAACCGCAAGAGGTTGAAACGTGACCTTGCCTCACTCAATCAGTGCAACCACGTCTTCCTCTACGTTCCTCAGGATAATGACACCATTTGGATAGAATGCACCAATTTCGAACTGCCGGTAGGCTATCGTCATAACGACATGGCAGGTCATGATGCCGTAGTGATAACGCCTGAAGGAGGACGGTTCATCACCATTCCCGACTATGCACCTGCAGAAAACCTATGGGATTCGGACATCACCATTACCCCTTCGGCTGATGGAAAGACACTCCTCGACATCCGTCATACTGCAAGCAATGCGCAGTATGAAAACTTCTATGGATTGACCCATGAGAAGGAGCAGGAACAGAAGAAAGTGCTGACAAACCGATGGAATCTTGGCAGAGTGGAAGAGTTCAGGAACTTTGAGATGAAGGTGGAGGAAGAATGTCCGCTCCTTACGACCTCAATAGGTACGGTAAGCACTGGCTATGCCACATTGTCGGGTACACGAATGATGATTCCTGCCAATCCAATGCATAAGAACCATTCGCTTCTACCTGTCGTGAAGGAGAGAACTCAAGGCGTCAGCATGGGAATCGGCTATGAAGACAAAGAAAACGTAAAAGTCATCATACCAGAGGGTTTTGTCGTGGAGTCACTGCCAAAACAGATGGATGTGGCGACTGCTTTTGGTCATCTTGTTGTAACGGTTGAGACCAGGGACAACGTTATTCATCTCTCGTACTCTTTGGTTCGCAATGTTTACGAAGGAGCAAAGGAAGATTATCAGGCAGTCTGCAATTTCGAAAAACAGATTCATACTGCCTACGGGCAGAAGATTGTACTCAAGCGTACAGAGTAATTCCCGTCTCTCCCTGAGGTCTCCCTGAATTACTGATGTGATGATTCAGGGAACTTGAAGACATAGCCACACACCAGCCCCTTCTCCCGCATAATATTTATTGCCCCTAGGCGAAGTGAAAACGGAGCCTAAAACATTCTCTCGGCGAGTACGCCAGCGCCCCCCCTCAAAAGGGCGCTGATATGCAGCAGAAACAGAAGATGCTCTCCCGGACACTTCTTCGTCACCGGCGATGTTGATATTTGTTATCTCCTCCATTGGAGGCATGCGTTGCTCGTTGTCGGGCTGTGGGACAGAGCGAGACTTCATCGTCAGCGGTATATCTGTAAAGCTTAGGGACCTTTTATCTCACGGCTATGACTTTCATCTCTCCGCAGGGTGGTCACTGATGGAACCCATGCCTGCAAAGATAATATATTGAGCAAGTAAATTGATGAGATAAGGTGAGATACGATGAACAACGATGAGATATGATGAACAATGACGGATAAAATAAAGGAAAAGTTTGGTGATAAGAAATAAAGTTTGTATTTTTGCAACAGATTATTGAAGAAGTGAGGATTTATTCAGATCTTCATGATGCTGCAGTCCTCTTTTCGAGAAATACAGTTGATGATGTTATTTTGAGTTTGTATAAGCATACGATTGGATGTGCAAGATATATATTAAAATAGATTTTTTATGAAAAATATTATTGTTATTCTTATAGTTTTATCTTGTTATTCCTGTGTGGACAAGCATGTTCCTCATCCTTATACTTTTCATTCCATCAATAACTTTGACTATACAGCAGTAGAGGACTTGGCAAAGTACGTTGATGATAATGATACTATGGCAATCGTCAAGTTTCTAAAGAGCTATCCAGATATATCTGTTGATACAAGAGATAGATTTTTTGGCAGCTCACTATTGATGTTTGCAATATATAATCATAAATATGAAGCTTTCCATTGTCTTTTGAATCATGGTGCAGATCCGAATTTTATTAGCGACTATGAAAAACGTACACCATTATATTATGCTGTTACCTATTACAGTTTATACGAATCTGGTGTGAGATACTGCAAAGAATTATTAGAACGAGGAGCAGACCCGAACTACGGTTATATAATTCATGAGTCCATAGGTCCCGGAAGAGACTTGGGGATTGTTAAATTACTGGTAGAATATGGAGCTGATTATAACACAAAGCATAATAGACTTAGTCCAGCTGATCTTGCAATTTTGTTTGTTCAACCAGAAATAGCAGAGTATCTTATTATAGAAAAGAAAGCTGTATTATATGATTTCCCCTTTTGGAAAAATTGGGATAGCAGTCCTGAGGCGAAATACTCAGTTGCCAAGAAAAGAATTATAGAATACCTAAAGAAAAATCCTCAGCAAGCGATTTATCTGCAAAAAAACGACAAGGATACCACTAAGGTTCATAATCTAAATTAAATATTCTGATACTGAGATATAGGACTGTGTACCATTCACAGGTCTATATCATATGAAAATGTGGAATCCGTAAAAACTCACAATTATGAAGAACATAATGATTATGATATTACTAACACTTGCAAGTATGGAATGAGTTTGGGGACGGTTCTCTGGCTCATGTGTATCAGTCAAATTCTATCATAATTACAAAAAGAGAAGGACCATCTACGAGAAATGCAGAAAAGTATGGTTTTATGTTAGGACGCCATTCATTACCAAAGCAAGGTAAAAGTGGTTTTATGAATATTTATAGTTTTTTTAAAAGTATATTTTAGCAAAGAATATAGAAAATCATATCAAAAATTTATGAAAAATCTTCATATTTATTTTTTAGCCTTTATCATCATATTCCCTGTTATTTTCTTAGCTGGGTTATATCAATATTTGTTTGGAGCAGAACTGCATTATGACAAATATCATCATTTGTTTATATATGTGAACTACAATAAGTACCCTGGTCTGATAGGGGAAGTTCGAATCGGGAAAAACCTCTTCTGTATGGACAATGTAATTCAATGTAGGAATTTTTCCGATCGTCAATATTTCAGAATAATGCCCTATGCAGATACATTGTATCTTTATTCTTATCATCCTGATATAAAACTCATTCGAAACATATCATATAGTTCAATCCCAATAAAAGAGGTAGAAACCTATCCTGCTGACTCTATTGTTGTGGGAGAAAAAGAAGAAGTTAGTTATTATTATGGATTTGTGGATTCTACAGCGTTTAAAGCATGTGATTCCTTTATATCTATAGGCGGTTTTCTTGTGCCATCGATTGCTGAAAAAAATAAAGATTATTTGATACAATTACCGAGATTGTTCTGATATAACGTGAGTTCGACGAGATATTAACCTTTGAAAATTTGTGATTGTCGTGAGATGAGTCGAGGTACGCTGTCCAAGTCATCTCAAAAAAAGTAAAATTTAACACATACAACAATGAATAAAAGAAACATCATCCGTTTGTAGCGACTCTGCTTATTATGAGTTGCAAATGATGGACAAGGAGAATATGAACCAGGGGGTCTAACCTAGGCTGTCAAGTTAAGCCTAGGTCTGACTCCTCGGTCCAAAAATATAGCATTTTCTCGCTACTCTCCCTCTCTCCCTGAAGACAGTCTATATTATTGAACTATAGTGCGTTATCTTCAGGGAGAGTTTGTTTCAACTCTCCCTGAAGTCTCCCTGAGGTCTCCCTGAATTACTGATGTGATGATTCAGGGAACTTGAAGACATAGCCACACACCAGCCCCTTCTCCCGCATAATATTTATTGCCCCAAGGCGAAGTGAAAGCGGAGCATAAATATTCTCTCGGTGAGTACGACAGCAGCAGTAGGAACTTTTGCTGGTAAGCAGCAGAAACAGAAAATGCTCTCCCGGACACTTCTTCGTCGCAGAACGATGGTGATATTGGTTATCTCCTCCATTGGAGGTATGCGTTGCTCGTTGTCGGGCTGTGGGACAGAGCGAGACTTCATCGTCAGCGGTATATCTGAACTACTAAGGGACCTTTTATCTCACGGCTGTGACTTGCGTCTCTCCGCAGGGTGGTCACTGATGGAACCCATGCCTGCAAAGATAATATGTTGAAAATTGGAGTTGACGGTTATGTAAGGTTTTGTACGGTTATCGACTGTTATTGATGATTAATGATGAACATTGACAGACAAAATGAGGTTCCTTCATATTGTTAATAGTAAGTTCAGAGACGGTTTTCTCCCTTCGCTCAAATGAGAAACAAAATGAAACAACATTTCTTTGGTGTTTCAATCTTTTCTTATTAACTTTGCACTCGGTATGAACTAGGGGGGCTGCCCCCCGTTAATATAGTAACAAAATTGAATGGTTCGTTTGCTGGATATGCAAGCTTTGAACTTGATAAAAATAAAGTTTCAGTTGTTAATTTTTTGAAAGAATGCGTTCTCCAAGTCATCATCTAAAAAAGTAAAATTTAACACATACAACTATGAATAAAGGAAACATCATCCGTTTTGTAGCGACTCTGCTTATCATGAGTTGCAGCAGTATGACGCTTTATGCGCAGAACGTGAAGTTTGGCAAGCCGACACAGTATGACTGGGACATGGTGGGCTGGGGCGAAGCACCAGATGCACCTG
>JAZQOH010000078.1:0-4222 GCA_045627725.1 Prevotella sp. | reverse complement strand
TTTCCGAGATAATTACCTGATCGGTTGAAGGCAGTATCCTGTCCTTGTCGCAACCCGTCAGGCGGTAATCGAACAGCTGGAGGAAGTTGGTATCAACGGCACATGCTTCTACCGGATAGTATTCTTCACCAATAGTGATGTCCATTTTCCCGTAATCGGCAATTCTTGTCCACGACTTGATTTCCGGTATCGATGGAAAGAACTCCTCAGCCGTACCGAGTGTCATACCAAATCCGTCTTGTTGTCCAATGACATAGATTTTTTTGGACAGCGGTTGCTTTGTGCCCACACTGAACTCCGTCCTCGCGTATGATGCAAGGATGATTATGAATCCAAATGCAAGCGC
This sequence comes from Prevotella sp., assembly GCA_045627725.1. GTDB lineage: Bacteria > Bacteroidota > Bacteroidia > Bacteroidales > Bacteroidaceae > Prevotella. The sequence continues at coordinate 3,876 of JAZQOH010000078.1, read as the reverse complement.
CAATCCTAACACCTCAATGGCGGCATAAAGTTTGTTCCTTGATAGGAATGTGAAATAACTTTTCATATTATTATTCTGATTTGATCGAATCTGCAGGATTATGACTTACTGCTCTGACTGTCTGCCAAAGAATTGCCAGCACAGCAACTACAAGCGAAATCACGCAGGCTACAATGAATATCCAAGGACTGAGTGAGATGCGCCAACTGAAATCCTGCAACCAGCGTTCTGCCACAAGATAGGCTACAGGAACTGCAAGGACTGTAGATATCAGCAATGGAGCGCAGAATTTAGTGAGCATCAGCACAATCACTTCCATAATACTGCCTCCGAACACACGACGGGTAGCAATCTCTTTGCGTCTCTGGCGGATAAAAAAGAGAGATAAGCCGATGAACCCAAAGATGGATATCAAAAGGGCAATACCTGTGAACATGTTTATAATCTTCAGGGTATTGCGTTCCTCATCGAAGCGCTCGGATATCTCCAACTGAGGGTCAATAAAGGTTAACGCATTTTCACTCTTTTCAATAATGACATTGTCTACCGCCTCACGAATGATACGAGCAGCTTCTGGAGATCCATCGGTCTTGACCACATAGTACGGACTAATAATCTTCTCTGGATCTTTGATCTCAATCTTGTACGATCTTACATCCGTAAGGACTGATCCGTCATGGAAATCGGCAACCACACCATCTATAGTCTCCTGTTCTGACCAGAAGTCAATTTCTGTGGCATTAGGGTCGAGTCCCATATCGCGGAAGAACTGTTCAGTGTATAATGTCTGCGAGACTTCAACACCGTTATTTCTCAACTCTTTGAGACCATAGATGTCGAACGCCTCCTTGTCAAGTGTTGCCAGAAGCACAATATGAGGGTTGCTTTCCCTATCCCGGAGGTTTGTCATTGTAGAACGATAGGTACCCAAGCAAGAGCCTCCATTTACGCCAACACGCACAACACACGGCAGACTGTTCAGCAGGTCACGGATAGCTGCTTCTTCGGAATTCGTAGGACGCAGAATCAAAATGTCCTTGGTGTTCAAGCCCATAGGAGCATTCACCAATCCGTCAATTTGAAGCATCACTACCAGCGATAGGGTAAGCATCACCACAGTCGCTAGGTTCTGAATCATGATGAACACTCGACTGAAAAGCATCTTGGACTTGTAGCGGAAACTACCTTTCACGACATCAATCGGACGGAAAGTTGCAATCTGCATGCTCGGAATGATACCAGAGAGCAGACCTGTAACGATTACGAAGACAAGGCAAACCGTAATGGTAGATGGGTTGATATCATTCAGGAGGCTGATCCTACCTCGAAACATTTCTGCTAACTTATCCTGAAACAGTAGAGCAAGCATGAAGCCTATCACGAACGAAACCATTACCATGAGAATGCTCTCAAAAATAAGCTTCATCGAGATTTCATTCTGCGAACTGCCCAGCAGCCTTCGGGTTGCCATTTCTTTGGCGCGCATTCCCGTGTTTGCAACGGTTAGGTTGATATAGTTGGTAACGGCAAAGACAAGAATGGCAATGATTGCACTCAACAGAATGGCAAGCAGACTCTTGTCGCTTCGTTCCAACCCTTGACCATCAGACTGTGGTGCAAACATCAGCTCTCGAAGAGGAGTGAATGTCATTCGGTCATCTTCTGGAGGGAAGCCAAAGGCAAAAGCCGGACAACTTTCCTTGAGCTTCTTGTACATCTCCTCACCTTTTGTTGTAATGTCTGCACCATCACGCAGGAGCATGAAAGTCTTGAAACTTCCATATCCGGTTGTAGCATAGATTTTGCCTTGCATATGGAACCCTAATACCTCTGGTGACCTCTGCATGTTGACGATGATTCGGGTATTGTTGGGCAGAACAGTCCGATCAAAGTTCTCGATTACAGCACTTACCGTATAGTGGAGGCTCTCATCATAGGAATCTTCTTTATCAATGAATACATTCCTAGTTCCTGCAATCCTGAGCGATTGTCCTATTGGATTTTCGTTAGGGAAAAGGACATTTGCGAGGCTCTTGGTGATGACACACTTCTCAGGCGAAGAGAGGGCATCCTCTGGTGTTCCCTCAATGAAAGGGAAATCGAAGAGACAGAAGAATGTCGAATCTGCAAGAAGGATAGTAGGACCGTCTTCCTGAAATGTGTTCTCGCCAGCCATTATCTTGCCATTCGAACTTTCAATGCAGCAGGTTGCCTCAATCTCAGGATATCCCGCAGTTATCTGGCGGCACTCATCTGGCCAGCTGAAGAAGTCCTTACTGTTGCCCATCAAGACAATTCTGTCCTTGTTCTTGTGCCAAGAATCGGTACTGAATTGTCTCCAGGTATAATCACCGATCATAATGACGAACATCAACGCCACAGATAACCCCAGGACATTAATAATGGTATAATACGGATTCTTCTTTAGAAAACGAAAATAACTTTTCATACTTATTCAGATTTCAGATTATTCACCGGATTTTCCTTTGCCGCTGAAATCGTTCTGACGACAATGATGCCAAGGGTTAACAGAGCTACAATCGCGAAGGCAGCAAAATAGAGCCACGGAGAAACTTCTACCTGCGTCGTGAACTGCTCCAGCCACTCGCGAGTGACGTAAATAGCTACAGGTGTGGCAAGGAGGCAGGCGATGATAACGGTCGCAACATACTGCTTGCAGAAGAGACCAACGATGTCATATCCCTCAGCTCCAAGCACTTTGCGTACTGCTGTCTCGTGCTTGCGATGCTCCGTATCGAAGAGGACGATACCGAAGACTCCCATCAGCGCAATGATGATGGCAACGAGCGAGAAGAGACCGAAGATCTGCGACTGGCGCATGAAGCGGGCATAACGCTCTTCCAGCTCCGAATCAACAGGAAAAGCATTTATTTCTTCATCCAGCTGATACTCATCTACAACGGCTTGCTTCAGCTGAGCAATAAACGCTTTCGGATCGACATTGAGTTCTGAGCGAACAATCAGGAACCACAGATACTGATAGTCGTTACCCACATTGGTATAAGCCTCAAAGCCGTTTTCTGTCTTATCGGTAGCAGGTTTGCTATTGGTATTGAGGCAGAAACCAGCCACTTTGTAGTCATTGGCTGTCGAGATAAGCTCCTGTATTTTCTGTTCATCACCGAAACCCTTCATAGCCTCCTCTACGATTATCGATCCTGCATTGCTATCCGTAAATCCTTCACCTGCAATGAGCGGAATACCAACAACTTCCAGATAGTTAGGCAACACCTTGCGAACCTTAAGAGTAAGCGAAATACCATCCTTTGCAACGGCATGTGTCATACCAGCATTACCCGTAACATAATTGTTGGATGCAGTAACTGCTTTCACTCCGGTGATACCTTCGACATGCGACTTGATTTCGGGCTTATAATACGGTAATCCCGCCACATAGAGGTTCTCCTTGTCGAAACCCAACTGCTGGGTGGTCATGTGGCGATACTGCATATAGAAGACACCTGAAATGATCATCATCGCCACAGCAGCTGCCAACTGAAAGGTGATAAGAGTCTTACGCAGCACCAAGCCTGCATGACTGCGGGAGAAACCACTCTTCACGCCCATTGCAGCATCGACACGTGTGACGTACAACGCTGGAAATAAAGCCGAGAAGATAGCGAATACCACCGATACGAAAATCAAAACTCCAAAAGTGAGCAGATTCTGGTCGAAGCCTATGCCACCATCTGTCAGGTCATTGACCGAACTCTTGGATATTGCCAATATGAGGACACAAGCAAGCGCAATGGCCACTCCCACATAGATAAGCGCCTCCTTGACAAACTCCCAGATAAGTGACGAGCGGGACGCACCAAACACCTTGCGGATATTAACGGAACGCATCTTCTCGGG
>JAZQOH010000077.1:0-56429 GCA_045627725.1 Prevotella sp. | reverse complement strand
TCCGAAAAAATGTGTACCTTTGTGCATCGTTATTGAAGTTTTGTAGCAAAAGCAAAGGTAACGAAAAGGGCTGAATCCTGCAAGAGGTATCCAGCCCTAATTTTATTTATATTCAAAAATATTTAGCGGACAGTAATAATTAATTATGAAAAAGAATCTTATGCGCATGGCGCTTATGTTCATCATGTTCGCCATGTCTCTCGGTGCTTTCGCTGCTGACAAGGCAGATGTTTACACGGAAGGCGTGAAGACCTTAATGATGAATGGTGGAGTAAACATCCTGAATACAGAACAATTAAGCAAACTTTCCGTTGCTACAGGTGGCAGTGCAGATCAGTTTGTTGATGACATGGCTGAGATAATATCTCCTTATTATCGTGATAATATGAGTGAGGAGGAGTTCAAGCAGATGCTTGCCTTCTATCAGAAGCCAGAGATTATAGCCATCACGAAGAAATTGGCAGATGGCAGTAATGCTTCTCAGGATCAACTGTCTAAGGATATCATGGCACGGATGATGCAAATGATGCAGGGCGGCGAGATGGAACCAATAAAGGTGGAAGGATGCAGTGAAGAGTTTATAAAGGCGTTCGACCGTTTCTATACCCTGTCCAACACCGACAAATCAATGGAAGGTGCGATGGCTTTCGTGAATCAGATGTTCAACAGGATGAAACAGAGTATACCTGCAGGTCAGCAGGAGCAATTTATGACAATGATGAACAAGTTGCTCTCTTTCATGAAGGAAAACATGAAACCTCTCACTATAATGGTTCTCTCGAAGAGTCTTACCGTGGACGATCTCAACACTTTCTGCACCGTCACCGACGAACCTTTCTATCCTGCGATGCAGAAAGTGTACGACGCAGTAGCTGCCGACATGCCTGCTCTCATGCAGAAAACAATGGATAAGATAAAAATTCCAGGCATGTAATCTTAAAAAGACAAGCGCTGATATTGTATTGTGAAAGCACTGATATTATACAACAAAAAGAGCCTAAACCATATTAAGGATTGGGCTCTTTGTTTTTATTTGGGAATGTGATAGCGATTTACTTCGTGTAGAGATAGCGCTTGATACTCTTCTTTGGAGTCTTCTCAAACTCCTGTTCGTAGATGCGGAAGGAAGAGATCTTGCAGTAGGCAGGCTGAGTGGCATTGAGAGTGTTCTTGTTTTCCTCCATCTGCTTCTCAATCTGTTCCATAGTCATATTTCTTGTCTTTGCCTCCTCCATATCAGGATGGATGAGGGCGATGAGCTTCTCGTCCTTCTGGATGATGATGCTCTCCATAACGAGAGGGAGAGAGTTGAGTGCATCCTCTATTTCCTCAGGGAAAATGTTCTGGCCACTCGCTCCGAGAAGCATGTTCTTCGAACGTCCCTTGATGAAGATATTCCCCTTCTTGTCCATGATACCAAGGTCACCAGTATGATACCACCCCTCGCTATCGAGCGTGGAAGCCGTTGCCTCCTCATTCTTATAGTAGCCGAGCATGACATTCATACCACGAGCGAGAATCTCTCCAGGCACCTTCGAAGGGCTGCTTGAGTTGATCTTCACCTCCATATTCACCACAGCCTTGCCGCAAGAGCCAGGAACGTGGTCGTGCCAGTCGTTATAGCTGATGATAGGAGCGCACTCCGTTGCACCATAGCCCACGGTGAATGGGAACTTGATAGACTTCAGGAACTGCTCCACCTCCTGATTAAAGGCAGCACCACCGATGATAATCTCGTAGAGATTGCCGCCGAATGCCTCATATACCTGCTGGCGAATCTTTTCCTTCACCTTGATGGAAACGATAGGAGTCTTGAGGAGAAGTCGCATCGCAGGAGTGTTGACCTTAGGGAGAACCTTCTTCTTTATTATCTTCTCGATGACGAGAGGAACGGCAATGATGATGATAGGCTTCACATCCTTGAATGCCTGAGCCACGACGGCAGGGGAAGGGATGCGAGTGAGATAGAAGATATGACATCCCGACATGAATTCCTTGATGAACTCGAAAGCCATGCCATACATGTGAGCCATAGGAAGGATGCTTATGGTGTTGTCGCCTGGATGAAGCACCCTGTCGAGTACCTGGCTGGCAAAATAGAGGTTTGACCACATGGCGCGATAAGGAATCATCACGCCCTTTGAGAAACCTGTAGTGCCAGAGGTATAGTTGATGAGAGCAAGTTCGTCAGGATCCTGCTCCTTATAATAATTTACAAGTTCCTTGCGGAAGAACTTAGGGAATTTCTTTCCGAAGCACTCATTGAGGTGTTCGCGAGCGTAAGTGAGCTTATCGGAACGCGAAACCATGAGCGAATAGTCAGGAATATTGATGATACCCTCAAGGTAAGGCATCTTTGTAGGGTCAATCTGAGTAGCCACAACATCGCCCACGAAGAGAAGCTTTGCCTCGGAATGGTTCACGATATGATGAATCTGCTCAGGAGTGAACTCATGGAGGATAGGCACAGCCACGGCACCATAGGTGAGAGTGGCGAGGAAGGCAACAGCCCAGTTGCTCATGTTTCTGCCACACAGAGCAATCTTATCTCCGCGCTTAAGTCCGGAGTTCTCAAAGAGAATGTGTAGTTTCTCTATCTTTCGAGCCACATCCTGGTATTGAAGAGTGGCCCCCTTATAGTCAGTCAGAGCATCAAGGTTCCAATGTTTCTTGATACTTTCTTCTATGCATGCGTTAAAACTTGGTATTTTTTCCATAGTTGCACAAAAAGTTAAACTTTGCGCAAAGGTAATCACTTTTAGTCATTTTGCCAAACAAAAAATGCGATTTTTTCTTATTATTTGTCTTTTTGAGGAAAAAAGAACGAAAAAAGTGAGTGTTTTATAAATGAAAGAATAAAAAAATCGCCCAATACGTGTGTATGTCGTTTTTTTTTCTTATCTTTGCAAATAACTTTGTACAAAGAAAAGATATTATGGGATTTTTTGGATTATTCAATAAGCAGAAAAAGGAAACTCTTGATAAGGGCCTTGAGAAGACCAAGCAGAGCATGTTTGACAAGTTGGCACGTGCTGTGGCTGGTAAGAGCAAGGTGGATGATGACGTGCTCGACGACCTTGAGGAAGTGCTCATAACGAGCGACGTAGGCGTGGACACTACGCTGAAGATTATAGAGCGAATAGAGGAGCGTGTGGCACGCGACAAGTATGTATCCACCAGCGAGCTCAACGGCATCCTTCGCGACGAGATAGCTGCCCTCTTAGCAGAAAACCATTCCGACGATATGGAGGATTGGGATCTCCCTTCTGACCATAAGCCTTACGTCATCCTCGTGGTGGGCGTGAACGGTGTGGGCAAGACCACAACCATCGGCAAGCTCGCATGGCAGTTCAAGCAGGCAGGCAAGAAGGTGTATCTCGGTGCTGCCGACACATTCCGCGCCGCAGCCGTGGAGCAGTTGTGCATCTGGGGCGAGAGGGTAGGAGTGACCGTCATAAAGCAGCAGATGGGCTCCGATCCTGCTTCCGTAGCTTTCGACACTTTGTCTTCTGCCAAGGCTAACGGAGCAGACGTAGTGCTTATCGATACAGCCGGAAGACTTCATAATAAGGTGGGCTTGATGAATGAGCTGAAGAAAATCAAAGAGGTGATGAAGAAGGTGCTTCCTGAGGCTCCTGACGAGGTGATGCTCGTTCTCGATGGCTCTACCGGACAGAATGCCTTTGAGCAGGCCAAGCAGTTCTCTGCCGTAACGCAGATTTCAAGTATGGCAATCACCAAGCTCGACGGCACGGCAAAGGGTGGCGTCGTGGTAGGCATCAGCGATCAGCTGAAAGTGCCAGTGAAGTATATCGGACTTGGCGAGGGAATGACAGACCTCCAGCTTTTCAATAAGAGACAGTTCGTGGATTCGTTGTTCGGCGATGATAAAAAATAGAATTGATATAATAACGATGGGGTGCTCCAAGAACCTTGTTGACAGCGAGACGGTGATGCGCTTGTTGTCAAGGAAGGGCTATGACTGTTATCACGATAGTGAGAGTCCAAGGGGCGAATACGTTATTATAAATACCTGCGGCTTCATCGGCGATGCGAAGGAAGAGAGCATTAATGCTATCCTGGAACTCACTCAGGCAAAGGAAAGCGGACAGATAGGTAAGCTGTTCGTAATGGGATGCCTCTCGCAGCGCTATCTCAATGAGTTGGAAGAGTCTATCCCTGAGGTTGACCGCTATTATGGAAAGTTCGACTATCGTCAGATAGCAGAGGACCTGCCTATGGCTGATGCCGATACGGAGCAGAAGAACAAAAAGCCATATCTCATCTCAACGCCTTCGCACTATGCATATATAAAGATATCTGAGGGTTGTGACCGTCATTGTGCCTATTGTGCCATCCCTATCATCACGGGCAAGCATAAGTCGCGCTCGAAGGAAGAGATTCTTGATGAGGTGAGGATGCTTGTGGGCGAAGGAGTGAAGGAATTTCAGATTATCGCTCAGGAACTGACATACTATGGCATCGACATCGACGGAAAGCGTCATATTGCAGAACTCATAGATGAGATGGCAGAGATAAAGGGAGTGAAGTGGATAAGACTGCATTATGCATATCCTAATCAGTTCCCATTCGAGCTTCTCGAAGTGATGAGCCGCCATGATAACGTCTGCAAGTATCTTGATATTGCCCTACAGCATATCTCAGACAATATGCTTGAACGTATGCATCGCAATACTACGAAGAAGGAAACGATGCATCTCATAGAGGAACTGCGCAAGGCTATGCCTGGCATTCATCTGCGCACAACGCTGATGGTGGGCTTCCCTGGTGAGACGGAAGAGGACTTCCAGGAACTTGTAGAGTTCGTGAAGTGGGCGCGATTTGAGCGTATGGGTGCCTTCGCCTATTCAGAAGAGGAGGGCACATATAGCGCAGAGCACTACGAGGATGATATTCCAGAGGAAGTGAAGCAGCAGCGTCTGGATAAGCTTATGCGAGTTCAGCAGCGCATTTCCGCAGAGATAGAGGCGGAGAAGATAGGAAAGACTCTGAAGGTAGTGATAGACAGACGCGAGGGTGACTATTATGTAGGACGAACGGAATACTGCTCTCCTGAGGTGGATCCAGAGGTGCTCATTCCTGTTGAGAAGAGACGCCTTCGCCGAGGATGCTTCTATGATGTGAAGATAACGGGAGCGGAAGAGTTTGATCTCTATGGAGAGATTGTTTAAGAATGGATCCTTTTATGCTTAATCTGGAAATCTAATAATACTAAAATATGAACAATAAGGACTTTATCTCAGCTTTGTCAAAGCGCACGGGTTATAAGAATGTTGACGTGCAACACATGGTGCGTACAGCAGTAAATGCCATAACAGACAATCTCCTCGATGAGGGGACTGTCTCGCTTTCCCGTCTTGGCACATTTGATGTAAAGAAGCGTAATGAGCGTATTATAAACAATCCTTCTACTGGACAGCGTATGCTCGTGCCACCAAAGCTCGTGGTGAACTTTAAACCTGTTTCCTCTGCTAAGGAGAAAATGAATACGAGTGGTGCGGAATAAATACATTTACAATGTACCATTTGCCATTTGCCTACTAACAATAAAAATACGGAAGAATGATAGCAACATTAAAAGACATAGCGAAAGTGCTGGTAGCAAAGCATCAGTTGAAGCAACGTGATGCTGAGATCTTCGTCAATGCCATTGTTGATACAGTCCTCGAAGGATTGCAAGCAGATCGTATTGTTAAGATTAAGGGTTTCGGAACCTTTAAGCTTACTGCTGTGCGTGATCGTGAAAGTGTCAATGTGAATACTGGTGAGCGTATCATTGTGACTGGTCATGATAAGATTTCGTTCACTCCTGACGCTGTTATGCGCGATATGGTCAATAAACCATTTGCACAGTTTGATACAGTCGTTATCGGGGATGAGGTGAAATTCGATGATATCCAGGATGAGGCTGAGGATGCTATTGAAGTTGCTGACAATATTGTGGAAGAGACAGTAGAAGTTGCAGAAGAAACAACAGAGACAGCAGAGGAAATCGTTGAAAATGTTGCAGAAAAGACAGAAGAGGCATCAGAAAGCGCAGCTGAGATTATGGCTAAACCGGCAATGTTAGTAGAAATGTCTGTTCCGGAAACTGTCGAAGAAACTATTGAAGAAACTGAAGTAGAAACTGTTCCAGAAACTATTGAAGAAACTCAGGAAGAAACTTCAGAGATGGTTCCTGAAAAAGAAGAAATAATAGAAGTGAAAGAAGAAACAACAGAAGAAGAGATGACAGAAGTGAAAGAAGAGAATATTGAAGTTGAGGAAGAAAAGAAAGTCGCAGAGACTGGTAAGAAAGGACCTGTGCTGAATGAGCATGGTTTTATTATCGAACCTGAAGACGATGACGATGATGATAATGGCAGCAATTGCAAGAAAGTATTCATCTTCTATGCTATTATTGCCAATATTCTTATTGCAGCATTAGCCTTCGTTATGGGATATATGTGCTGTTCTAATGGTTGGTTGAAGTTTGGTCCGGAGAGAGTGCCTGAGCAGGAACCAGAGGAAGTACTCCTTGACTCGGCAGAGCTTGAAAGGATGGCAAAGATAGATTCTATCAGAAATGCAGCAATGGGTAATGAAGTGAAACCTGATTCTGCAGAGAAAAAGTCTGCAGCGAAGGATCCTGCTTCATTGGCAAAGCTGAAGGAAGAGAATAACCCTGCAGAGGCAAAGCAGACTCCAGCACAGAAACCGGCTGAAGCAAAGCCTGCAGCAACTCAGAAGCCTGCGGAGGTGAAGCTCGTTGAGGCACAGAAGAAGGACAGCAAGGTGGCTGCAAATGTGCCTAACCAATCAGCATATGAGAAAGATGCTCGCGTACGCACGGGCGCGTATTATATAATAGGTACGCAAGAAACCATCAATGTGCGTGCCGGTCAGACACTGAAATCAATCTCTAAGTTCTATCTTGGAGAAGGAATGGAATGCTATATTGAAGTTTACAATGGAGGAGTGAAGGAGGTAACCGAAGGTCAGACTCTTAAGATTCCGAAGTTGCAGCTTAAGAAGAAGACAGCTAAGTAACAGTCTTCCTGAAATGTAAGAATCATTACTAAAAAAATATAAATTTGCATTGTTCCTTTGATTATTTGAAATTTTATACTAATTTTGTAACGAGAAAATTTAGCCTTTTGAAATGAACAACATACGAAATTTCTGTATCATCGCCCATATTGACCATGGTAAGAGTACCATTGCTGACCGTTTGCTGGAAAAAACGAATACAATCCAGATTACTGAAGGTCAGATGCTTGACGATATGGATCTTGAGAAGGAGAGAGGAATTACTATCAAAAGTCACGCTATACAGATGGAGTATGTGCGTGGCGGGGAGAAGTATATCCTCAATCTTATTGATACTCCGGGGCATGTGGATTTTTCGTATGAGGTGAGCCGAAGCATTGCTGCTTGTGAAGGTGCGCTTCTCGTGGTGGATGCTACGCAGGGCGTTCAGGCTCAGACGATTTCAAATCTATATATGGCCATAGATCATGACTTGGAGATAATACCTGTTATCAACAAGATTGATATGCCTGCTGCCCATCCTGATGAGGTGGAAGATGAGATTATTGACCTTATCGGTTGTGATCGCGAGGATATTCTGCGTTGCTCGGGAAAGACTGGTGAGGGCATTGATGAGATTCTCGATGCTGTCGTTGACCGCATACCTCATCCTGTAGGTGATCCAGAGGCTCCATTGCAGGCTCTCATCTTCGACTCAGTATTCAACTCATTCCGTGGCATCATCGCCTATTTCAAGATCCTCAACGGATCTATAAAGAAGGGCGACAAGGTGAAGTTCTTCAATACGGGAATGGAATATGATGCAGACGAGGTGGGTGTTCTCAAGATGGATATGGTGCCTCGCAAGGAGATGCTCACCGGCGAGGTAGGCTATATTATCTCTGGCATCAAGGATGCGAAGGAAGTTAAGGTGGGTGATACCATCACTCATGTGGCTCGTCAATGCGAGAAAGCTATCGAGGGATTCCAGGAGGTGAAACCTATGGTATTCGCTGGTGTGTATCCTATTGATCCTGCGGAATATGAGAACTTGCGTGCTTCGCTTGAGAAACTGCAACTCAATGATGCATCGCTCTCGTTTATGCCTGAGTCTTCCGTAGCTCTCGGCTTTGGATTCCGATGCGGCTTCCTTGGTCTTCTCCACATGGAGATAGTCCAGGAACGTCTTGACCGTGAGTTTAATATGGACGTTATCACTACCGTTCCTAATGTATCATATATGGTATATGACAAGCAGGGTGGGGAGAAGGAAGTGCATAATCCTTCAGGACTCCCAGATCCTACTATGATTGACCATATCGAAGAACCATATATACGCGCTACGATTATTACGGATGCCAACTATATCGGTCCGATAATGAAGCTTTGTCTCGACAAGCGAGGCGAACTTGTTAAGCAGGAGTATGTCAGCGGTAATCGTGTGGAACTTCATTTCATGATACCACTCGGAGAGATTGTGATTGATTTCTACGACAAACTGAAGTCTATAAGCAAGGGATACGCAAGTTTCGATTATCATATCGATAGTTTCCGTCCTTCAAAGCTTGCTAAACTTGATATCCTCCTCAACGGGGAACCTGTGGATGCTCTATCCACATTGACGCACAATGATAATGCCGTAACATTCGGTCGCCGTATGTGTGAGAAACTTAAGGAACTCATCCCTCGTCAGCAGTTTGATATTGCTATTCAGGCTGCCATCGGAGCTAAGATTATTGCACGAGAAACCATCAAGTGCGTACGTAAGGATGTGACGGCAAAATGCTATGGCGGTGACGTCAGTCGTAAGCGTAAGCTCCTTGAGAAACAGAAGAAGGGTAAGAAGCGTATGAAGCAAATCGGTAATGTGGAAGTGCCACAGAAGGCATTCCTCGCCGTGCTAAAACTTGACTAATCCCCTCTTGTTCTGCGTACACGAGTACGTAGTATGAAGAAAAAGAAAACCAAACCAACACCATAAATCTATATGAAAGACCTTAATCTACCACTACGCGATATAGCCAGGGAATTGGCACGTCGCTACAGTACTATGACGATAGAGGAACTCGAGGAACTCGAGGAAATCATCGTTCCATTGAAGTTCGCCAAAGGTGAAATGATCCTCGATGAGGGAGAGACCTGTGAGTGTATATACTACCTACATCGTGGTCTTGTTCGTCAGTATTATTACAAAAATGATCGTGAAGTTACTGAGCATCTGGGTACGGATGGCAGCATCTTTATGTGTATAGAGAGTCTCTTCCGCGAAGAACCTACTCGTTTGATGTGTGAGGCTATAGAGGCAAGTTATGTCTATGCATTGCCAAAGAAAGCCCTTGAGCGTGTGGCATTGCACAATGTGAATATTCAGATCCTCTATAGAAAGATATTGGAAGAGAGTCTCATTGAGAGTCAGAAGCATGCGGATATGCTTAGGTTCGAAACTGCACAGGATCGCTATCGTCGCATTTGTAAGGAGTCACCTCAGCTCGTATTGCGTGCCCCTCTTGTTTATATTGCTTCTTATCTGCAGATGACGCCTGAAACTCTCAGTCGTGTTCGCTCATCAACATTGATAGATTAATAGGTTCGCATAATTTTTAGTCGGGTAGATAAATTCCATACGTTGTTTCTAATTATGAAGATATATTCACTCATAGCTGCCGGTGTTATGCTTTTGGCCTTCTCTTCCTGTCGTCAGGAAAGTCTTGAGGACAAGGCTGTGCGTGAAGCGAAGGATTATACGAGGAAGTATTGTCCTACGCCCAAGCAGAACTATACTCGTACTGATAGTATAGTGTTCGACAAACGACGTAAGGCTTATATCTATTATGTGTCTTTCTATGATGAAATGGATAATCAGGAAGTGATAGACAATAACCGTGATAGGATTGCCTCTATGTTGCAGCAGTCCATAAGGGAATCTGTAAGCGTTAAGAATCTTGTTGAAGCAGGATTCCGTTTTGAATATGTCTGTCATTCGGGAAGTGATCCGAAGAAAGTTCTCTTGAAGGTTGGTTTATAAGGAAGAGTAGGGGATATCCTCTTTATATAAGTAAAAATGTGTGTGAAAGAAAAATGGGCGTAACTGTTTGGTTACGTCCATTTTTATTGGGTGCGAAAGTTGAAGCACTTATTACTTTGTCATAGAGATGAGCGCATTGCTCAGCTGGTCTGGGCATGAGGTGCCCTTGAAACCGCACTGAATACCGTGAAGACGGTTGATAGCCTCTTCTGCCTTCATTCCTTTGACGAGGGCTGCAACGCCAGTGGTGTTACCCTGACAGCCACCCATGAACTGCACCTCGTTGATGGTGTTATCATCGTTCAGTACCACGCGGATAGCCTTTGCACATGTGCCCTGAGTAGGATATACTAATTCCTTCATTATAATGAATTGTTGTTATCAATTGTCAATCCTTAATTGTCAATCGTCAATTGAAATTACTCCTCAGGCTTCATGTTCGTGTAAACGGTCTGAACGTCGTCAAACTCTTCGAGTTTCTCAACCATCTTGTCGATAGTAGCGCGCTGCTCAGCGTCAACGTCCTTAAGGTCGTTAGGGATATAGGTGAACTCACCACCGATTTCCTCAAAGCCCTGCTCCTCAAGATACTTCTGAATCTGAGCGTATGACTTAGGATCACCATAGATAGTGATTGTTGTCTCGTCCTTCTCCTCGTCGTAGTTCTCATCAAACTCGTCGTCAACATTAAAGTCGATGAGCTCAAGGATAAGATCGTCCATATCAACGTCGTCCTTCTTTTTGAATGTGAACACACACTTGTGGTCGAAAAGGAAAGCAAGGGAACCTGTAGTACCCATGTTGCCAGAGAACTTGTTGAAGATAGAACGAACGTCTGCAACGGTACGAGTAGTGTTGTCTGTGAGAGTATCTACGAAGACAGCGATTCCGTGAGGGCCGTATCCTTCGTATGTTACCTCCTTATATGCAGACTTATCCTTACCCATAGCGTTCTTGATAGCGCGCTCGATGTTGTCCTTAGGCATGTTCTCACGCTTACATGTAGCGATGATTGAACGGAGTGTAGGATTATTTTCTGGTTCTGGACCGCCGCTCTGCACTGCAATAGCGATCTGCTTACCTAAACGTGTGAATGTCTTTGCCATGTGGCCCCAACGCTTCATCTTGGTGGCCTTACGATATTCAAATGCTCTTCCCATTTTTTATTTATTATTTTAACGTTTTAAATATTCTTTTTTCGATTTTTCGATGTTCCGATTATTCGATGGTTCAAATTATCGATTATTCGATGGCTCGAAGTTTCGATAATTCTTGGTTATCTCAATTCTGCGTTGAGCTGCTTCTTCAAATTGTTGATGAGCTTGTTCATGATAGCATCGATTGCCTTATCATTCATTGTCTTCTGCTCATCCTGGAGAACAAAGTTCACAGCGTATGACTTCTTGCCTTCAGGGAGGTTCTTACCCTCATATACGTCGAAGAGTTCTACACTCTTGAGGAGTTTCTTCTCTGTCTGACGAGCAATCTGCTCAACCTGTGCAAACTCAATGTTCTTATCGAGAAGCAATGCGAGGTCACGGCTAACGGCTGGGAACTTGCTGAGTTCCTTGAAGTCAACCTTAGCGTTCTTCACAGCCTTGGTAACCTGTGTCCAGTTGATGTCTGCGAAGTAAACCTCACGCTCGATGTCAGCCTTATGCTGTATCTTCTTGCTTACGATACCCATCTCAATGAATACCTTACCGCCACGATTCTTAACAGTAAGACCAGTAGAGAAGATGTCGTTCTCTGTCTTTGAGATGACAAGCATACCCATTGGCATACCGATACGGCGAAGGATATTATCCACATGTGCCTTCAGTTCATAGAATGTAGTGTCCTCATCAGCGTGAATCCATGAACCCTCCACGCGCTTACCTGTGAGCCAGAGACCAAGATGAGTCTCCTCCTTGTATGCCTGCATAGGATTCTCGTCGTTCTGCTTCTCTGGATAGTGAGTATAGCAGTTGCCGAACTCAAAGAAACGTAGGTTAGGATTCTTGCGGTTTGCGTTACGCATAATGCTCTCAAGACCACCGAAGAGCAATGACTGACGCATTACGTTGAGATCAGAGCTCAGTGGGTTGAAAATCTTCACGCTGTTCTCTGCTGGGTAGCTCTTGAGTTCATCATAGTATGCTCCCTTTGTAAGAGAATTGTTCAGAATCTCGTTGAAACCTGCACCTACGAGCTGCTCGCTCACGAGGTTTGCCATCTTATGACGCATATCCTCAAAATCCTTTACTACGAGAGAAGACTTCAGCTGTGTAGGAATCTCCACATTGTTATAACCGTATATGCGAAGGATATCCTCAACAACGTCACAAGGGCGCTGTACGTCAACGCGATATGCAGGAACGATGATATCAAGACCATTCTCATCCTCTGCCTTTATCTCTACTTCGAGACTGGCGAGGATGCTCTTTATTGTGTCATTGCCAATCTTCTTGCCGATGAGACGATCAACGTAAGAGAAATCAAGACGCATCTCTGGGCTTGCGATAGGATTAGGATATTCATCGCGAATCTCCATAGAAACCTTACCACCAGCCAGCTGCTTGCAGAGAATTGCTGCCTGCTTCAGTGCGTAAATAGTACCATTTGGATCGATACCACGCTCGAAACGGAACGAAGCGTCAGTAGAGAGACCATGACGACGAGCAGACTTACGAATCCATGTAGGGTGGAAATAAGCCGACTCAAGCACTACGTTCTTTGTTGTCTCGTATGTACCCGAACCCTTACCGCCGAATACACCAGCGATACACATAGGCTCTTCAGCGTTGCAGATAGCAAGGTCGTGCTCACCGAGCGTGTGCTCTTCGCCATCGAGAGTAACGAAAGGAAGACCTGCGTTCTGGTCCTTCACTACGATCTTGTTGCCCTTCACCATGTCTGCATCGAAGCAGTGGAGAGGCTGACCGTATGCCATCATCACGTAGTTGGTGATGTCAACGATATTGTTGATAGGACGAAGACCAATGATGTTGAGTATGTTCTTGAGCCATTCAGGAGATTCCTTTACCTCGCAGTCGGTGATGCTTACGCAAGCATAGCGACGGCAAGCCTCTGTGTTTTGAATCTCAACGTCAACGACGAGATCGTTGTTCTCAACAGCGAACTCATCGCAAGAAGGACGATGAAGGCTTGTCTCATAACCGTTCTGCTTAAGCCATGCATAAAGGTCGCGAGCCACACCGTAGTGAGACAATGCATCAGCACGGTTTGCTGTGATGTCCACCTCGATGAGCCAGTCACTCTCCAGATTGTAATATTCTGCTGCAGGCTGACCTACAGGAGCATCCTCAGGAAGAACGATGATACCGTCATGGCTTGTGCCTACGCCAATCTCGTCTTCAGCACAAATCATACCATTGCTGTCTATGCCGCGAAGTTTCGACTTCTTGATGACAAACTCCTTGTCGCCATCATAAAGCTTACATCCGAGGTCAGCAACGATAACCTTCTGTCCTGCTGCCACGTTAGGAGCGCCACATACTATCTGTGAAGGCTCTCCCTTACCAAGATCCACTGTGCATACATGCATGTGGTCAGAATTTGGATGAACCTCACAAGTCAGCACCTGGCCAACGTAGAGTCCCTGCAGACCGCCTTTGATGGTCTGCACCTCCTCAAGTGCGCCCACTTCAAGTCCCGTGCTGGTAAGAGCAGCACTAACTTCCTCTGCTGAGAGGTTGAAGTCAACGTATTCCTTGAGCCATTTGTAAGAAATGTTCATAGTTTTATGTTCGTTTTTTTAGTCTTTTTTATAGCAAAATACAGCTTTTCCTAAAGGAAAAAGCGCATAATTCGGCGCAAAATTACAAAAAAATCTTCATATATCATCCATTTATCACTACTAATTTGGGTAAAACGTGTTTTTTTTAGTACCTTTGCATCCGATTTTCTTTGCAAAAGAGCCCCCTCCCTGTAGTCTCCGAAGAGAGGAGTAATCTATAAGAATCTTCTTTGAGCATCAACACAATGAGATATTTCATACACTTACAATATGATGGAACCCGATTCCATGGCTGGCAGATACAGCCTAATGGAATCAGTGTGGAAGGTGAGATAGAGCGTTGTCTTTCCACTGTTCTGCGTGAGGGAATTGACATCGTAGGTGCTGGTCGAACAGACTCTGGCGTACACTCACGACACATGGTGGCCCACATGGATGTGGCTGATAGTGTGATGGATAGGGTAGGAGGCGAGGAAAACCTTGTATATAAGCTTAATCGTATGCTTCCTCCCGATATAAGCATTCTTCGCATAGAGTCTGTCAGCGATGATATGCATGCCCGCTTCTCTGCTACCTCGCGCACATACCATTATTATTTGCATACCAGGAAGAATCCTTTTCATCGCCATTATTCATGGGAATGCCATTTCCCTCTCAATTTCGAAGCGATGAACGATGCTGCTAGTCTTCTTCTTGAATATGAAGACTTTGCCTGCTTCTGTAAGTCACATACCGATGTGAAGACTACTCTGTGCGATGTTACTGAGGCACAATGGATACAAACCGGTGATGATACATGGTATTTCCGTATCACGGCAAATCGTTTCCTTCGCAATATGGTGCGCGCCGTTGTTGGCACTCTCGTCGAGGTAGGTCGAGGTCGTCTTTCTATCGAGGGTTTCCGTCAGGTCATTGAAGGTAAGAAACGTACTCAGGCTGGAGAGTCAATGCCAGGGAATGCGTTGTTTTTGGAACATGTAAAATATTAAAGGAAATGTGGTTAATTCTTGCATTCTGCTCAGCAACATTACTGGGCTTCTACGATTCATTTAAGAAACAGGCATTGAAAGAGAATGCCGTTATTCCTGTGTTGTTCCTCAACACATTGTTCTGCTCGCTCATCTTTCTGCCCTTCATAGGTTTGTCATCGTTCACATCGGTGCTCGATGACTCATTGTTCTATGTGCCACAGGCAGGATGGGAGGTGCATAAGTATATAATCCTGAAGAGCTGTATTGTTCTTAGTTCCTGGATATTAGGCTATTTTGCAATGAAGCATATCCCATTGACTATTTATGGTCCTATCAATGCCACTCGTCCAGTAATGGTACTTGTAGGTGCTCTGCTCTTTTTCGGCGAGTCGCTGAATGTGTATCAGTGGATAGGTGTATTGCTTGCCGTCATAAGTTTCTTTATGCTCTCGCGTTCAAGTAAGAAGGAAGGCATTGATTTCAAACATGATGTGTGGATATATGCCGTGGTAGGCGCAGCCATAATGGGAGCCATCAGCGGACTCTATGACAAATACCTCATGGCACCTCCTTCAAATGGTGGTGTTGGGCTCGATAAGATGACGGTGCAGTCATGGTATAACATATACCAATGTTTTATGATGGGTGCTATGCTTCTTCTCCTTTGGTGGCCAAAGCGTGAGAAGACAACACCATTCCATTGGCACTGGGGCATTATCCTCGTCAGCATCTTCCTCTCCATGGCTGACTTCGTTTATTTCTATGCCCTCAGCTTCGATGGAGCCATGATAAGCATCGTAAGCATGGTGCGCCGTGGTAGCGTGCTCGTCAGCTTTCTCTTCGCTGCACTTGTCTTCCGCGAGAAAAATCTCAAGAGCAAGTTCATCGACCTCATGCTCGTACTCCTCGGTATGGTATTCCTCTATCTCGGCTCGAAATAAAATATAAGTTTACAGGTCTTACGAACTGGGCTCGAAAATAAGTCTTACAAGTCTTTCGTACTTTTAAAGCCAGACAATTATGAAAAAACTGAAGCGAATATGGTCGTCATTGTCCGTTCGTATCAATATCTTCCTCTTTGTGGTGATGTTGATAATGGGCTATGTTCTTGTGCGCACCACTACCGTGATAAATGATGTCATCACAAACGGAAGTGAGAACAACAAGATGGTAACAGCGCTCGAAAGTAGCATTAATGGCGAGCTCCATGCTGTAGAGAATGTACTCCATTCTGCCGTGGCATTGTCATGGAAAGGGCATCTCTCACCAGAACAGTTACGCCATGTTCGCGATAATGCCGGCAACTATACCGACTCCGTCTATCTTGTTCGTGATATATCAGGTCGCGCAGAGATTGACTCATGCCTTGTGGTGCTTAGGGAAGATACTATCCATGTGTGGTCAGAACCTTATACTCGTGGAAAGAAGAATATAGTCACCCTCGTTGTCCCTACCGATAAGAGCAGAAATACGGCTATTTGTGCCGACGTTTCCCTCGATTGGCTGAAGGGCATGATAAATAATAGCAAAACAACGGAGAATACCTCTATCGTAATTCTCTCCCCCAAAAACAGGTATGTCTATTGTGATGATTTCTCCAAGATATGTAAGGTGAGCACCAAGGATAAATATGATGGTGGCGGCAATTGGGAAGAGTATCCAATGGGAGCATCTGTGGATCATGAGGAATATCAGTTTAAGAGTAATAATGATATAGCAAGAGCGGGATGGGAGATTCAGGTGCGTGTTCCTCTTCGCGACCAGAGCCAGACCACTTTAGTCCTCAATGTTGCCTTCATCGTCATCCTTGTCGTGATGTTCCTCATCGTGTCCATCTTCATCATGCTCACCATAAGATGGATGGTACGTCCTTTGAGAAGGATTACCGATGCTGCCGATGCTGTAGCAAAGGGTAACTTCGACACCGAACTGCCTGTTATTCGCATGGATACAGACATTAAGCATCTTCGTGATAGCTTCGTCGTCATGCAGAATGAACTGAGTCATTATATCGCAGACCTTCGCGATACAACTGAGCAGAAAGCCATCCTCGAGCGTGATATCTACATCGCTGCGAAGATTCAAAAGGGCATGATGCCACATGACTATCCTACCCGTGAAGACCTTGATATTCATGGCGTTCTGATACCGGCAAAGGTCGTTGGCGGTGACCTTCTCGACTTCTTCATCCATGACGAAAAGCTAATTTTCTGTCTCGGAGATGTGTCTGGAAAAGGTGTTCCAGCAGCCTTGTTTATGTCTGCCACGGTGCATCTTTTCCGTAGTGTAGGTCATCAGACGGAAGACCCTTCGCAGATAGTTTCCGCCATCAATGATGGCCTTGCTGATGGCAATGATGAGAATATGTTCTGCACCCTCTTCGTTGGCGTTCTCGATCTCAAGACAGGACAGCTCGACTATTGCAATGCTGGTCATAATGCTCCAGTGCTTATTTCAAGTGAGGGAGCTGCATTTCTTCCTGTAAAACCGAATATTCCTACCGGCACGTTTGATGGTTTTCAGTTCTCTTCTGAGACCGTGCAATTTGTTGATAATGACGTTCTTCTCCTTTATACTGATGGTATCACCGAAGCTGAAAACCAATTCAACGAACAGTATGGTGACGATGCCCTTCTAGATGCTGTATCAGCCCTACGTCAATGTGGTATGAAAGAACTCACGACGCTTATCCACTCTTCCGTCAATGCTTTCGTTGGTGATGCAGAGCAGAGCGATGATATCACGATGCTTGCCATAAGGTGGCGTCAATCTTGAAATTTGTAATATCCATCTTTCATTTTTTCTCTTTTTTTATGGATAGTTGTTTCTTTTCTTTGCTTATTGTCATAGGATAAGCAAAAGAATTGCTATATTTGTACTTCAAATGAAATAATAAATAAAGTACGCGATAAATAAAGAAAAACTATGGAAGAACTACAAAATTGGTATCTCGCCTTGGAAACGAGTCAGCAAGTCTATTGGGGCATTGCCATCGTAGCCACACTCTTTTTCCTCGTTCAGACGTTGCTCACCTTCATAGGTGTCGATGCAGTTGACGGCATGGACATGGATGTTGACATTGATGAGGGTGATACGATGGACACAGGTGGTGCGCTGAGTCTTTTCAGCATTCGTTCCCTTATCAACTTTGCCGTAGGTTTTGGCTGGGCTGGGGTATGTCTCCATACTGCCATCAGTAATCCATTTCTTCTTGGTCTTGTAGCCCTACTCGTTGGCGTTGCCTTTGGAGCTATGTATCCTCTCCTGAAGAAGAAACTGATGCGCCTTGAGTCAAATGGTGCCTACAAACTCACAGACTGCATTGGCAAGGAGGCAGATGTATATCTGCGCATTCCTCAGGCAAAGACTGGTCGTGGCAAGGTGCAGGTGAGCATCAATGGTTCCATTCATGAGATTGATGCGATGACCGAAGGCGAAGGATGCTCTACTGGAGAGCGTGTCCGCATAGTCAGCGTTGTAGGCAATGTGCTTAATGTGGAGAAACTTTAAGTGAAATAACTAAAACTACAAAACATAATAACTATGGAATTTACTTATCTAATCGCTGCCGGAGTCGTAATAGCTCTTGTGCTCCTGGTAGCCCTTATCAACCGTTATCGTCGCTGCCCATCCGACAAGATTCTTGTCGTTTATGGTAGCACAGGTTCCAAGAAATCAGCAAAGTGTATCCATGGTGGTGGTGCGTTCGTTATGCCACTCATTCAGGATTATGCTTACCTTTCTTTGACACCTATCAGCATTGATGCTAACCTCACCAATGCCCTCTCGCGTCAGAACATTCGCGTTGACGTTCCTTGTCGCTTCACCGTTGGTATATCCACCGATGAGGAGAGCATGTCTGCAGCAGCAGAGCGTCTGCTTGGTCTCTCTTCTACAGAGATTCAGGAACTTACCCGTGATATTCTCTTTGGTCAGCTTCGTCTCGTTATCGCTTCCATGTCTATCGAGGAGTTGAACTCTGACCGTGACAAGTTCCTTGAGGCTATCTCTGCAAACGTGGAGGTTGAACTTCGCAAGATAGGTCTTCGTCTCATCAACGTAAACGTGACCGATATCAACGATGAGTCTGGTTATATTGAGGCTCTCGGTCAGGAGGCTGCTGCAAAGGCTATCAACGAGGCAAAGGTGCGCGTTGCTGAGCAGGAGAAACTTGGTCAGACTGGTAAGGCAAAGGCAAACAACGAGGCTCGCGTTGCCGTTGCTGAGCAGGATAAGATAGGTATGATAGGTGAGGCTGAAGCACAGAAGGAAACTCGTATCCGCACTTCTGAGGCTAACGCCAAGGCTGTGGCTGGCGAGAACCAGGCAAAGGTGGAGATAGCAAACTCTGAGGCAGACCGTCGTAGTGCTGAGGCTGAGGCACAGCGTAAGGCTACTGCTGCAGAGAAGATTGCACAGGCTAAGGCTCTCGAAGAGGCATACGCAGCTGAGAAACAGGCCGAAATAGCTCGTGCTGACCGTGACCGCAGCACACAGGCAGCCAATGTCCTCGTCTCTCAGGATATTGAGAAGCAGCGTCTCGTTATCTCTGCAGAGGCTGATGCAGAGCAGAAGCGTGTTCATGCGAGAGGTGTTGCTGATGCTCTTGCCATCAATGCTAAGGGTGAGGCTGACGCTCTCGCCATCAAGGCACAGGGTGAGGCTGAGGCAATCCGTCTGAAGGCTAAGGGTGAAGCTGAGGCTATTTTCGCAAAGATGGAGGCTGAGGCTAAGGGTCTCTATGAGATGTTGAACAAGCAGGCTGAGGGTTACGACAAGATGATACAGGCTGCTGGTGGTGATGCTACCAAGGCATACACTCTCCTTCTCCTTGAGAAGCTCCCAGAACTCGTCAGAACTCAGGTGGAGGCTGTCAAGGGCATCAACATCGACAAGGTTACCGTTTGGGACAATGGTGGCAATTCCGCAGATGGCAAAGGCTCCACAGCCAACTTTGTCAGCGGTCTTATGAAGAGTGTTCCTCCTCTTCAGGACCTATTCGATCAGGCTGGTCTCGCTCTCCCAGACTATCTGGCAAAGAAGGCAGAAGAACAGTCTTCAGTCACAAAGTCTGTTGAGAAGGTAGAAGAAAAACCTTCACCAATAATGCCTGCAGATAATGTAGAAGAAGTAGAATAAATCTTATATTCTATAGGTAAAATATAAAAACTTGCGAGTTTGCCAATATTGGTGAATTCGCAAGTTTTTTGTTATCTTTTTTTGTTTAATAGAGACGCGTGTCCTGTTTCTATCAAACGCGTGTCCTGTTTCTATCAAACACATAGTCTGTTTCTATCAAACGCATAGTCTGTTTCTATCAAACGCAATCAATATGCCAAAACATTCCACAAATCACGGATGCGCAACTCTGGGTCCCACTTTCCGTTGAAAGTCCAGTTAGCGTTTGTGGAATAATATGTAGGAGCATCTTCTCCCTTGCCCACATTATCCTGAAGCCATCCACTGTCCCCACCATCGCGATGACATGCTATGTAGTAAACTCTGTGCCCCCAAGGACATGGATCAATCTGCTTGCCCTTTGCCAGTTCTGGCTGAGCCTTGTAAGCATGGGCAATGTCTGCATCGATAATGTTCTGCGTCATGTGACAGTTTACGATATAGAACTGCGAATCATGATGATAGCGACCGAGTGGGGTAGGCTGCAGAGCATCGAAGAAGGAATTGGTAACAACGAACTTATTGTCCTTGTCGCCACGTCCGTCATGCCAGAGAATGGCGCGTGAGTCACCAAGGAACTTGCATCGTGTAGCGTAGCAAGTGCCACGAGGACAGATGAAGTCAACGCCAGGACAGCGTATGTAAAGGTCAGAGTGATAGTAGAGTCCGCCCTTTCCGTCTTCTCCTTTTCCCCATAATGACAGCGCATCATTGCCGTCAGATATGATGTTTGAGTTTATTATAATGGTGCGTGTTGCCTGTCCATAAATAGAGAACTGATGTGTTGTGGTAGGATTTACGGTAGTGCCATAGTTGTTTATTACGGTAAGTCCTGATATCACACAGTCATCAGCCTTGTCTGTAAGCACGAGGATACCATCGTGAACATTCCCCTTGTTCGTTGGCATTCTGAGTCCCTGAGCTTCTGCACCTACGATGATGCAACTGTCCCTGTTCTCACCCACGAGCACTATGTTAGGTCTGTCAATGACCACCTTGCCATTATATACACCTTTCTTTATCAGTATCTTATAGCATTCATTTGAGTCTGCAGGTGCCTTGTCGATAGCTTCTTGGATGCTTTCGCCACGCTTCACAATAGCGTCAAACAAACTCTCATCCACCTTTGGCTGAACACCGAGTGTGAGAGTGCCGTTCTCGTTGGCACCTTTTGAGTGCAAGTCTATTTTCACCTTGTTCTGAGGATCATACTTATCAGCCCATTCCTCATACATAGGATAGAGCTCGGCAGGGCGAGTGCCATACCATGCATAGCCATTGCGACGCTCCTCACCGATGTCCTCAAGGTTGCGACGAGGTATTCCGTCACGGTCACAGACATAAGGTAATGTGTTGTTAAGGTCGTAGTATCGTGCCCAGATAGGAGTCTCAGCCTTCGCATCCTTCTCTAAAACGGCATTCCATTTTCCGTTTACCATCACTCTGCGATAGCGAAGTCCCGTGAGTTTATACTTGTCAAACCACTTCATGGCAGCATGTACGGCAGCCTTCACGCGCTTGTCAGGGTTAGGAATCTGCATGAGAAGACGCACTATCCATGCACTCTCCTGTGTGCAATAAGAAGGTAGTTCGTATGCACGTGCCTTGGCAGGGAGAAGTGTCTCTCTGTCGTTCTGCTGACACCATACTGTCAACTCTCCTTTATCCTTCTTTCCATCGTATGCCTTGCTCACAGTTCCATCGATGGCAAGGTGTAGAGGGGCTTTTATCTGCGTAGCGAGAATACATTCCACGCCCATGTCAAATGCTTTCTTCAGGCGCTTCTTCATAGCAGGGTCGCAGAGCGAACCACCATACGGAGCCTTGCCCTCATACATATCACGAAGCATTTCCATGGTGTTCACCATCGCATCATCGTTGAATGTGATATGTATTTGATAGTCACGCATCTTAGGCCAGAACTGAGGCCATCCTCCGTTCTTGTATTGTCCGCTCAGAAGATACTCCACACCTTTGCGGAAACCATCGCGATACTTCACATCGTTTGTTGCCTGATAGAGTCGTGCGAGGTAAATCATCTGCAAGGAAGTGGCGTTGTTGTCAGTGGTAGAGTCATCCTTACGATTCTTGTCTGCCAGCACCTTCGCCTTCTCCTCCTCAGTCATAGGCTTTGCCATGTCTATGTTCTTTGGCCATCCTCCCGTGCATCTCTGCCATAAAATGACCTGGTCACCTATGCGACGAGCCTCGTCTGTCTTGTAGAACTCAGGATTCTCTATGCGTATAGAGTTGCGCCCTTGTCGTATCATTGGCTTGCCATCTCTTGTTTCTTGCATCTGAGCCATCACGGTCAGGCAGAAGAGTGACATCAACAGTAATAGTGTTTTCTTCATAAAAATATTTGGTTAACTAGTATCGTTTATTGCTGTGGCTTCACCTTTCCTGTCAGCAGCTCAACGAGAGGATAGTCCTTGAATGTGTTTGTCTGCTGGTTCCAGAAACCGAAGTCAGCATCATAGCACCATGTGGTCCACGCAATCTTGAACTCGTCGAAGACAGAGAGCATGTCAGCAGTCCATTTGTATGCCAGTTCGCGGTCAACAGGCTCATACACGCCCCACTCGCCGCAGAAGAGCTGAAGGTCATACTTCTTTGCTGCTGCAATGGCATCCTTGAACTGCTCCACAATCTTATCACGGTTCCATACCGTTGTGGTATATGGCTTCAGGTCTGCCTTTATTTCGTCAGGAGCAGCATCGTAATCTTCCTGAGAAACAAGCACACCAGGGTAGTTCACCTTGCCTTTATACTTGCCCAGAGGAGTCCACCAAGCACCGTAGTGTGTGAGAATCATAGGGTTGTAGTAGTGGAATGATAGAACGATGTTCTTATCATCTTCAGGTACCTTGAGATACTTCATCGTCTCAACTCCCTGCCAGAGGTTTGAGCCGATGACGAGTGTGCGGTCTGGCTCAGCCTTGCGAAGAGTCTTATGCACCTTTGCGATGAGCTTGTTCCATTGTTCGTGATCTTCAGCCACAGGCTCGTTCATAAACTCGTATGCCACTGAGTCGCAACTGAAAACGCGAAGCACGTCAGAGAGCTGTGCCCACATATTGAGCAAATCCTGCTGCGCCTTCTCGGAAGTGAAGAGTGTGTTGGAATTGCCTTCGTTCACAGCGTTGAAATAATGAGAACGGATGATGTGCAAATCCACGATGGCGCGGAGATTGTGCTTGCACGACCAGTGAACGGCATTGTTCAGCAACTCCCATGCGTGAGGAAGTTTATTGCCGTCTTCATCCCAGAACTGTACCTCATCGATAGGAATGCGTACGAAGTCGAATCCTAACTTACTGAGATTCTCAAAGTCCTCCTCCTGAATATGGAGGTCTCGCGCAGGTCCACGCTGTTCTGACTGTGATAACCAGTGGCTGATATTTGTGCCACGATGAATCTTGAAGTTATTTGTCTTTGCCGTTTCTGGCAGTGAGAAGAGTGCTGCGCAAGCTACGGCAGCAAGAGCATTGATTAATTTCATATATGTGTTTTTTAATTAGGTAATACAAAGATAAGAATAATTATTTATTTCGACAAATTTTTCCTGAACCATTCCATCGCTACTGTGAGGAATAGGTCGTGTCCTGTTGCGTTGAGATGAGCAGTATCGTTTGGTCCCTGGAAGTATTTCTTGCGGAATTCCTCGTCGCGAACCTTTATGATGCAGTCCTTAGAGTAGTTGTTGAGAACAGGGATGCCATATTTCTTGCATGCCTTCTTTATCTCCTTCACCACCTGCTTGAAGCCTGGACGATCTACATACCAAGGAGTTATGAAACCAATCTTTGCGTTAGGACAGCGCTTGATGATGCCAGAAAGCATCACGTTGAGCGAGTCAGAGAACATACGGAGCGAGTCCTTATTGTCCTTCACCTTCTCCGCATCGTTATGACCGGCAATGATAAGCACATAGTCAGCATCAGGAGTCATCGCATTATATCTCACCCACATGGCAGGACCAAAGTTATACTTACCGTCATGAGTGCGGTCAAAGGCGATGCAAGAGCCGTTTCTTCCATAGCCGTTATACGCCATGCCCAGTTGCATAGCCATCTTGTAATGCCACGCCTCCTCCTTTGGGCGTCGATGGTTTGCCACGTATGAGTCGCCTATCACGTTGATGGTAGCGTGCTTCTCCGTCTTTAATGTATCATTACCATCGGTGGTGGCATCGAAGACGGTGCCTTGGCTCTGCGCCTGAATGCCCAAGCTAAAGCAGAGGCTTGCTATGATAGAAAATAGAACCTCACCCCAACCCTCTCCTAGGGAGAGGGAGAATTTGGTTACATTTGAATGCGAAAAAAAAATAGCCATCATTAAATACCTTTTATTACCTCCCAAACTGGAAATCATACATCTCGCAGATTGACTTATCCTCCGTAGCTGATTTGAAGACGAAGAAGAGAGCCTTCTTGCCCTTCACGCCCTTCAATGCCGTAACAGGAATCGTGTATTCCTGCATCTGCTGAGGAGCATTCTTGCTTATGCTGTACTCGCCCAGCTTGATGCCGCCACGCGACGCATCAGGCGAATCGAGCATTACAGTAATGGTGCCATCTATTCCCTCTGGCTTGAGGCGAGTGGTGAGCTTCAAGTTGTCGAGCTTTGTGGTATGGCTGAAGTTGAAATACTTATATCCCACGATGGAGCCCGATGTGTTGTTGATAACAGGGTTGATAGGCAGTTTCAGATTGTTGGCACCTATGAAATCCTCTGCCTCAAGGCGCGAAGCCTTCACGTAAGAGCCTGTAAATTCGTTGTTTGGGTAATTGTGCTTCACGCCCTTTGGATTGATAAGATAGCAAGCCCATCCTGCAGCAGATCTGTTGAGAGGGTTGAGGCCTTCTGTCATGAAGCCCTCAGAGTTGTATTCGCCTTCGGAGATGATGACCTTGCCGCCCTTGCCTTTCTCCACCTTCACCGTGACAGGTGCCACCATAGCCTGACGAGAGTATTCATCCGTACCCGTCTGGCGATGATAGAAGAGCCACCACTTGCCGTTTATCTCGCAGATGCTGCCATGCGTGTTGCCGTAAGGTACTGCTGTGGTGATAACATTACCATTTGCATCCACGTCGCGAGCACGACCGTCAATCAATGTTCCACCGTATGTCCAAGGACCGAGCGGAGAGTCGCCGTAGCAGTAAGCGAGGGTATAGTTCACCTGAGGCAGACCGAAGTCGCCGTCGGCAGTCATACGACTATAGATAAACACATACTTATCCTCTATCTTACGGATGGAAGACGCCTCGAAGAAGCGGTATGTCTCATCCTGCTTATAGCTTGGAATCATATCCTCAATTATCTGAGTGCCAGGCTTTACCGTTGCCATCGTCTCTGGGTCAAACTCTGCGGCATACGATTTCTCAAAGCCCCAATAACCATATACTCTGCCATCATCATCCACGAACACACCTGGGTCGAAGCGCAATACGCCATCAGTCTTCGTAGGGTCATTCTTGCTCCAGTTGCATACCTTGAAAGGACCGTCAGGGCGATCACTCTTTGCCACCAGTCCCTCGCGTCCACCATTCTGCACGTTAGGGTAGAGGTAATACTCCTTCTTGCCGTCCTTGCCCATCTTCATTGCCACGTCAGGAGCATAGAGTACGTCGCCTTTTGCGTCAGGGTTGAGGAAACGACCGTCAGGACCATACACCGACCTGAATATAACGCCATCATAGCGCCAGTTGGTTAGGTCGTTGACTGATGCCGACCAAACCACCTGCTCCTTTCCGCAGTATTCCTTTATGAGCGAGTCGTGCGAACCATATATATATACACGATACTCCCCTGGCTTGTCAGGGTCTTCAAAAACGTAAGGCTCACCGTCAGGGATATACTCCCACATAGGAAGGTAAGGATTCTGAGCATAGGATGAAAGAGGGGCAATAGTCATAGCGATGCCCATCAATAGTTTCTTTACAGTCTTTTTCATATTAGTGATGATAAAAAAATAACTTGTTACGATTGTCAGGTCTTTTGTTATTAGTTTTTGTAGAAAAACGTTTGTCGTGGCAAAGTTACGAAGAAAAAGATAAAACAGCAAGAAAAAGTGCAAATAAAAAGCGGAAAGACAAACTTTCGGGTGAGAGATTGTCTTTCCGCTTATTGTGGAAATAAGGAATAATGCAGATTATTTTTTCTCAGGCATTGGAGTCCAAGGCTTTGAGAGACGCTCAGAGAGCATAGTGATAATCTTGTCCACAGGACCAGCAAGACGCATAGCACCAGCCTGTGTCTGTGGCTCACGCTTTCCAGTCTTCAGGTCATTGAGACGCTGGTCAAGAAGAAGCTTCATCGTTGTGCGAAGAGTCTCATCCTGACACTGACCAGCTATAGGGCTTGCCTTCTTGCAAAGGTCAAGGTCGCTGATGTCGAGCTTTGGATTGCCGAGATGCTCTGTAAGGAGAGTAACGTATGTAGCCCAGTCCTGCTGCTTCTCTGCGAGAGTCTCGAGAGTAGAATAGCGCTGAAGGTCATACATTTGCTCCATGCCGCAGTCCTTGAGAAGCTGGAGATAAGCCTCAAACTTCTGGTTATCCATTGTTGCAGTGCCATCCTTCTCATCGATGAGAGTGCGAGGATAGTTCATCAACACCTGATTAATCTTGGCATTCACGATGCGAGGCTGGTTGAGAGTCTTCATCAGCGGAGCAGGATTCTTTGCTGTAGCGATGAATGCAGGGCAGAAAGGATTGTTGATGTGCTTGATGAATACGTTAGCGAGAACAGAATCATCAGCAAATGTATTCTCCTTGCCCTTGAGAATCTCCTCAGCCACGTCATTTGCACGGTCACGCTTATATGCAGCACCGAGAGTCTCCACATACTTCATGAGGAAAGCCATGTCGCGGTCACCATCGTCGAAGCGCTTGTCCATAGCAGCAGCACCATTGTCAACACTCTTGTCCTTCACGCGGCTGAGGAAGAGTTCCTTTGAACCGCCGCCAACGAGACGACCTATCTCCTCACCCTTTGAATTGAAGATAATCATGGTTGGGTAAGCACTCACCTGAAGCTTCTTGTTCAGCTGAGGACCTTCGCCCTTCTCCATGTCAATCTTGATGTTGACAAACTTTGGGTTCATATAGTCACCCACTTCCTTATCAGGGAATACATTGGCTGCCATAGCCTTACAAGGTCCACACCATGAGGTGTAGCAATCGAGGAAAATCATCTTTCCCTCCTTTGTTGCCTTAGCCACAGCATCCTTGAAGAGTGAACCCTCTGGCATGAACTCCATACCCTGAGCATTGGCAGTAAGAGCTGCCAATGTCAGAGCGAGAGTCATAATAATAGATTTCAGTTTCATTGTCATTTTATTGTTTATTAGGATTACATGTACTTCCAGCTCATATCCTTAACCTTGCCAGGAACGGTATAAACCATAGGCTCGCTTGTGATTTCACCGTTGGCAGGATTGATAGTGTACTGATAAACCTTACCCTGCTTAGCAGATTCACTCCATGTAGCGATGTGAACAACGCCACCATTGTTAGGAACGCGGTTTGTAAGGTTGTACATGAGATAGTAGAACTTCTGAGTACGAACACATGTAACCACCTCGTCGCCACTACCTGTGAACACAGCTGTAGGAGTCTTACCGCTTGCGTAAGCGTAGTTATAAACCTTGTTGCCAGCGCCATAATAGATGAACTGACCATTCTTTGCAGCAGCCATTGTTGTGATGTTCTTGACGTCAGGGCAGCTGTTCATATCATACCATCCGAGACCAATGCTTGTTGAACCAGAGTTAGAGAGAGCGAAGTTGGCAACAGCGAGGTGACGGCTACCATTGTTGTCGAAGATGATGTGGTCCCAAGCACCGTTAGGAACACCACCACCGTAACCCCAGTCAGCCATGAGGAACTTCTCGCCAGGCATATTGTTTACGTCGAAAGCAGCAGATTCGTTCTGAACTGCAAATCCCCAGATAGTACCATCACCATAGCGGATAGTATTAGCGAAGTAACCACCTTCGTTGTTGTAGTAAATAGTCTCGAGCTGGTTTGTCACGTCACACATCCATGGAGCGAGTTCGCCATCATCGCCATGCTTAGGAAGACCAAAGCCGCTGTTACGAACAGGACCATTGATGAAGCCTGCCTGATAAACCTTATCATCATTAATCATAACCTCAGCAGCCATCGACATACCAGAAGGACCATACCACTTGATGTCGCGTGTTGCAGGAGGCTCAATCATGAAGAAGTTCTCGAAGTGTCTGTCTGGATTCTTGAGGAAAGAGAGGTAGTTATAGCCGATGATATCCTTGTTTGTAACTACAAGCACATCATCCTTACCAGTCTCAATAACGGTACGGATAACACGGATTGGATTACCAAGCTGTGGCTCGCCGTTTGTTGTAGAGATAAGATTCCAGAAGTCCTCATCCTCAGAAGCTGTAGGCTTTACCAATTTGTTTACGATAAGACCGAGATCAGCATAGCCAGGCATACCTGCAGGCTCATAGAGTACGAGCCATCCACCATCAGGAATAGCCTCCTCTGTCTGCACGTTGATTTTGAAGTACTGTTCTACCTTATCCTTACGGTTTGTGACTGTAAGCTGAACGATATATCCTCCGGTAACAGGATTGATAGGTGCGTCAAGCACACGTTCAGTACCCAGTGTATCAATAAAACTGGCATCGTTACCAGGAAGGTTCTGTGAATATATAGTCCACAGATAGTCCAGAGGTGCATCAGCAGAGTTCTTTGCACCATTGAAAATAACGTTTGGCTCAAGATGAAGTTTAGAATAACGCTTCATGGTGTACTGACTATGAATATTACAGCCAGCGGTATCAATCTTGACTTCATCCAGAGTACTGAAGTCGTAGTTACCCTTATCATCATAGCAAGAAGCAAGGAGCAACGTTCCTACGGCAAATGTTGTTAATATCTTTTTCATTGTCTTGTTTTTTTGAAGTAAGTTGGATTACTTGAACTGCACAGGCTCTTCGTTCTCATCAAGAAGTGGTGAACCATGCTCCTCGTTATACTCTGCAAGTCTCTGCTTGAAGAGGTCAGCCAGATACTTTGCATAGTTATAGTTTATAGTATTTGTTTCTGGGTCGTATGTCTTTGCTGCACCAAAGCTGATCTTGAAATCAATAAGACCACAAACATCAATCATGAACTGATACTTCACCTTGCTGTAAGAGCCGAAATAGTATTCATAGTTAGAAGTACCATTACCATCCCAGTTATCAGGTTTTGCGAGGAAGTTTCTCAATACTACCTTGAGGCTGTTCATGCGGTCAGCGCCAATCTGGAACTCATCGTTAGCCTTCATACGGAAAGTGATGCTTCCTTCACCTGCATCACCCTTTTCTCCGGTAAATGCATACTTGTTGCTGAGCTTTGAGGTATTGAAGTAGATTTTGAATGTACCAGATGTCTCACCAGCAGGGATTACATATTCTTCAAAATGATAGCTACTGTCTGCACGAGCGATATCACCCTCTACAGCCTCAAGAGTAAATTTGCGGTCATAGTCCACAACAGGACCCAGAACACGTGCCTGAAACTCGACTGCTTTCTCACCTACAGAATAAGAAAAGTTGTGAACGGCATTCTCATTGACTATATTTGTCGAACCGAACCAAATATTCAGTGCTTTGTATTGTGTGTCGTAGGTTGGCAAGCTTTCCTCGCTGCATGATGTAAAGCAGAGGAAAGAAGCCAGAACGAACAATATACTTGATATTTTTTTCATAATAATTCTGTTTGTTCAGTTATTATTTGTTATCTTTACGTTCAGCCTGTTCTTTCTCAGACTTTGGAATAGGGAAGGTATATACCTTCTGACCGATTGGGTCAGCATCCGAGCCCTTAATCTTATCAATGTTAAGACGCTTGTAGAAGAACCAGAGCTGTCCCTCGCCGAGGAACTCACGACGATACTCGCGGAGGAGTTCTTCATAGAAGTCTTCTGGCATAGCAGTCAGCAAGCCAGCGTTTCTTGCACCTCTGATTTCGTTGAGTTCTTCCATACCAGTTTTATTCTTGCGATAGTTGCACTCTGCCTTGATAAGATACATCTCGCTGATACGGATAGTAGGAAGAACGGCAGCAGCATCAGAAACGTCATCGTCGTTGATATAATACTTTCTATAATACCATCTGTTTACAGACTCCGTTCTTGTACCATTGATGAAGAGATCGATGTAGCGATAGTCACCTGTCTCATTGTCAAAGTAGTCCAGACGTGTCTCTGTGTCGATAGAGAAGCTGATAGATGTATTGTCAGGATTGAAGAAATTGTCGGTCATGGTGCTCATGTTCACATTGTTGAGACCAAAGACAAGTTCCTCTACGCCCATATAGTTTGCACCGGCGATGAAATCGTCGCCACTCTTCCATGGGAACTGCTTTGACTTGATAACCTCATCAGCAGCCTTAAGAGCTTCATCATACTTCTGTGTCCACATATAGAGACGGGCCTCGATAGCCTTTACTGCATAATAGTTGATATGCATATTACGATTCTTCAGGTAACCATTGTCAACGAGGTCAGTAATCTCCTCACCTGTCTTGATAGGATCTTCCTGAAGGAGAGTCTCAGCCTCCTTGAGGTCTGCAAGCACCTTAGCAGCTACTTCCTCTACTGTAAGCTGTGGGAACACGTCATAAGTGAGGTCTGTAACGTAAGGGATAGCAGGCATGCTCTTGTTCACAGCATAGCTCACACCGAACATACGGAGCAAGTCGAAGTGGAGGAAAGCACGGAGCGCGATAGCCTCACCCTTGATGATGTTGAAGTTCTTGCCTGTAAACTTGCTCTTGTCAGCATCAATATGCTTGATGAGGTTGTTTACATTCGCAATAGCGTTATAGTTGCCTGACCATATTCCAGAGAAGATATTCTCAGGAGTAGCAGCATCATAGTTATAGGTGGCCAAGTCTTCATAGGTAGAAAATGGCATGTTATCCCACTCATGGCCAAGTACACCGATAGCGCCGAAAAGCAATTCCTTTGAATAGGTACGGTCACTCACCATAGTAGAATAGACACCGGCAAGAGCCTCCTTGTATCCACTTTCATTAGTAAAAAGTGCATTGTCCTCTACCTGTTCTGCAGGCTTTACGTCAAGCCAATCGTTGCAGGATGTAGCACCCAATCCAAGTGTGAGAGCGAGTGCTATGTTGAATATATTCTTTTTCATTGTCGTATGTCCTGTGGATTTAGAATGTTGCATTTACAGAGAAAGAGAATGTACGAGCGTATGGGTAGCTGAGACCACGCTCTGTCTTCACTGATGATACATGGAACACATCGTTCATATAGAAGGAAACGCGCAGACGCTCAAGGAATGACTTCTTGAGGAACTCCTGATACTTGAAGTCATAGTAGAGAGAGATGCTCGAGAGGTTGAGCTGGTTGTTCTTCTGAATGAAACGTGTTGTAAGGTAAGTAGTAGAAGGAGTTGTAGTGATACGCTTGAACTCTGATACGTCACCTGCCTTATGCCATGTGTCTGAGAATACACGACGGTCAACGTTGTTTGCGATATTTACGTTCTCCACACGGTCAACGAGAGTCTGGTTATAGTAGTCGCCACCCATCTGATATGTGAAGAGACAGTTGAAACCGATACCCTTAACTTCGCCATTGAAGCCGAATGTGCCATGGAACTTAGGATTAGAATCGCCAGCGATGATATAGTCATCTGTGGTGTAATCGAATGTTGTAGTAACACCATCCTTCTTCAGGAAGAGCTCACGGCCTGTAGCAGGGTCGATACCGAGAGACTTCACAGCCCAGAGAGCAGTCATAGACTGACCTTCCTCATAGCGGAGAATACGTGAAGTAGTAGCGTTAGCATCCTGCTGCTCGTTGAATGTCTTGAGAGCATCGTTGATGTCAGTAATCTTGTTCACATTATGAGCAATGCTACCAGTAAGAGCAACGTATGAGTCCTTCTGCTGGAACACACGGTAGTTGGCTGTTACCTCAAAACCTCTGTTGAGCACGTTGCCGAGGTTCTCCATGTATGAGCTGAAACCAGTAGATGTAGGGAGCGACATAGCGAGGAGCGCATCCTTTGTCTTGCTGTTATAGTACTCAGCGCGGAGATTGAGGCGCTTGAAGAGCTGCATGTCAAGACCGATATTTGTATCAGCTGTCTGCTGCCACTTGAGCTTGTCATTAGCGAGAGCCATGAGGTAAGCACCTGTGATGTTATCGTAGATTACGTTATTGTAGAAGTTGTAAGTAGCCTTTGCCTGGTAAGGGTTGAAGTTCTGGTTACCGGTAAGACCGTAAGAAGCACGAAGCTTCATGAGGTTAACCCATGATACGTTCTCCATGAACTTCTCCTTGTGGATGTTCCAACCAAGACCT
This sequence comes from Prevotella sp., assembly GCA_045627725.1. Classification (GTDB taxonomy): domain Bacteria; phylum Bacteroidota; class Bacteroidia; order Bacteroidales; family Bacteroidaceae; genus Prevotella. Next base: position 24,115 of record JAZQOH010000077.1, on the reverse strand, counting down.
GTTGACCAGAAAGTACCCCAACGGTTGTCGCTGCCGAATACAGAAGAACCATTGAAACGGATAGAGAGGTCAGCGAGGTAACGCTCATCGTATGAGTAGTTTACAGCGCCAGTGATACCGAGTGAGCGGGAAACGTTCTCACCACCTGAAGGACGGCCATTGTCTGCATACTGCTTAGCGAATGTGATGAAGTCAACGTGATTGTTTACGAAGCCCCATGCCTCCATGCCGTGAGTATTGCTGTTGGTTTCGTTCATACTCCATGCAGCGTTTGCAATGATGAGATGCTTGTCCATCTGCTTTGAGTAGCTACCGGTAAGGTCGGCAGAGATGTTTGAAGACTCACCGTCTGTGATAGAGTAAGAACCGCGCTTCCAGTAGTTCTCACCAGTCCATTCTGCAAACGAGGTGTGGTCACCTGGCTTGAAGTCCTCTGACTTATTGTTCTGGTGTGTATAACCGAAACGTGCAGTAAAGCGCCATTCGTCTGTAGGGCGATATTCGATATAGAAGTTTTCTGTTATCTCAGTATATTTAGAGAACTTCTTTGTTCCGATAGTAGCATTGTACATTGGGTTGTAGTAAGTACGTGTAGAGCTACCATTAGTGAATGTACCCATAACCTTGAGCATGTTGCCATTCTCGTCTGTAGGAGTAAAGTATGGGTTGGCAGATGCATACTGAGAGAATGTTCCGTATGGAGAATCATCAGCAGTATTGCCTGTTACCGTGAGGGAGTTGCGGAACTGGAACTTCTTATAGCGATAGCTGAGGTTGAGGTTACCAGATACTGTCTTACGGTCTGAACCCTTCATAACACCGGTAATACCGTTGTAGTTTACTGTAGCACTGTAGCGCATCTCGTTGGTACCACCCTCGAGGTAAGCAGAATGCTTATGACCTACACCTGTGCGCAATGGCTGTGAGAGCCAGTATGTGTCAACGCCACGAGCTATCTCGCTCTGAATCTTATTGTATTCCTCGCGAAGTCTCTGATTAGAATAAGGAGTAGAACCTGTGTAACGGCCAGCATTTACTTCAGCCTGAAGCTTCTCTGATGCATTACAGAGGTCATAGCTTGAGAGGTCTGGAGCCTCGATGTTAAGGTCGCCGGTGTAAGTGATGCGCAGGCGGCCTGCCTCTGGCTGGATAGTCTCAACAACGATAACGCCGTTTGAAGCCTTCGAACCATAGATAGCCTTGGCAGCAGCATCCTTGAGGACTGTCACGCTCTTTACGCGGTTCATGTCAAGGTCGAAGATTGCCTGCTGTGTTGTCTCGAAACCGTCGAGCACGAAGAGAGGTGCGTTAGGGTTGCCCTTGTAGTCACCCTGAAGACCAGCGAAAGAAGCATTACCACGGATGGTGATGTCGCCGAGTGCGTTAGGGTTCGAACCGTTGAGGTTGTAGTTGTCAACGATGAATGAAGGGTCAAGATTCTGAAGGCTCTTGAGCACATTCTGGTTACCTACCATCTTGAGGTCTTCTGCGTCATATGTAGCAGCAGAACCGGTGAAGGTGCGTGAGTTGTAGTCGAAAAGACCTGTAACAACCACTTCGCCGAGCTCATTGGCATTGTCGCTCATCTTGATGTTGATGAACTGTCCCTTGTAGTCAACCACCTGTGTCTCCATACCGATGAATGAAGCAGTAACGGTGCTTACCTTCTGGTCGCTGCCAGCGTTGATGCTGAAGAAACCGCGAGCGTCAGTCACAGCAGCAAGTCCCTTTACGTTTGTCGTAACAGTAACGCCAGGCATTGGCTCACCGTTCTCATCCGTAATCTGACCTGCGATGATAGCACCTGTAGGGCGAGACATTGCCATGGTTGTAGCAGCCACAGACTTTGGCTTCTCTGTTACGGTTACTGTGCGACCATCGATAGAGTAGGAGAGACCGAGCGGTGTGAGTACATCGCTGATAACCTTCTCTACAGGCTGATTGCTAACATTGACAGATACCTTCTTCAGCGACTTTGAGAGGTCATTGCTGATGAGGAAGTTGTAACCTGTCTGCTTGTTGATCTCGGCAAACACCTTGTTTACCGTCACATCATTGAGCGAAAGTGTCACACTTGCGCTCTTACGCTCTTGCGCAAAACTGTCCGCTGCTGTCAGCGGTGCCATCAGAAGGAAGGCAAACAGCAAAATGCGCATTAGCATGCTTGTTGGTTTTGTGTTCATAAAAAAAATATTGGTTAAAAAATTATTTCGATATCATGATAATGCTGTTGTCATGTCTTATCTTCAGATTCATCACCGTGGATATTGACCTGAGCATATTGTCAAGCGACTCATATCGCGAGATGACACCATCAAACTTCTTTGCCTTCAGCGACTCATCCTCGAAACTGATGTCCATGTCATACCATCTGCATATCACGTCCATCAGGTTCTCTAGCGTAGAGCCCTCGAAGGCATATGTTCCCGTGTTCCATGCGATGAAAGGCTCTGTGTCCACATTCTGTACTGACAGTGCCTCGCCATCCATGAGGGCTTCCTCGCCAGGGTTGAGCATCTTCTCCGAAATCGTTGAGGTCTTCACTCCCACCTTTCCCTTGATGAGGGCTACGCTGAATGGCTTAGTCGCTCCAGATGAAGGGGCTGAGACGTAGAACTCGGTGCCGTAGTCGATGACATCACCATGTGAGGTGTGTACCACGAAGCGGCGACTCTTGTCGTGAGCCACCATGAAGTATGCCTCACCCTCGAGAACCACCTCTCGTATAGGATGTGGATTCCATAGCGATGCCTTGGCGAATCTCTCTGGATAGATGATGCGCGAGTTGCCGTTCAGGTGCACTTTTGTGCCGTCATCTAGTGTTACCCAGTACTCCTTATTATAATATGTAGAGATATTCTCTGCCTGAAGCATCTGCTTCGCTGTCTCCGCATCCAGGTTGAAGGCTTCCAAATCCTGCTCCTTCACCGTTGACTTAAACGCCATGCAGGTGGTCTCCGTCGATGTGGAGTCAGCATTTTCGCCACCGTTCACTATTAGTTCACCGTCCGGGTGGTCGGGACTTTCAGGTGGTGTCACCTTCGTATAGTCACGATACCAGAACATGGTGCCTGAGGCAACGAGCAGGAGAACGGCAGCTGCCACGGCCTTATACCAGAATGTTTTTCTACTATCCTGGATATCCACGACTCTTGCCTCGCTCTGCTGTCCCAAGATTTTGTTTCTCAGTGAAGAGAGAGCCTTTTCATCATCTATGCTGCTCCATATCTCCCATACTTTGGTAAGGTCCTCACCTTCCATCATTCCCTTCATTTTTTCGTGGAATGCCTCGTCGGAAGACATACGCAGCTCCAGCATCTGTCGTTCTTCGTCAGATGCAGTTCCGCTGATGTAGTCGGAAATTACTTCGTTGATGTCCTTGTAATTTGCCATTTTTCCTTATATTCTTATAAGAAAAAACGCTTTTTTTATTAAAAAGTATTACGCGAAAAGCAGAAAATAACACAAAAACATACTTTTCGCGTCTAAATTTTGTTTCAGGGTTTGTAAAGCCCTTCCCTTCAATACCTTCACCGTGTTGAGCGAAATATCCAGCTGACTGGCTATTTCCTTGTTTTTCTTCCCATCCATAGCCATGAGGAAAACCTCGCGCTGCCTTGTCGGAAGTTTCTCTACCATCATCATCAGTCGGCGATACACCTCAGGACCGAACAGTTGCTCCTCGCCATTGTCGGCCAGCATCATCACCTCATTGCCCACAGAAGGCAGGCTCACCTTGTTGCCCTCTCTTGAAGAATGACGTAAATAGCTGATAGACTGATTGTGAGTGGCTGTATAGAGATACACCTTCAGCTGTCCTTCATTCTTGAACGAAGGGCGCTTCTGCCACATCTTCGTGAAAGTGTCCTGCACTATGTCCTCAGCATTCTCGCTATCGCCTACTATGGATGCAGCATACACCACCAGTGCCTTATAGAAACTTCTATAAAGCATCTGCAGGGCATCATCATCCCATTTATTTACTGTATTCAGCGATAGTTCTACCAAAAATCCTAATACCTTTTAATATATAGTTAATTTCAAATCGCTTGCAAAGATAAGCAAAATAAATGAAATAGGAAGAAAAAACGGCAAAAAAATATTATTCTGCAATCAAATTATCCGAGTTTCGCACTACACTACACAAAAATTATATACACTATATACACCTTATATGCATCATTTTGTACACTATGTTAAATACTTGTATAACAATTAGTTAAACGAAATTAGTGTATATAGTGTATATAATTTTGCTGTTTTTTTCATGAAAAATTGCTTTTTTACTTGTGTAATATACACTCTTTTCCTACCCTACATTTTGAAACAAGGAAAGTTTTCCCGACGTCATTTCGGCGTTAGGAAAACTTTCCTACTATGTAGGACAGTTGTCATCCCTATGAAATGACAACGGGAAAGCGCTGATATTACGATGCGAAAGCGCTGATATTACGATGCGAAAGCGTTGATATTACAGTAGAAAATCGCTGATATTACAATAGAAAAGCTCTGATATCAGGGCACGAAAGTACTGATATCAGAGCGTAAATCCTATATATTTATTCTGAGATTCCTCTTTTTTCAGTCATTTATGGCTGCAGAGTAAAGCCGAGCACAAGGTAAGCCTTCTGCGATGAAGGGTTTGTGGCGATCTGCGCAAAGAGAGGGAGCGAGAATGAGTCTGTTATCTTCACTTCCTTCGAAGCCTTCAGACTTATGTCTGTCACGGCAAATCCACTTGCATTGGCTTCATAGTATCCATATTTCGCACCGAAAGGCACACAGCCGAGAGTGGCATCCCAGTCAAGACCGCCGAGCTTGAAAGGTGCGTTCAGTTCAAGATAAGAGGTGTATGCACGCTTATCCTTGTCTGTACGAGCATCAGCACCGGCAAAGTTGGTGAACCACTGTACTGACAAGGGACCGAAGTCATAGCCTACGTTAGCCTCGAAGACGTGAGCAGTCTTGTGTGAGTCATAGAGGAAATACTTTGGAGCGTCGCTTCCTACGCAGAAATAGTCTGTGATGCCGACGTTGAAGTTGCCTGTGCTATAGCCTAAGGTGAGGTCAAGCTCCTTTGTCATGCCACTTGTGGTGAGTCCGTAGCTGCCCCATCCAGAGAGTGAGAATCCTTTGTAGGATACGCCTACGCTTGGTTGAACGGCTGCATCATCGAGCTTCGTACCACGCCATATATAGTTGCTTACTACGTCTGCACTTACTGTTGCCTCTACGCTATCCTGTGCGCTTACGTTGAGCGCCATTGCTGCCATCGCAGCGATAATCATAATCTTTTTCATAATAAAAAGCCCCACCTTTTTTTCCACATACTCCGATATTATCAACATCGGACTTCCCCCAAGGGGAGGAACTTTATATAGTCTTGTCGCTGTGGGGAAGCGCTTTGATTATTAATTATTAATTGTTAACTGTTAACTGTCAATTAGTTATACGCCGCCTCACCGTGCTCATAGATATCGAGACCTTCCTCCTCGATGATTCTGTCGCAACGCAGACCGTGAATCTTATCGATAGTGTAGAAGATGGCGAATCCGCAAACGAAGGCAAAGACTGCAACTACTATGGCACCGAGAGCCTGAACGCCTACAGAGCATTCCACATCGTCGATGGCTGGGTTGCAGAACACACCTGTGAGGATAGTGCCGAGGATACCGCCTACGCCGTGAACTGACACAGCACCTACAGGATCGTCAATCTTGCAGACCTTATCGATGAAGGCTACAGAGAGACACATAACGATACTTACTACCAAGCCGATAACTGCTGCTGCCCAGATATCTACGCAGTCACAGCCTGCCGTGATACCTACGAGACCTGCAAGGACACCGTTGCATACCATTGAGAGAGATGGTTTTCCGTCAACAATCCATGTATAGAACATAGCTGCGATACCACCTGTTGCTGCTGCAATGTTGGTTGTCACGAAGACGTGAGACATGCTCACTGCGTTGGCATAGCCTGTGGCTGCAACAGTGGAACATGGGTTGAAACCGAACCAGCCTACCCAGAGGCAGAAGACGCCGAGGGCGCAGAGAACGAGGTTATGACCAGGGATGGCGCGACTCTTGCCATCCTTGCCATACTTACCGATACGTGGACCGAGAACGATAGCTCCTGCCAGAGCCATGGCACCGCCACAGAGATGCACTACCGTAGAGCCTGCGAAATCGTGGAAACCCATCTCAGAGAGCCATCCACCGCCCCATGACCAGTGACCTTCGATAGGATATACGAGAGCAGATATTAAAACTGAGAATATAACGTACATGGAGAACTTTGTGCGTTCTGCCATGGCACCTGACACGATTGTGGCTGCTGTGGCGCAGAAGACGGTCTGGAAGATGAAGGTACACTCAGCAGGCACGTTGGAGTCGCTGCCGATGAAGCCGAAGCCTTCCCATCCAATGAAGTCATTGCCTGCTCCATACATGATGGAGAAACCGAGAATCCAGAAGAGAACGGTGCCGAACATGAAATCGACGAAGTTCTTCATCAGGATGTTGGCTGTGTTCTTCGACTGTGTAAGACCAGCCTCAACGAGTGCGAAACCTGGCTGCATCCAGAATACGAGCATCGCTCCTAAAAGCACCCATAGGGTATCAAGACCGTTGACATAATCCTTTGACTCTTCTGCAACGGCAGCAAGAGGCATTATCGCTGAAAATTCTGTTATCATAATCTTTTTCCTTTCCTATAATATAATAGAAGGTGTGTTTCCCTTCCTGTGTTTGTGTTGTTGTTATGATGAAAGTGTTAGCGATGGTGTTCTTTTCACTCTTTCACCTTTTCATCTTTTTCACTCTTTGAATCTTACTTCTTATCAGCAAGAACGGTGTCGCCACTGTCTCCTGTGCGGATAGAGTAACAGTTTATCATATCGCTGACGAAAATACGTCCGTCACCCACCTTTCCCGTGTGGGCTACATCCATGATAACCTTCACCGTTGGGTCAACAAACTGGTCTCTGCATACAATCGTTATCGCTACTCGCTCTATCACGTCAGTGGAATACTGCACACCGCGATAGACTCTCTCCTGTCGGCTCTGTCCAATACCATGCACATCGTGATATTCAAACCAGTCGATGTCTGAACTCAAGAGTGCTTCTTTTACATCCTCAAACTTTGTCTTACGGATAATTGCCTCAATCTTTTTCATAACTAATACTGATTAAAATTACAATCTTTTACTTTCTTTTTGTAAGTTTTCTGGTGCAAAGTTACAACATTTTGTCAATAAACAACGCACAAACGTATCATTATTTAATAAATATTTTGTTAATAATTACAAAACGACATGCAATAAAGCTGTTTCACTTACTATTTGTCTCGTTTTTCCTTTTCTTGCGTTCCAAATTGTAACTCTTACCCCTAAACTTTGCATTAAACGGAAAAAATCATTACCTTTGTCCCCGAAAACTAACAATAAACATACAACATACAACATTAATCATACAATAAACTTACAACATACAACATTAAACATACAATATTAATGCAACACCTGCTCATCTCTCTCTGCCTCTTCTTCCTGGCAATCCCTCTTTCTGCCAAGGAAAAACTTCAGACAATAAAGAAATACGAGTCTGTCATCGTGGAATCACCCGTAGGAACGGTTCCTCGTCTGCCATATCAGGTCCTTGTCACCTATAGCAATGGCAAGAAGGAGTGGCGACAGACCAAATGGATGAACTATCAGCGCTCCACAGAGGAGCAGCAGGCCTCTCCTGAGCTCTATCCAGCAGGGAAGGAATATACCATCAGCGGCTTCATCATCGGCGACAACACCACCGACAATGGCTATCCCATCACGGCGAAGGTGAGGGTGGTGGATGGTGGATATTCCACTCCGGGAAATCATCCCAAGGCTCATCCTCTGCCTCTCGCCGATGTGCAGATAATGGGCAATAACCGCCTCACGAGCAATCGTGACATGCTCATCAAGCATCTCCTCGAACTGGATGTCACCCAGCAGCTCTATAACTATCGCGACACCTACGGGCTCTCTACTGAGGGATATACAGTGTCGGATGGCTGGGACTCGCCAACGACGAAGCTCAAGGGGCATGGCTCAGGTCATTATATGTCAGCCCTTGCCTTCGCCTATTGCTCGGCTCAGAATAGAGCTCAGCAGGATGCTCTCCTCGAGCGTATGCGACGTATGGTCAGCGAACTGCGTGAGTGTCAGGAGCGTACCTTCGTGTTTGATGATAAACTTGGTCGCTATCGTGAGGCCCGCGACTATGCTCCAGAGCGCGAACTGAGACTGATGAAGGGCTCGTGGGATGCGATGAATGAGCAGAAGAAAGACTTCTCTTCCTATGGCTACGGATATCTCAACGCCATCCCTGCCTCTCATTGCTGTCTCATAGAGAAATATTCTCCTTATAATAATGAAGAAGGTGTGTGGGCTCCGTACTATGCTGTCCATAAGCAGCTTGCCGGTCTCATAGATATCGCCAACGCTCTAAGGGGCGGCGAGGCAAACGATGTGGCGCAGAAGGCATATCTCATTGCCAAGGATATGGGACTATGGGTGTGGAACCGTATGCATTACCGCACCTACATCAAGACTGACGGCACGAAGGCAGAGCGTCAGTCGCGACCAGGAAATCGCTATGAGATGTGGAATATGTATATCGCCGGAGAGGTGGGGGGCATGTGTGAATCGCTCTCGCGCCTTGCCGAGATGACTCAGGATGCCGGTGAGAAGGCGAAGCTCATCGAGGCTGCCAACTATTTCGATACGCCAGCCCTCTTCGAACCTGTGTCGAGGAATATAGATGATGTACGCACGCGACATGCCAACCAGCATATCCCTATGTTTATCGGGGCGCTGCGCTCATATCTCACAAACAACAATCCGTTCTACTATAACCTCGCCCTCAACTTCTGGACTATGATGCAGGGACGATATGTCTATGCCACTGGTGGTGTGGGCAATGGTGAGATGTGGCGACAGCCTTACTCGCAGATACTCTCCATGAACACGAGCGTTTCTACTGACCGCAATCGCAACACATATCCAAATCCTGACATCAACGAGACTTGCTGCGTATATAACCTGTTGAAACTCAGCAAGGACCTCAACTGCTTCAATCCTGACAACGCAGCCTTTATGGACTACTATGAGCGTGCCCTGTATAACCAGCTTGTCGGGTCGGTAAACCCTACTGACTATGGCGTATGCTATCAGTATGCCGTGGGTATGAATGCCAAGAAGCCTTTCGGCAGCGAGACGCCTCAGTCAACATGCTGTGGAGGCACGGGCTCGGAGAACCATGTGAAGTATCAGGAGGCTGCCTATTTCGTCAGCGACAATACTCTCTGGGTTGCTCTCTACATGCCTTCCAACGCTCTATGGAGGGAGAAGGACATACGTTTCACGCAGGACTGCTCATGGCCTTCGGAGAAGAGCGTCATCAAGGTGTCGGGAGGCAGGTTTGCCATGAAACTTCGCGTGCCATACTGGGCTACGGAGGGCTTTGACATAAGGCTCAACGGCAAGTCTGTGGCGAAGCATTATCAGCCTTCTTCCTATTGTGAGATAGCAGAGCGCTCATGGTCGCCAGATGATGTCGTGGAGGTCATCATGCCTTTTACGAAGCATATTAACTGGGGAGCAGACAAGATGGAACTTGCCGCTACTGGCAAAAACGAGGCTCGCACACCTTTCACTCCCGAGTGGGTAGGCACCCTCATGTATGGTCCTCTCGTCATGGCTTCTCCCGACATAAAGGAATGGAAGGATGCTGAATTCTCCCTCTCTTCCGACCTTCGCGAGATATCCCTCAACGGTCATACCGATGACTCTGGCACCAATGGAAATCTCTACACCCTCTCCCTCAATGGCAAGCATTTCCATCCCGACTACTTCGCTGACCGCTCCACACATTATCTCCGCCTCCATGTAGATGCTGGCAGCCGTTCCCAAGGTTCCTCCCTCGGGTCTAAAAAAGGCTTTTCCCTCGCTCGCCACAGTTCCCGAGGCTTTTCCCTCGGATCTCTCGAGCAAGCCATCACCCTTGCCCAGGAGCGCGTAGAGCAGCAGAATTTATGGAACAGCCTGACTGTCAAGGTGCCATCCTTCGCTCCTTGGGCGCCTCACGGCTACTCACGTCTGCTCACCGAACTCTCCTCTGCCAAGCAAATCCTTGCAAGGTCAAAGGATAAGTCCGACAAATCCCTCACCCAGCAGGTCGTCAACCTTGCCGCCACCTCCCTCAACGTAGCCATCAACACCATGCGTCCTGGCAACCTTGCCGAGCCTGAGGATCTCTCCGAACTCCTCCCTCTCGTTACCGACTCCAAGGAGAACATCCCTTCCAAGAGTGCCGACCTTCGCGATGCCATCTCCTATGCCGACATGGTCATCTCCTACGTCAACGATGGCTCCGGCACTCTCGACCTCATCACCAAGGCCCTCTCCCGCCTCAGAAATGCCCGTCGTGCAATAGGAAAATAAAAATCTCCGCAGGGGAGGGGAGTGCCCTCGCTCCTGCGGAGATGAATATGTAATATCAGTTAGTTGGGTTGCTTATTTGCTGAAAATCTCAGCGAGCTTTGACTCGAGTTCCTCAGATTCAAACTTGCCCACTACGTTGCCTTCCTTGTCGATGAGGAACTTGGTAGGGATGGAGTGAACGGCATAGTTGTTGGAGATGTCTTCGCTCTTGTCGTATTCGCGTGTGCCAGGGATGCGCTTCAAGCCGCGGAGCACGTGGTGCATCTTCTGCAGACCATCCTTCTTGATAGCCTCGCGAAGCTTTGCCTCGTTGTTGTCATCGTCGGCGATGAAGACAAACTCAACACCCTTCTTGTGATACTTGTTGTAGAGCTCTATCATGTGAGGATTGCTCTTGCGGCATGGCACGCACCATGTAGCCCAGAAGTCGAGGATGACATACTTGCCGCGAAGCTTTGACATATCGAATGGCTTGCCTGTCATAACATCGTTCTTCTTGATGACGTAAGCCTCACAACCTGGCTGAAGCTTTGCTTGTGTGTCTATTTCCTCCTTTATCATCATGCCATACTGCGAGCTCTTTTGCTCATCGTTGAGGGCGTTGTAGGCAGCCTTGAGGTCGGCGAATGGCATTCGGCTCATGTTCCAGAAGAGGAATTCGAGGTTGAGGTTCGACTGTGGATGAGCCTTGATATATGCGAGTTGTGCATCCTTTATCTTAGCTGAGACAGGTTCCATCTGGTCGCGGATAGCCTCGTGTTCGTCGGCAGACTGTGTTTCCTCGTACCTTTTGTTGAGAGCATCCATCTGGCTGTTGAGATCCTTGATGCTTTCATCGAATGCGTACATCTCATCCTGTGTGTCGCAACCATCGACGACCGGGTGCTGGAAGTCATCGACCTTGAGAGTTACTTCGCTCTCGCTTGGTTCGATATATAAGCGGCAATACTTTGCGTTGCGGTTGATGTGAGTTGGGTTGCCAACCATGAGATTGGCGAGACAGAAACTTGCGTTGAGTGTGCCATCGAGGTGGAACTTGCCATTCTCAATCTTGCACGAAGCCACAGCAGAGTTGCCATCAGCACCGCTGTAGTGAAGATAGATGGTGTCACCCTCGCAACCGTCGATAGTGCCATCGATATGGAAGTCGCGGTTTGGCTTGCCGAGGAAAATCTGCGAGAGCTGCTCGTCGAGCCATTTCTCACTCTCCACTCTGCCGATGATATTACCATCCTTGCCGATGAGGAACTTTGTAGGAATCTCATGAACGGCATAAAGGTCAGAGACGTCCTCTGAACGGTCAAAGCCTCTTACGCCATTCTCATCCTTTATCTCCTTGAGACCACGAAGCACATGGTGAATACCTTCACGACCTACGCCGTCCTGCTCAATAGCCTGACGAAGATCCTGTGGACGAGAATCATTATCACCAACATATACAAACTCAAGTCCATGCTTGCGATACTTATCATAGATACGCATCATGTGAGGATTGCTCTTACGGCATGGCACGCACCACGAAGCCCAGAAGTCGAGCAATACAACCTTACCCTTGAGATCTGCAAGAGAGAAAGGATTGCCATCGATATCGTTCTTAGCAATCATAGGAGCAGGTTTGTCAGGCTGAGTATTCTCACGCGCAGTGATCTCGTCCATCATCTCCTTGCCCCACTGTGACTGCTTTGCCTCTTCGCTAAACTGACCATAAGCCTTCTTAGCCTCTTCGAGACTCATGCGACTCACGTATGGAGCGATGAAGCTTGCAGCGAGGATAGTAGAAGGATTCTTCTCCTGATACTCCTTCTGTGCAGCCATATACTTTTGATATATAGGCATTGCAAGTTTTGAGATAGAGTCTTGTTCCTCACGGCTTTTTACTGCACGGTAAGCTATCATTATCTCATTCATCTGCTTTGTAACCTCAGCATTGGCAGCCTCAAACTCTGCCTTCTGCTTCTGATACAAAGCAGTGATAGGATCGACCTTCTTAGACTTCTTAGCTTTTTTGGTCTGTGCCACAGCGCCCATACTGATGAGAGCTGCAGCAATAAGGATTATTGTTTTCTTCATGATTGACTAATTGTTTGGGGGAATTTTTTTTCGAAAATCGAGGAATCGAAAAAAAAAATCAAAATCAAATCTCCACCTCCATCTTATACTCTTGAGGAATAAGGCATGCATTATCGTTGCAGCACTGATAATAAACCTTTACAGTAACCTTGCCCTTTGAATCGGCAGAGAACTGCTGACGGAATTCACCATAACCTGTATAGATGGTTGTACCAGTGGCTGAAGTGTGGATGTCAGGGTTCTTCATTGCGCCTATCTTCTTTGCTGTGTCAGGAGCAACGATGGTGACCTCAGTCTCGATGAAGGTGTCGTTGGCAGCATTCTTTACGTATGTGTGCCAACCAGTGTGAATCTGCTGACGAATGACGAGAGTCTTCGTGCCGTCAGCATTCTTCTCTATCTTCACCGCATGAGCTACGGGCGACTCGTCGGAAACCTTCAGAGGAGCATCAGCTTCTGCCTTGATCTCTGCCTGAGGTTGAGCCTGTTGCTGTGCCTCAGCTGCATTCTTAGCTTTCTCCTGTTCTGCAATAAGTACGCTGTAGTCATTGCCTGGAACATTGCCAAGGTCGTTGATGAGCCAAAGCCATCCACCACTCTCGGTGAAGAACAGCTTGTCCTTGTATGTCTCATACCATGAACGCCACTCCTGAGGAGTCTTGAAGCGGCAGAGTGTGTAACGCTTCAGTAGCTTCTCTGCAGCCTTCACGTCACCTTTCTTCGACTCAAGGATGGAGATGCATTTGTCGAGCATACGGATATCATTGTTGGCAATGCTCAGTTCGCGACACTCTACGTCAACATCCACCCCATATCCGCTCTGATAGAGGAACCCTTTGTTCTTCTGATAGAACTGAACGTACATGTCATGATCGGTGCCGAAGTATTTGTAGAGATCGCTGTATTGCTGCTTGATAAAGTCTGTCAATGACATAGGCACGTAAGGACCTTGAGGGTATTTCAAATATAGTTCCTCGTCGTCATTGAGTTCCTCACCATGTGCTTTCTTCGTCAGGGCTGATTTATATATGCTGTCAACCATGTTTTTGTATATTCTATCCTGCTCGTTCATCTCGTCAACGCATTCCTGTGTGGTGAGATAATCTGCTCTTGCCACCATCTCATCGCGAGTAGGGATACTCTCGTTGAGTTTCCTTGCTATAGGATGCTGACCGTTGAACTTCGAGATATACACGATGGCATTGGCAAATGCAGCCTTACCTGACTCTGTGAGATACTTTGGAGAGGCAGAAAAGCCCCAATGGAGATAGTTGGCATGACGACCAATGGCAACGGAGTTTCTGCCTTTGGCACATACGCCACTTGATATCACCTCTGTCTCAGGAGAGTCAAGATAACCTCCAGGACGGCTCACCATACCAATGCGATAGCCGCTTCTGACGTCGTTGTTAGGATATGTATGTACCTCCCACATATCGAGTTGCTCTGGGCATTCTACCTTATAGATTCGCTGATATTCGAAATAGTTCTCTGGCACCTTCTCTTTCTTTGTCTTGATAGTCACCTTGAAAGGTCCCTTGAATATATCATGGTCTGCCTTCCAGTCGTGAGCCTTGTTCTGAAGGCAGAGGCAGAGCCAGTCATTCTTTGTACCTACAGAGCGACCAATGTCCTCACTCGCATTTGCAATGCAGAGTACGGGGCGTGAGAAGTTCATGGGAAGAGAGTTCTTTATACGACCATCGAAGACTGTCACATCCCATGCGTCAGACATCGTATAGTCATACTGCGAAGCGTCGATGCACTTCACTTTCTTGAACTTCGACTGTAAGAACGACTTAAAGGAGTTGAAGCGCTGAGTCTTCATCTTCTTCAACTTAAGGGAGTCTATCTTCCCAACTCCCATAGTCTCCATGTCAGCACTTCCGCCTACGTAGAGAACGCTGACGTTCTGCTTCTGTGCAGAGATGGTCAGTGCCATGACTGCAGCGAAGAGTAATGATATTATTTTTTTCATAATTTAATTTACCATTACGTGGTAAAAAAATCTCCGTAGGGAGATAGACTCAGCCTGCGGAGATTTTTATTATTTTGCATTGTTTATCGCTGTGTCTGATCTTCTGAATAACCAGGGTTCTGCTTGCCCTTGATCAGAGGATTGTTCTGGAACTCCAATGTAGGGATAGGGAATACACGATAGTCTGCCATCTCGCTACCATATTGATTTGAGAGTTCAGCAATGATGTCAGCTGGGAAGCGGAGCATATAGTCCTCCTCCAATCCGTTCTCGCAAGAGAGATTGCGGATAGCTTCGCGGAATATCTGGCGCAATGCTTCATGCTGAGTGTCTGCATCGATAGAAGCGCAACCGTTAGTTGTGAGTACGGCGTTGAGGTCAGCCATAGCCTTGCCAAGTTCATTCTTGCGTGCATAAGCCTCTGCACGGAGAAGATACATCTCTGTAAGACGCATGAGATACTGTGACTCTGACAATGTTGTTGCAGCAGAAAGACCTGGTGTGATGTTCTTACGGATAGTGTATTTCTTCATATCCTCAAAGTGATAGCCGATGAACGAACCATCAGGTCCCCAGTCTATGACAATCTGCGAAACGGTCTCTGCTGGGAGAAGTACTTCCTTGCGAGGGTCAGCATCATCGAAGAAGTTGATGAAGTTTTCTGTAGGGTAGAACTGGTCTTCTCCGCGATAGTAGTATGCTTCGTAAACGTCAGTCTGATTAGCAAAAGGCTGGATGCCAAGCATTACGTCTGAGCTGCTGAGACCTTTCTGATGAACGGTCTCAATCATTGGAGCAATAGTGAATGGTCCATTGCCGATAATGTCTGTAGTGAGCTTGATAACCTCGTCGAGGTCAGCATTCTGGTGACGCATCATCAGTACGCGAGCCTTCAAGCCTTTTGCAGCCCAACTTGTCATATAGTAGTTAGGATTTGTTGCAGGAGCATTGGCAATAGCGTAGTCGAGATCAGAGAATATAGCATCGTAAGTCTCTGCTACGGTAGCGCGAGGTGCATCGGTAGTAGAAGATGTTATAGGCTCCACTCTGAGAACGATTCCGTAAGGACTTGTAACATCCCAAGAATAGCCGAAGTAACGGAGAAGGTTGGAATTTACGAGAGCACGCATACCGTAAGCCTCTCCCATCATCTCCTTCTTGGTGCGTGTGGTAAACCAAGAATCACTTGCATCGTTAATCTGAGAGATTGCAGAGTTGCACGCAGGAAGAATCTGATAGTTTCTGCCCCAGAAGAAGTCCATCATACCCTGGTATCCGCCCAAGCCATGGAGCTCAAGCATGTAAGGACCCTGGTAATACTCTATTACGCCAACGAAGTCGGCAGGATAAGCGTTACCGTAAGAACAGAAGTCAGTGGAATTTACTCCATAGTAGTCCTCACCACAGTGTGCAAACTTATAATACATACCGTTGAGAAGCTGCTGGGCACTACGCTGGTCAACGACTACGTTACCATCCACTTTCATCTGTGTTGGCAGCGCATCGAGTTCGCCGGTACAAGAACTGAAACCACCAACTATGGTCGCAGCCATTATAGCACCAAGAAATATATTTTTCATTTTCATTGTCTTATACTTTTGATTAATTATTTAGAAACCAGCGCGGATACCGAATGTTACGCCGCGTGAAGTTGGATAAGAAGAGATATCACGTCCACCACCTACGATAGAATATGGATCGTCGGTAACAGCAGGATCAGGACCAGGATACTTGGTGATGGTGAAGAGGTTGCTTGCTGTAATGTATGCAGACAGATTGTTGATGCTGAGAGCCTTTGTCCACTGCATTGGCAATGAGTAAGTGAGCGAGATAGAAGAGCACTTGAGGTAAGATGCGTCATATACGTTCAGCGAGTTGAGCATGATAGTAGTGTTGTAAGTAGAGAGCACCTTGCCTGGGTTGTAGTGATTAGCAGAAGATGCCTCGAGGATACGTGTGCTACGGTTGCCCATTGTAGAGAACGACATATCGTTAACGTCGCGCATATACATCATGTCATTGCCTACAGAGTATGTGAAGTGAGCCTGAATGCCCCAGTTCTTGTAGTTGACACTTGTTGTGATACCGCCGAAGATGTCTGGCTGTGAGTTGCCGATAACGTCCTGATGGTAGTAACCTGTCTCGTCGATATCAAATTCGTAAGAGCCTACACCGAGGTCAGAGCTCATGTTTGCCCATCCTGTGAACTTCTTCTTGTAAGCAGCTACCTGCTCTTCAGTCTCAAGGATTCCGTTTACCTTGTAGCCGCAGAGCAAGCCAAGGCTCTCGCCTTCCTTGAACACTGATGTACCGAGGTTGAGAGCCTGACGGTTGTCGGCGCTTGAGAAGAGGTCACCCTGAATCTTAAGACACTTAGAAGAGTTGTGTGTAATGTTGAGAGACATGTTCCAACGCCAGTCCTTTGTGCGGATGATGTCGCCCTGGATATCAAACTCAATACCGACGTTACGTATTCTTGCGATGTTGGTGGTAAGGTTGCTGTAACCAGAAGATGGAGCGATAGGCACTGAAAGAAGTGCACCATCAGTAATCTTGTGATAGTAGCCGAAAGTACCGCTCAGGCGACCATTGAAGAATGAGTAGTCAAGACCGAGATCCCACTGATTAGTGCTTTCCCATTCGATAGCGTCGTTACCCATCTGCGAAGGATAGAGAGCTGATGAACCGGCATAAGCACCTGGTCTGTAGAGACTGAGATACATATAGTCGGAAATAGACTGGGTACCAGTCTTACCTATAGAAGCACGAATCTTGATTTCGTCAATCCACTTTGTATCGCGGAGCCACTCTTCCTGAGAGATACGCCAAGCAATAGCACCTGAAGGGAAGAAACCTACGCGATGTCCCTTTGCAAACTTAGAAGAAGCATCTGAACGTGCTGTGAATGTGAAGAGATAACGGTCGAGGAGTGTATAGTTCAAACGACCATAGAAAGAGAGGAGAGATACCTTGCTTTCTGGGTCTGCACCATCTACAGATGCTGCTGTCTGAGCAGAGCCAAGACCTGTCAGGATGTTGTCATCAGGATAGCCCTTACCTGTAGCAGAGAACCAAGAAGCCTTCTGCTGTTCCCAAGCGTGACCGATGACAGCGTTGAGGTGGTGTACCTCGCCGTTCCACATCTTGTCGTATGTAAGGGTGTTCTCCCAGAATGTACCTATCAAAGTGCGATGAGCGTTAGTGCCTGAGGCAACGCCATCCTTAGTATATCCATAGTAACCACCGTCGTAGCCGAGGAAAGAAGGAGTGAAGTTTGTCTGGTCATAGCTTGTGTAGTCAATTGAAGCTACAGACTTGAAACGAAGACCGTCGATGATGTCAACCTCGCCATAGAACGAACCCTTCATGCCGTAGGACTTTGCACGGTTTGTAGCCTGTGCCACAGCAAGTGCATTCTGGAATCCCATGTATGCAGAACCTACGCCGCCAACCTTCTCATATGAAGCGTAAGAACCGTCTGCATTCCAAGGTGAGAGCACTGGAGGAGCAGAAAGAGCCTGACCATAACAAGAGTTTGTGATGTTGTTCTTTGTATAAGAAAGGTTGATGTTTGTACCCATGCGGAAACGTGATGTGATGTCGAAGTCAACGTTCACCTTACCTGAGAGACGGTTGTAATTTGTATTGATGATTGTACCATCAGAGTTGTTATAGCCGAACGCTGTATAGTAACGGCTGCTCTTGCCACCACCGCTTACGGAGAAGTCAACATTGTTTGTGTGTGCCGTCTGGAGGATAAGGTCGAGCCAGTCTGTATCAACTCCGCTCTTTTCAAGTTCGTCGAGGAGAGCAAGACGCTCTGTGTTTGCCTTTGTCAGAGAACCATAGCGTGAACCGATAGACTCCTTGTTCTTCTCAAGGTTGATGTTTGAACTCTCAAGGGAAGAACGGAGGGCAGTGAGATACTGCTGTGCATTACAGAGTTCCTCCTTCAATGGAGACATTACAGAGTGTGAGAGGTGAACATTAAAGGTTGGCTTCTGCTCATGGCGACCTTTCTTTGTTGTGATGATGACAACGCCGTTTGCTGCCTTCGAGCCATAGATAGCTGTTGCAGAAGCATCCTTAAGAATGTTGATAGACTCGATATCGTTGATGTTAAGACCAGAGAGGTTGTTCAAGCCACGCATGAAAGCACCTGATACGCCGCCCATGCCCTGCTCGCCATAGTTAGACCATTCGATAGGGTTGTTCTGGTCGGTAGATGCTACATAGTTGTTCTTAATCTCTGTAGGAATGCCATCGATGATATAGAGTGGGTCAGCAGAACCAGAGAGTGAAGCACCGCCACGGATACGGATGCGGACACCACCGCCTGGAGTACCGTCAGCCTTTGTTACCTGAACACCTGATGCACGACCTGCGAGGGCATCGTCAACGGTTACGGCTGGAAGGTCGCGAAGTTCATCGGCATTGACAGTAGATACGGAACCAGTGAGGTCCTTACGCTTCAGAGAACCATAACCAACGACTACAACGTTGTCGAGGTTGGTGCTGCCTGTGAGAACTACGTCATACTTAGCTGCTGTAGTGCCTGCCTTTACGTTTACGTATGCAGTCTTCATGCCAACGTATGTGAACTTCAGTGAGCATGCGCTTGCTGGCACCTTTATCTCATAGTAACCGTTAGCGTCTGTAATGGTGCAAACACGGCTTTCGCCGATACATACAGGAACGCCTGGGAGTACGTCGCCGTTTTCTGCACGTACGATACCGCTTACGGTACGCTCTCCTTTGTTCGCATCCTTACGATAAACAGTAATGGTAAGGTTGTCGATGTCATAGGTGCAACCTAATCTGTCAAGTTCTTCGTTAAGGAACTGACGAACAGGCTTAGCCTGTGCCTTGGCAGTAATCTTTGGCAGTGAAGACGCAAGTTCACTACTGATGACAAAGTTGTAGCCCGTCTGCTTTTTGATTTGCTGAAAGAGCTGGTCAATAGAAACTGAGTTGACATTGAGTGTCACATTCTCCCTTTTTTTCTGTGCCATTGCTGTAGATGTGCCTATAGGACAAAATGCCCACAGCGCTACTGCAAGAAGTATCAGAAAACGAGATTTGATTTCATGTTTCATAAATTCTTCTTTTTTTGTGGTTAATTGATATAAATGTTGATAATATTAGTATGTGTCTATTACTATTCTTTGACCGTTAATGCTTATCTTTGTGTTTGTGGTCTTGCTTATGGCTGACATTATGCCTGATATTGATTCATATCTGTCAAAGTTGCCGATAATCAAGATGCTGCGTGCTTCGTCATTGGCAAACTCTACCTCTACGTTATACCATTTGGATAGCACGAACATAACATCTTCGAGTGATTTGTCGCGGAAGGAGAACTGTCCTGTGTTCCATGCTATGTATGGCTCTACGTCAACATGTGTCATGCTTACGCTGCCTTCCTTCTTGTCAACGATGGTGGCGCAGTCGCCTGGCTTCATGAGATATTCGCGCTGCTCGTTGTTGCCTCGTACTGCAATGCTACCTTTCACGAGTACCACCTCCGTGTATAGGTCCTTGCCTGGATGGGTATTGGTTCGGGTGCATACGTTGAACTCGGTGCCGAGCTCCTTCACTTCGCCGTGAGGGGTGTGGACGATAAACGGATGCTCCTTGTCCTCGGCAATCATACAGTATGCCTCACCTTCTATATATATATCGCGCGTGTTGCCATAGAAATGCTCTGGATATATGACGCGTGTGCCTCCATTGATATGGATGATGGAACCGTCGCTGAGCTTGAGCCAATATTCATTGTTCTGGATGGTGGTTATCCTTTGCGCTTCAAGGAGTTCCTCAGTGGAGAGACCACACTCCTCAGCCACTTCCATCTGCTCTTCCTTGCTCATGGCGGCGATAGTGGCACCCACCTTGCCCGACTTCTTCGCACGGTCGATGTTTGATGCCATCACAGGAGATATCTTGACAGCATTCGATTCTATTGCTGCTATAGGAGTCTTTTCTCCAAATGTATTATTATATATAAGGTATGTAGCACTGGCAAGGAGAATGACGATGGCAGCCTTTCCTAAGGTCTTCATGAAATTGTTGCGCTTATGAGAAACTGTTGTATTGCGGAAATGCTTCCTCTCAAACTTTTCCCATGCAGAAACCTCGTCCACAAGATTGTAGTCGCGGTATCGCGATGCGAAATCAGTTCTTTTGCTAATCTCGGGATTTTCTTTTAATATGTCAGTAAATTTATTCTCTTTCATTTCAATTTGTCACAAAAAAGATTATGCCTGTTCTCGGCTATTATTATAAATAACGAGGACAGATAGAGAGAAGGGGACAAGAAAAATAAAGTTTTTTTACAAAAAAATTACATAATGATGGCAATAAGGAGCAGAATGCTCTCCTTATCCAGCATTGTCTTCAGGGTGGCGATAGCGCGCTTCTTGTGGGTTCGTGCTGTTTCGTATGTGATGTCGAGCATCTCTGCTATCTCCTTGAGGTTGTGGCCGTCAAGATTCATGGTTATCACGCTACGTTGCTTTCCTGGAAGGCGATTGATGGCTTCGAACATCTCGCGGTAGATGTCTTCCGAGACGTAAGCCTGCTCGGAGAGTATCTCGCGGTTGTATTCGGCAATGTTGTCAGAGTTCTGGGAGTGAACGGCATTCTTACGCAGAATGTCGATGCATTTGTTATGCGTGGTGCGATAAAGGAACACCTTCTGCTTCATTTCATTGTCGAAAGACATGTTGCTCTCAAAGAGTTTGGAGAATACATCCTGAACTACATCCTCGGAAGTCGAGAGATCTGACAGAAACGTGTTGGCATAACTCACCAGAGCCTTATAATATGTCATATAAAGCTCTTGGAAATCCTTCTTATCGTAACCGTTTCTTGCCAATATATGTTGGTTTTGTCGGCAAAATTACTCTTTTTTCTTTAATTTTGCAACATAATTACGTAAAAAAGTAAAAAAATGTATTGATTAAAGGTTTGTAAAAATGAAGTTGATTTCGAGTGGAAGCAAAAAAACTTTTAAAAAAAATGGGTATCCGTCTCCGGGTTTATCCTGTGCCACATAAAAATAGCGATGCAGTTTGATTAGCATCGCTATTTTAAGATTTTGGAGTCCACATGTCAGGTAGGAGTTCTCTGTATTTCTCGACAGGTGTTTCATCATCCCATCCTACAGTTCTCTCCACGACATATTGTATGTATTCGAAGAGATTCACTCCATTGAGCCTGCACGATATTGCGATGGTATATAGCTTGCATCCGCATTCTGCTCCTTCATGGCTTCCGAAGAACAGCGAGTTTCGCCTGGAGAGCGAGACGTATCTGTTGCATCTCTCGATGGCATTGTTGTCCAGTGCGGTATCTCCTCTCTTGAAGATATCGCACACAGCATTGTATTCATTAAGGGCATAGCCTACGGCTGCGCCGAGATTGCTCTTTGGGAGCGTTTCGTATATAGGCCTCATAGACTCCAGTTCGTTTCTCAATTTAAGCAGGATGCCCGGAGCATACTTTTGTCTGTATTCCAGGTTCTTCTCAACCGTCCACCCCTTTTCGCCTATCGTATGCTTGTGTTCCTTCTGGTAAAACTCGTTGATTATCCTCACCACCTTCTGGGCTTCCTTGTCGTTCTCGCCGCATTCGATGAAGTTCCTTTTTATATGCTGCAGGCACGGAATTCTCGTTATATTGGGATATTTCTCCGATTCCAGTTTCTTGTAACAGCCGAGGGCATCGCTCTGAATGAATCCCTCGTATTCCCCAAACATACCGAAAAGCACCTCCTCACTCCGGGATCCATCATCATACCACATGAAGAACAGGTTTATCAGAGGAGCCAGCGCACCCCACAGATAGGCTTTCTTCGATCCTTTGTCTTCCGGGGATGTCTTTTCCGTCAACACCTTGTGGTATGTTTCGTCGAGGCAGACGTAGTTCTGCTGCATGACAGTGTGCATTATAGCCTCGTATATCTTCTCAAGCACCCGTGCTCCGCACTTGAGCAGCTTGTGTGCCGTCGGTTTCCTCAGGGTGAATCCATGTTCCTTGTAGTAGTCTATGATTCTCTCAACAGGCATGGAATAGACATAGCGCAGTTCCATGAGACCGGTCACTACGGATGCGTCGTAGGAAGAATTGAGGACCATGCCGCGTGGCGTCTTTCCCTGATATACCGTGTTTCCGTCTGTATAGCTCTTTATCCTGTATATGGTTTTGAGAAACTTCGGTGGTATCATGCTGTAGCGCGTGCATTCTCTCACACCGAGAAGACGGAGTGAGGAGAATATATCGCATGGCACATCTGGCTCCACATCCACATAGACCGTCTCCATATCAAGATGCTCGTCACGCTTTGCACCGTTGTTGCCACGCGCCTTTCTCCTGGCCCTGCGCTCTTCCAGCATCTTCTGGTACTCTTCGTAGGTCATCGGGGCATTATCCTCATCAGCCTTCTGCTGCTCATTCTTCTTGCCGCTGACCATATTGCCAAGCGTCTTGCTGATGCGTTCCTGCTTTTCAAGGGCGATACCCTTTGCCGTAAGCATCTCCTCAAGGTTCTTTATACGCGCAGTGAGCTCACCGACCGTTGCGGTCAGTGCGCTCACCTGCATATTGGCAGCCTTCAGCTGTTCACCCAAAAGAGCTATGATATCGTCCTTTTTCATACATGCAAAGGTAGTAAAAAAAGTTGGAATATGCAAATTTTCAGGTGATTATTTTTGGTGTATTTTACTGTATTTTAGATGGTTGCATGCAATATCAAACTCCAATATCAAGCCTCTTGCGATATCTGACACTCTTTAGGCATATTCCGCTCATGATGACAGATAGTGTCCTGTAGGGCATCACAAGCTTCTTCTCACCTGCCTTGAACTGGGGCAGTTCGAAGGTTCCCCGCTCCAGTCTCTTGTGATAGAGAAGAAAACCGTCCCTGTCCCACCTCAGCATCTTGACCTGCTGGCGGTTCTTGGAAAAGAATATGAATACCGCACCGCTCAATGGAGGAAGTTCCATCTCGGAGCGCACGATGTTGAAAAGTCCGTTGATGCCGAGATTCATCCTTACATATCTCTGGCAGACATACAGCTGCATGCCCTCGCTTATTCCAAACATAGCAACTCCTCCTTCTGATATAGCTTCATCAATGAAATCACGGCCTTGGCGCTACCGGATTTAATGCTTACATGAGTGCCATCGGGAAACACAAAGGATACACCACTCAACAGATCATGAGACTCGGCCGGAGTCGATGACTCAACAGGGAGAAACATGGTACCTGTTGTTTCTGGACATGGAGGTAATGACTCCTTCCGGGCATGCTCCTGACACATGCGTATCTGTAATTTGGCACTCTGTACGGAGAGCCCCTTCTCTGACATCCATTTCTGCATACCACGGACATGGATGTGTTGATTACGCAGGAAAGGAGTCAGACGACTTTTGCTGTCGCGGTTCAATAATACGAGATAAGCATTCCAGGCTTTCTCATAACGTTCATTTGCTGTCATATTAATTAATGGTTGAGTTAAACGACAGCAAAGGTAATACATGACAAAGGATTGGACAATAGATAAACCCGGAGACGGATAC
>JAZQOH010000076.1:0-34973 GCA_045627725.1 Prevotella sp. | reverse complement strand
GAAACGCGACTCCTGTTGCTATGAAACGCGACCTTAATCTCTATAAAATGCAAACTATCGAAATTTCTCGGGAAATATCGGCAGTTTGGAGGTTGGCAAGTCGAATATCCTTGTAGGAATGAGGAAAAAGTAGTACCTTTGTAGTCGCAAAGCCCCTCCATCTCCCCCTATGGGGGAGTGAAGAAGGCGCCAAGGGAGGGCTGAATCTTTATTAACTTATCTATTAACCAATTAACCAACGCTTACCCCAGCGTCCCGAAATGTGGAGAAAACCTCGTGATGGAAGACATCAGCGCTCGTTACTATCCACTCCCTCCCACTCGGGGGAGGGGGATGGTTGGGGTGACTCTTGTTCAACTAAAACAAAATAATAAAGTTATATAATTTTTCGCAGTTTCCGCCATCATCATAGTGACTATATGAAAATAAAAACGTATCTTTGCATTCAATCAATAAATTATGGCAGAAGAAAAGGCAAGATACATAGAAGGCGTTGGCTGGAGGTGCGATACTGATACATCCCGCCATCATAGGGAGAACCTATGGGATTACAAGGGACGCGCCATATACCACATCACTCTCGCTACGGAAGGGCGCCAACCGATTTTCGGAACCCTCACCGGCAATAGCGAGAAAGATGCCTTTATTGTCTATAGTAGCCTTGGCGAGTTTGTTGACAAGACCTTCAGAGGCTTGCCATACTTCTATCGACAGAGGGGGATAAAGATTCGTATTCTTGCAGTCAGGGTAATGCCAGACCATCTGCACGGAGTCATACATGTCATGGAGCCCATGCCGAAGTCTATCGGCGAAGTCATTCGCAGCTTCAAGAGCGCTTGCACATCCTGGTTTAAGCGAGAGTACTTCGGCAAAAATGCCGAAGAAGGGCAAGAGCAGGAAGGGCAGAGGCAGGAAGGGCTGAGGCAAGAGCAGGAAGGGCGGCTTGTGCAGTTCTGTAGCATTTTTGCTACACGCGGCAGCATCTGGGAGTATCTCCCTGCCGGCTACCACGAGCGCATCCTCCACTGCGAGGGGCAGCTTGATCGCATGATTCGCTACGTAAAGGACAACCCTCGTCGGCTCTGGCTGAAGCATCATAACCCTGACCTCTTTAAGCTCCGCAACAACCTAACAAGGTCTTTCACAGACGATAAAGGAACTGAGCACGTATGGAAATTCAGGGCTTTGGGCAACATGTTCCTACTGGACTATCCTCAGAAACAGCATATCCAATGCTCAAGATCTATAACAGCAGAGCAACTGGAGCAACGCTACACAGTATGGAGGAACAATGCACAGCAGAGCGTGGTGAGCATCACGCGGCTCCCTGCGCTATCACTTCCTGGCGCTTAACAAGATGGGCGAGATTATTACTGAATCGATAGCACTATAATGAATCGAGCGTACCAAAAATGGCTGCAAGTGGTAAACTCCGCTTGCAGCCATTATCTTGAGGGACTATTTTATTTTTCGAAACTTCTCAGGCATATCTGGAATCACAGTTCTACTTTATATTTATTCTGCCCTGTGGCGCGGCATATTCCTTGCCGATAGTGGAGTTGAGATGCTCCGTGATGTATTTTATCAGGCATTCATTATATATCATTATAGCCTGACGGGTGATTCTGTTCTTCTTCAGTTTGCCCTGCAAGCCACCACCTTTCACGCAATAGTCGATAGTGGCAAGGGAATAAGTCTTCTGCATGTCAACTGGCTCATAATCACCGGATTGCTTATTCAGGACCATAAGATTGAGTATTCTCTTCGACAAATCCTTCTCATTGCTGTCTATCGTGAACTTAATGCCCGACACCTGAGGGAAGTCGCCATTCTCCACGGGGATGAACTGAGTGCACGTTGCGAGCAGGTCAACAAGTTCCTGACCCGTTATATCCACCACAACGACATAATTGTCGTAAGGCAAGAGAGCCACGACATCGCCGTAGGTCAGCTGTCCTGCCTTTACCTCATTACGTATTCCGCCACCATTGGTTATGGCAAGGTCAGCACCTGTCATGACGCGATAAGCATCGGTAACGATATCACCGGCATTCGTCTCATTACGTCTCACCTCCTGATAGCCTTCTGCATCAAGAATGCGAAGATCGACCTCGCTCTTGCAGATGACGCGACTCGTGATAGCATTTGACAGGGACAGTACGCTGTCTGTGGCATGCTTCACCTCAGCGTTCTCAAAAGGTATCTCGTCAATAGGCAGCAGCTGTGTCGATTTCTTTCCGTCGGGCATGATAACGAGCTTGCCAACGCTGGCAAACTGAGTGCCCGTCTGACTGACGAGAACAGGCTTTCCGTCCTTATCCTTCACCGTCTCAACAGGTATCACGTTGTGCGTATGACCGTCCAGGACGACATCAATGCCTGACGTGTTTTCTATCAAGCCATGCGAATCAGCATTCAGCACGTTAGGAGTCTCGCCGAGATGAGACAGCACAATGACATAGTCAACGCCCTGCTTCCTCACTTCGTCAACGGCATTCTGCACCAGCTGATACACATCCTTCTCTCCGAGTTCGTATATCTGCTTCTCCTCGTCATCAAAGAAAGCATATTCCTCAGTATAGAGCGCTGATGGCGTCACGACACCAATATATGCCACCTTCTTCTTTCCGAAGGACTTGATAGTATAAGGAGCATAAATCCTGTTGCGCTGCATATCAAAGAAATTGACACAGACGACAGGCGCATTCAGCTGACTGAGCAGCTCTTTCATGTGAGGCACACAATAGTCAAACTCATGGTTTCCCAGCGTCACGGCATCATATCCCACATGCTTCATCACATCCATGATATACTGTCCGTGGGAAATGGCACCTGCCGTTCCACCCTGTATGAAGTCACCACTCGACACTACCGACACGAAGGCTGTATCGGATATAGCATCACGCAGACCAGCCAGCTTCTGGTAGCCCTCTATTCCGCAATGCACGTCATTATCATAAAGGATGACAAGGCTCCTTTCTTTCTGAGGAGCAATGGTTTTCACCGTGTGGCAACTAACGAGCAATGGAATGAGCAATGCCGTCGCGCAAGCGTAATACAAAATTCTTTTCATAGTATATTCTTTTCTATTTGAGAAAGTTATTTCTTTTTCTCCCACTCTTCCCACTCCTTCATGGCTTCCTGCCAATCCGTTGTCTGGCCTTCTTCTGCCGCCTGCGCTTCGCGAAGGGCAGCATCGCGCTCACGGTCTCGGGCACGCTTTTCCTTCATCGCAGCGATGGTGGCATCGTCGAGAATCTGAATGGCGCCACGCTGAATGGCAGCCTGCAATTCCTCATAGCCGAAAGCCTTTCCCTGCTCGTTGAAGTCGGAGATGTTGAACTCAAAGTTAGTACGCAGCTGATGGCGTATCTCCTTCTGCTGAAAGCGTGTGCCGGCACATTTGCGCTTGAGCAACTTGCCTATAATGTCTATCTCGTGCTGTGAATATTTGTTGCGACCCAAAGTGTTTTGTTGTAAATTTAATGTTGTATATTGTATGTTTATTATTAGATTTGAGCGTTATCTCGTAACCACTCTCTCCCCCTTGCGGGGAGGGGCTGTAGAGGATTAGGCCAGAGGGGCTTTTGGATACTTCCTAAACCATCCGTCCAATCTTAACCTCATAACTCCGAAGAAGGCTTCGCCGAAGATGCCGCCATTCATCTTGCTGACACCCTCCTGACGATTGACGAAGATGACGCTGACCTCCTTTATCTTGAAGCCAATCTTATATGCCGTGAACTTCATCTCTATCTGGAAGGCATAGCCCTTGAAACGTATCTTGTCGAGTTCGATGGTCTCGAGAACACGACGCTTGTAGCACTTGAATCCGGCAGTAGTATCATGCACCTTGAAGCCCGTAATGATACGCACATACTTGGAAGCGAAATAGCTCATCAGCACGCGACCGATAGGCCAGTTGACAACATTGACACCGGTGACATAGCGCGAACCGATAGCCACGTCATTGCCCTCATCGGCACATGCGGAATAGAGGCGAGGGAGGTCATTAGGATCATGACTGAAGTCAGCATCCATCTCGAAGATATACTGATAGTCACGCTCCAGAGCCCATTTGAAGCCTGTGATATAAGCCGTTCCAAGACCGAGTTTGCCAGAACGTTCAAGAAGGAAGAG
The DNA here is from genome assembly GCA_045627725.1 of Prevotella sp. GTDB lineage: Bacteria > Bacteroidota > Bacteroidia > Bacteroidales > Bacteroidaceae > Prevotella. The sequence goes on along the minus strand of JAZQOH010000076.1, from coordinate 30,833 downwards.
ACGGTCAGCAAACTCATCTGCCATCAGTCGCTTGACGATAGCTGCGGTGCCATCAGGAGAGCCGTCATCGATAACAAGGATATGGAATGACTTCTCCAAACCAAAAATGGCACGGACGATCTTCTCTATGTTCTCTTTTTCGTTGTAGGTAGGGATGATTACAATGCTATCGCTCAACACCATGATATTTACAATTTATTATTTTGCTGCAAAATTAGCAAATAATTCCCATAAAGCAATACTATTAAAGATTTTTTTACTATCTTTGCGTACTTTTTTTATGGATATACAGAAACTACTTACAACGTATGCCAAGCAAGCGGAATGCAAGGCTCTGGCTAAGGTGTTACAGGCAAAGAGGATAAAGAGCGTCGGTATCGATGGGCTTGCGGGCTCGTCGTGCCCTCTCGTGTTTGCTTCCATCGCAGAGAAACTGTCCTCCCCTACTCTCTTCATACTCCGCGATGCCGATGAGGCTGGCTATTTCTATCATGACCTCACACAGCTCATCGGCGAGAAGGACGTGCTGTTCTTTCCTTCATCATACAAGCGTGCCGTGAAGTATGGTCAGCGCGATGCTGCCAACGAGATACTGCGTACGGAGGTGCTCACACGCATCTCCAGTCAGGATTCGTCTTCTAAAGATGTGAGCGATAATGCTCCCTCCCCTTCGGGGAGGTCAGGAGGGGTTTTTATCGTCACCCATCCAGAGGCCCTCGCCGAGATGGTTGTCTCGCAGACGCAGATAGCCGACAAGACCATTTCGCTTCATCGCGACCAGAGGATTGACATCGTGGAGGTGGAGCATCAGCTTCGCGACCTGGGTTTCAGCCAGTTGGAGTATGTCTATGAGCCAGGACAGTTTGCTGTTCGCGGTGGTATCCTCGATGTATATTCCTTCAGCAGCGAACTGCCTTACCGCATCGGTTTCTTCGGCGATGAGATAGAGACGATACGCACGTTCCAGGTGGAGGACCAGCTTTCGGTAGAGACAAAGCAGAGCGTTGACATCGTTCCCGAACTGGCTCGCTCAGAAGAGCAGAAAGTGCCTCTCACCGAGTTTCTGCCAAAGGAGACCGTCATCGTGAGCCACGACATTGCCTACGTCTGCGATACCGTAGGCAAGACCTTCGAGGAGGGATTCTCTCATCAGGCAATGACAGACCGTATGGCAGGCGCTACGGAAGTGGAGCAGGAGGAGATACGCAGGGAGATGAACGCGCAGATAAACCTCTGCCCAGTGTCGCGATTCATGCAGAGCATCACGGGCATGAAGAAGGTGACATTCTCCGTGGCTTCAACAGAATCGAACGAGAAGGACGAGAACAGAATCTTCGATGCTGCCATCCATTTCCATACCATCGCCCAGCCTATCATCCATAAGAATTTCCAAATTCTCTCGCAATCCATCGAGGACTATCTCCTTCAGGGCTATAAGATATTCTTCCTCTCTGATTCGCACAAGCAGATAGAGCGTCTCAGAAACATTCTCAGCAGCGAAGAGGACGGGCGTAAAGCTATAGACGTAAAACTGTTAGGCGATATAGATAAAACCTTACATGAAGGATTTATAGACAAGGATACGCAGATGTGTCTCTTTACTGACCATCAGATTTTTGAGCGTTTCCATAAGTATAATCTTCGCACACAGAAGGCTCGTGCCGGCAAGATGGCACTCACGATGAAAGAACTGCAGGAGATGGAGCCTGGCGACTTTATCGTGCATGTTGACTTCGGCATAGGCAAGTTCGCAGGACTCGTCCGAGTGCCTGTTGGCGACACATATCAGGAGGTTATCCGCATCGTTTATCAGGGCAACGACAAGGTGGATGTGTCGATACATTCTTTATATAAGGTGTCGAAATATCGCCGCAGCGACACGGGCGAGCCTCCTCGTCTGAGCACTCTCGGTACAGGTGCCTGGGAGCGACTCAAGGAGAAGGCGAAGAAGCGCATCAAGGACATTGCCCGCGACCTTATCAAGCTCTACGCCAAGCGTCGCCATGAGAAGGGCTTTGCATTCTCAAAGGACACTTATCTGCAGAACGAACTGGAGGGTTCTTTCCTCTATGAGGACACTCCAGACCAGATGAAGGCTACGGCAGAACTGAAGGCCGACATGGAGAGTCAGCGTCCTATGGACCGTCTCATCTGCGGCGATGTGGGGTTCGGCAAGACGGAGGTGGCTGTGCGTGCTGCCTTCAAGGCTGCTTGCGACTCAAAGCAGGTGGCTGTTCTCGTGCCTACCACGGTTCTCGCCTTCCAGCATTATCAGACTTTCCGCGACCGTATGGCAAACCTCCCTGTGAGGGTTGACTATCTCTCCCGCGCTCGTACGGCGAAGCAGACGAGAGAGGTGCTTAAGGACTTGGAAGAAGGAAAGATAGACATCCTCGTGGGCACTCATAAGTTGCTCGGCAAGAATGTGAAATGGAAGGATATCGGACTTCTCATCATCGATGAGGAACAGAAGTTCGGTGTTTCTACGAAGGAGAAGCTTCGTCAACTAAAGACGAACATCGATACGCTTACGATGTCGGCAACACCTATCCCTCGAACCCTGCAGTTCTCACTCATGGGAGCTCGCGATATGAGCATCATGCGCACTCCGCCACCTAACCGCTATCCTATTCAGACAGAGGTGACTACATTCTCTGCGGAGGTGGTTGCTGATGCCATCAACTTTGAGATGAGTCGCAACGGTCAGGTGTATTTCGTCAACGACAGGATATCCAACCTCGACAGCCTTGCGCGCATAATTGAGCGCCATGTGCCCGACTGCCGCATCGCAATAGGTCACGGTCGTATGAATCCTGACCAATTGGAGAAGATTATCATGGGATTCATGAACCATGACTACGACGTTCTTCTCTCCACCACCATCGTGGAGAACGGTATCGACATACCTAACGCCAATACTATCATCATCAACGACGCCCATCGCTTCGGTCTCTCCGACCTTCATCAGATGCGCGGCCGTGTGGGCCGTTCCAACAAGAAGGCTTTCTGCTATCTCCTCGCTCCCCCACTCTCTTTCCTTCCTACGGAGAGCCGTCGCCGACTTGAGGCATTAGAGACATTCTCGGAACTGGGCAGCGGTTTCAACCTCGCTATGCAGGACCTTGACATCCGCGGCGCGGGAAACCTTCTCGGTGCGGAACAGAGTGGCTTTATGGAAGACCTCGGCTATGAGACATACCAGAAGATTCTCACGCAGGCAGTAAACGAGTTGAAGAACGATGAATTCCAGGATCTCTATGCAGAGCAACTGGCTGATGGCGAAAAACTTTCCGGTGATGACTTCGTGGATGACTGTGCCGTAGAGAGTGATCTTGAGATGTATTTCCCAGACTATTACGTTCCTGGCAGTAGCGAGCGAATGCTTCTCTATCGCGAACTTGACAACATAGAGACAGATGAGGACCTTGAGGCTTATCGCAAGCGCCTTGAAGACCGCTTCGGTCCTGTGCCTCCTGAGGGTGAGGAACTCATGCAGGTAGTCCTTCTCCGTCGCCTTGGTCGTTCTCTCGGTTGCGAAAAGATTCTCCTCAAGCAGCATCTTCTTCAGATGCAACTTGTCAGCAACGAGCAGAGCGTCTATTACCAGAGTGACATCTTCGGTGGCATCATCAACTATGTGGGTTTCCATCCTCGCGTCTGCGACATGAGGGTTGTGGGTGGCAAGAACCGCGTCATCGTCAAGATGGTCACCTCCGTCGCCGATGCCGTTAAGATCCTAAAGAAGATGAAGGGAGAATAGCCCCTCTCCCCAACCCTCCCCCGAGTGGGAGGGAGTAGTTACAATAGAAGTTTCTTATGCTCTTAACTATTCTTATATATTTCATAGTCCTGCTGATATATAGCCGATGGGCAACGGGACGCAACGCTACGAATGAGACTTTCTTTCGCGGCAACAGACGCTCGCCATGGTATATGGTGGCATTCGGTATGGTGGGTGCAAGCATATCGGGCATCACGTTCGTTTCGGTGCCTGGCATGGTGATGCACTCTGACATGACCTATCTGCAGACATGCATAGGCTTCATTCTCGGATATATCGCAGTGGCATTCATACTTCTTCCGGTTTATTACAAACTGAATCTCACCACTATCTATTCCTGCCTGAAGGAACGTCTCGGCAACCGGGCATACAAGACAGGAGCTGGCTTCTTCCTCCTATCGAAGATGACAGGAGCTGCCGCAAGGTTCTACGTCGTCTGTATGCTTCTGCAGACCTTCGTATTCGATGAACTGGGAGTGCCATTCTTCATCACCGTCATAGGTATGGTGATGCTCATCTGGCTCTACACGAAGGGGGGCGGCATCAAGACACTCGTATGGACTGACACATTGCAGACGACGTGTATGTTCACAGCCCTGATGCTTATTATATATAATGTGTCATCGGCATTGGATATGAGCATCGGCGAATCATTCACGGCTGTATTCCAGAATGAGCATAGCCGCACATTCGTATTTGATGACTTTATCTCAAAACAGAACTTCTGGAAACAATTCCTGTCGGGTATCTTCATCGTAATAGTAATGACAGGTCTCGACCAGGACATGATGCAGAAGAACCTCACCTGCAAGACTTTACGTGATGCTCAGAAGGATATGTGCACCTACGGCATCGCCTTCGTACCTGCCAATCTGCTCTTCCTATGTCTCGGCGTAATGCTCACCATGCTTTGCGCAAAGACAGGCACAGCACTACCAGAGAGCAGCGATCAGCTCCTGCCTATGTTTGCCGCCAGTGGAAAGCTCAGCACTCCCGTCGTTATTCTCTTTACCATTGGAATCATGGCTGCATCATTCTCCAGTGCTGACTCCGCCCTTACGGCTCTCACCACGAGCTATTGCGTTGATATAAAAGAAGATGCAGATAATGAACGTCTGCGTCGCCACACTCATATCGGCATGGCAGCAGTATTCACTATCTGCATCCTACTATTCCGTCTGTTCAACTCCACGAGTCTCATAGACGCTATCTATGTGATGTGCTCATACACATACGGTCCGCTACTCGGTCTCTTCGCCTTCGGACTTCTCACTAAGCGAAGCACCAACGATCGCCTTGTGCCTTACATCGCCATAGCCTCCCCTATCATCTGCTTCGCCCTCGATACATTCTGTACGCAACAGTTCGGTTATCATTTCGGTTACGAACTCCTCATGCTCAACGGAATGTTCACATTCGCAGGGCTTTATTTTATCAGCCCTCGAGAAGCATCGCTTTAGCCCCGAAAAACATCGCTTTAGCCCCGAGAAACTCCGTTTTAGGAATCCTAATTCAATGCTTTAGTCTTTTCGATACCATATCCTCATTATCTTACGACGGATGATGAGGATGTTCATCAGAGTAACGAGGAGGAAGAGAGAGATACCCGTGAGGAGCGTCGGCATAAGGGATGCCTGCTCTAAGTCGGGGAAGAGAACTGTGATAACGTCAAGATAATAATGACGGGCAACGGCTATTAAGACTGTTGCTATAACAAGAACCGAAACATTCAGGACAGCCGTAAGAAGCTGATATGGTAATGCTACGCGAGCTGGAGAATAGCCTATGAGAAGGAGATTCTCCAGCTTTGTCGTATTCTTCTGAACAAGGAGATAGATGCTGAGCATCAGTATATAGAAGGAAAGAACGGAGATGATGATACCGATGAGCATGACGATGGTGACGATGAGTCGCAGGAAATATGTTGTCTTCTCCTGATCGAGCTTGTCGGTCTCCATTTCCAGACCTTTATCATCGAGATACTGTTCCACGTTCTCATCGGCAGGATTGCTGACCTGAAGGAGCAGACGTGTTGGCGTTGCCTTCTCCTGAGGAGCATAAGAGGCGTTGCTCCAATTCATGAACGATTGTGGAACGAGAACTGCAGAGACCGTAGAGGAGAGTCCTACGACCCTACCCTTATACTCTTCTTCCTTTCCCTCGCCGCGAATTATCAGACGAATATCTATCATGCCAAGGAGTCCTTCGGAAATCTTCGGCAACTGACGACTCTGCGCGAAGCCGAAATTATACATATTTATATATGTGCGAGGAAGAATGACTGGAATTTCCTTTGAGCCTTCCTTCCACTGCCACTCAGAGGCATCGATGTCAACGAAGTCATCGGGAACGGCCTCGAAGAAAAGTTCGCTGGAGAGTATCTGCTGCCCATTGACACCCATGTGAGCATCAACCTTATAATTAGTGGATGTGAAGGCACAGAGTTTCTCTACGAAAGGCTGTGAAGAGAGGTCGGTGATGTCGGCATCGGAGAATGTCGTGGACTGTCCACTGAGGGTTGTACCCATTCCTATGCGCTTCGACACCATGATATAGTTTGCCTTCATGAAAGAGTCTTCCTGTGTGAAGACGGGCATTACGTCGTTATAGAACTGTATACCGAGCAATACGATGAACATACCGCAGAGGTTTGCGAGGAAGAAACCAGCAAACTGGGGTATGCTTATATGAGAACGGAGTAATTTCCAGACGAGAGTAGTCATTTACAATTTACAATATACAATTTACAACTTATACACCTTATCATAGGGGAGGTCCATGTGCTTGCCGATGGAAGTAACAATGACACAGGCATTCTGACGCTGCGCCTCCTTCATCATGATATCTGCCATGATGGATGAGTTCGTATCATCGAGATGAGAGATAGGTTCATCGACAAGAAGGAAATCTAAAGGCTGTACGAGAGCACGCATCAATGCAACACGCTGTTGTTGACCGAAAGACATGATGCCTGCCTTGACGTCAATCTTGTCATCGATGCCAAGTTGGCGGAACCATGACTGTATCTGTTCGCGAGAGGTATGATGAGTGAGGGAGTTCTTTATCTCTATATTCTCCATAGCAGTAAGCTCTGGGAAAAGACGCAGTTCCTGGAAGAGATGGCTGACAACACTGCGGCGTATCTCGCTCCATCGCGCGACAGAGAATTTCCTAGTATCTTCATCATCGAAAAGGATTCTACCCTCATAATCATTGCGATAGCCAAGAATATATGAGCAGAATGTACTCTTTCCCTTTCCAGAATCGGCCAGAACAAGGTATGTCTTCCCACGCTCGAACTCTGGGTGCGCATTCCAGATGTCAGACTCAAGATGTTGTCCCTGAAAAACATGAGGGATTACTTTATCAAAAGTTATCTTATTCATTATCTACTGTGTATTCAATTTTGTTAACGCCCTTAAGGAAAGGAGCGATGGTGGAAAGCATGTCACCTCCAGCACGCTTCAGATTTATTATGACCTTAAGGCGCTTGCCTGTATTCTCCACTTCATCAAGCGGAGTGACATCGGTGGTATATGAAGAGCCCACTCCCGGAGAAATGGTGAGAGACATATTGCCGTCAATGGATGACAGCTTATCCTTCAGAGATTTGTTGGAGAGTGTCTGGGAGAGATCCTTATTGGACTCAAGGAGCGAGATAAACTCAGTGCCCTTCACGTTAGCACAGAGAGTAACGATGGAACCTTCTGCCTCTACATCGGCACAAGAAATAGGACGAAGTGTCTTCATAGCACGCTCAATGCCTTGCGAAGCAAGAACATTAACCGAAGACGTAGAACCATTGAGTATCAACGAACTATCACGATATTCTACCGTAGCATAAAGGAGAACATCGGAAGATGATGTGCCCGTAGGAGTGCCAAGAAGGAAAGGAGCAATGAACTGCTTTGGCAGGGCACTGACCTTGGCCATGAGAGACGGTGTTGCACCATCATCGGAAAGGCGAGGCAACATATCCCCATTGCCTGCTCCTCGATCTGGATTCATCTCAAGATAGCGCGAGAGACGCGATAACTGCTGCTGCAACGATGAAGGGAGAACAGGTCCTGTGCAGAGCATCGCATTGTCATTGAACGCGATGAGGAAATTATGATTCACAAGGGTATAACTTATATTCTTGCGTTCCTTCACCTCAGATGCCTTACCCTCCTTATGAAGAGAGGAGAGAACATCATTGATATCGCTTGAGGAAGAGACCTTTGCGCAGAGGGATATTGCTCCGTCTGGAGTCTCGAATATGTATAGTGGAGCTGATGTGTCAAGGCCATTTGCGGCGACTCGGTCATCGCCGACAAAGAGGTTGAGCATCGTCTTTGCTGAGCTGTCATCATCTGGGGTAGAAGGGATGCGTACAATAGCCATGCACTCTGCTGGTATGGCATCCTCATAGTTTTTCTCTTCGCTACATGAGAATAATAATGAGAGAAGAGAGAGAATTGTTATCGCTGAAAGAATTGGTTTCATTTCGTTTCGATTTTTTCGGTATTACGATTTTTCGAGATTTCGATGTTTCAATACTTCGATGTTTCGAGATTTCGATACTTCGTAATTAATTTTATCTTCTTGCAAGTTGTGCCATCATAACGGCAGAGAGTGCTGCTGTCTCTGTGCGTAAACGTGCTGTTCCAAGCGAAACGGACTGATATCCGTTATCAAGTGCGAGGCGAACCTCATCAATGGAGAAATCGCCTTCAGGACCTACGAGGACTGTGATATTCTCAGCAGTGTCCTCATTATTTATAATATCAAAGAAATCCTGTCTTGGAATCTCATCATAGCAATGGCAGATATACTTGCCTCCTTCGCGGGGAGTTGTAACAAACTGCTTGAATGTCTCCAGTTCATCCACCTTCGGCATCCATGCCTTACGGCTCTGCTTCACCGCAGAGACTACAATCTTCTCTACCCTATCGGCTCTCATCTGCTTACGCTCGGAGAACTTACAAAGGAGGAATGAGAAATGGTCACAGCCTATCTCCGTAGCTTTCTCTGCCATCCACTCGACGCGATCCATCATTTTCGTTGGAGCCATAGCAAGATGTATCTTGCCTCTCCAAGCCTGCTGCTGAGGTATGGTCTCAAGGATATTATAGTGGCAATGTTTTCCTTGAGCGAGAGTGACTTCGGCACGATGAAAAAAACCTTCACCATCCATGAGGAAAATCTCATCCCCAGCCTGTAGGCGAAGGACACGAACGGCATGCTGTGCCTCCTCCTGAGGCAGTTCTGTAAGTTGCAAAGCCTTTGGTACGTAGAAATATCTTGTCTCTTTCATTTTCTTCTTTTTTCTATCCCAGAATCCTATCTCTGGAAACTTTCTTTCCGCACGCAATAAATTACGTTCTCTTGCGACGGTCTATCTCCTCCTTCAATTGCTTTGCCTGTTCATAATTCTCTTCTGCAATGCATTTCTCAAAGGAAGACTTGAGCAAATCATCAGTAAGAGTGTTGATAGGCAATGCCACACCTGTATTATCCTTTATCAAGGGCAGACTCTGATATTTCCATAGATTATAATCTATGTATATCGGCATATGCTTATGGGCAAGGGCAAGGAGTATCCCATCAGAGGCACGTACGGGGAAGGTAGTGCCTGTCTTTGCATCTTCTATGACGACATGGTATTTGCCCTCATAAACATTGGTAATGACCACCTGGAGCTGAAGTTCCGTCATATAATTAATGATGGAGCAAAGAACCTCAGGAAGCATCAGACGAGTAAGTTCAGCAGGGGGAGTACCTAATTCCTCACCATTAGCAGAGAGAATACGGACTGAATGCGTACGCAGGTCTATCTGATATTTAGAAGGCATATCACAGAATATGGATATCTGGCGCTTCACGTCCATGTCCGTAAGCATGACGAGAGCGACATCCTCCATATCCGGCAACTGCTGAGTACTATGAAATATTAATTCTACCCTATCTGAATTCACTTTGTCTCTTCTATTGAATATAAGCCCTCCATACAGCAGCCGTTAAGGCACTGATGGAGGACTTATTATACGATTAATATTTACTTAACAAATCTTGCGCGAACCGTCGCCTATCACAACATCATAGACCTTTGGCTCATGGCCATACTTTGCACAGAACTTCTGCTTTGCGTCAGCGATAAACTGATCATAAAGTTCGTCCTTTACAAGATTGATAGTACAGCCACCAAAACCACCACCCATGATACGTGAACCTGTAACGCCATTTTCCTTTGCTATATCATTGAGATAGTCAAGTTCCTCGCAGCTTACCTCATAGTCCTTCGAGAGACCATTATGAGTAGCATACATGAGTTCGCCAACCTTCTCATAGTCACCAGCCTGGAGAGCATCGCAGACACCGAGCACACGATCCTTCTCACCGAGAACGAAAGTAGCACGCTGGATATCTTCTGCACTAACATCTGCCTTCACTTCCTCAAGGTCTTCCCAAGAACAGTCGCGAAGAGTCTCAATGGTGCGCTCAGGATGCTTTGCCTGAACAGCCTTGGCAACATTCTCGCATGAATTACGACGATCGTTATAAGGCGATCCTGCCAACTCATGCTTCACACAAGAGTTGAGGAGAACGAGCTTATATCCCTTCGGATCGAATGGGAAATACTCAAACTCACGGCTACGGCAATCAAGACGCATAAGCTTACCTTCCTTACCGAAGACAGAAGCGAACTGGTCCATGATACCACAATTACAGCCGATATACTTATGCTCAGTAGCCTGACCAGCAAGAACGATATCCCACTTTGAGATTTCATTATTTGCGAACAGGTCATTGAGAGCACAGCCAAAGCAACTCTCCATAGCAGCACTGGAACTCATGCCAGCACCGAGAGGTACATCACCGGCAAAGGCAATGTTGAATCCCTTAACGTCAACACCGAGGGCAATGAACTCGCGTACCATACCATAGATGAAGCGTGCCCATGTAGCCTTAGGACCTTCTGGATCATTTACCTTGAACTCCACGCGATCCTTGAGGTCGATGGAATATGCCATTACTGTATCGGTGCCATTAGGGCGAATCTCAGCCATAACACCTTGAGTGACAGCACCAGGGAACACAAATCCTCCATTATAGTCTGTATGCTCGCCAATTAGGTTGATACGACCAGGAGAGTGGTATATGTTACCTGTCTTGCCGTCGAAATGCTTGATGAAACGACTTCTTACAAATTCAATATCCATAGTTGTGATAGTATAGTATTAGTTGTCTGATGATGAATGATTAGCAAACACCAAACTTATAAACAGTCTTCTGCTTGTACTGCTCACCTGGCTTGAGAACTACAGATGGGAAGTATGGACGGTTTGGAGAATCTGGGAAGTGCTGTGCCTCAAAGCAAACTGCAGAGCGACGAGGAGCAGTGCAACCATTCTGGATTGTTGTGCCAGTGTGGAAGTTTGCTGTATAGAGTTGGAGACCTGGCTCAGTGGTGTAAACCTCCATTGTGCGACCAGATACTGGTTCCTTGATACGAGCAGCGAATGAGAGTTCGCCTACTTCCTTCTTATTCAATACATAGTTGTGGTCATAACCGTTACCATTCTTGAGCTGCTCATTGTCTGCCTCGATGTCCTGACCGAAGGTCTTAGGAGTACGGAAGTCGAATGGAGTGCCCTCAACCTTGAGAATCTCACCCGTTGGGATAGAAACCTTATCGATAGGGAGATAGAAATCAGCATTGATCTCACACTCTACGTTTTCGATAGTTGGTGTTGGGTTTGCGATACCTGCGATAGCAAAGAATGCGTGGTGAGTAAGGTTTACGATAGTCTTCTTGTTTGTTGTTGCAAGATACTCAATCATAAACTCGTTATCATCTGTGAATGTATACTCTACGCTGATATGCATCTCACCAGTGAAGCCTTCCTCACCGTAAGCGCTTACATAGTTGAGAACGAGGCTATTGTCTGTCATCTGGAATGCATCCCATACGCGAGCGTGATAACCAGTAGGACCACCATGGAGATGGTTAGGGCCATCATTGAGTGCCACCTGATAATCCTTTCCATTGAGAGTGAACTTACCTTCCTTGATACGGTTGCCGAAACGACCGATGAGAGTAGAAAGGAATGGTTCCTTACCGCTGAGCATATCCTGGATATTGTCGAAGCCCTGGATAACGTTACCAACCTTTCCTTCACGATCTGGTACCATAATAGCAACGACAGCACCGCCATAGTTTGTTACTGCGACCTCATATCCGTTCTTGTTACGAAGGATGTAGAGATCTGTCTGCTTACCATTCACTGTAGTGCGGAAATCCTCTGGATTAAGACCGCACAGATTAGCTGTTTTACACATAGTGATTATTGTTTAAGTTAGATAATGTATGTTTTTAATTATAGAAATTCCATGAGATACCAAAATGAAGAACGCGCTCATTGGTAGGATAGTGAGGAACCATGAAATAGTTCTTGTTTCCCTGACCTGCATTCACATGACTCATCATGACGAAGAAGCGACATCCCTTCAACACGAAGTTGGCATAGACATCGACGAAAGGATAGTTGCCCACCTTTGTCTTAACATCACCATTCTCCTGTACTGCATACTGGCCGAAAGGTGCGAAATACTGAGGTGCATCATACTCCGTGAAATAGTTGACTTGAGCACCAAAATGACAATGCAGTACTCGTGCTATTTTGAAATTGAGATAGAGATTACTCCACACATTGAGATCCGGAACAGGTATTATACTTTCCACGGAACTCTTCTGATAGGTTATCTTGTTCTCCCAATTAAGGGCTTTGAAAACAAAATCCTGCGACAACTGTGCCGTGAAGATGCTAATGTTCTTATCTGTCTGACGAACATTCAGCTGATGCTTAACAGGCAGATTGTCAGATGAAAGTTCGTATCGCTCAGCAAGATAGGTATATTTCTCAAGGTTGTCATACGCAATACGAAGCTTTGTCTTCGTCTTAGGCATGTTGATAATGCCTTCGAGATGAGTATGCATTTGCTTATCCATATCATCATCATCCCACCAGAAATGCTTTGAATGGTAATGACGAAGGAGGAATACTGGAGTTTCACGATGCATGAAACCACGAAGGTCAACACGCAGAGTGTCGCCGAACATTGGAACATTGACATCGGCATCCACATCTATCTTAAGATTTCCGAAATCCTTTCCTACTGCTCCCATTTCTCCAGTAGCGACATAATGGAATACACGACCTTCCCTCTTCGACAACTGTGCTCCAAGATATATATTATTCTCGTTGTATTTCTTTGTAAGAGATACGGTATCAGGCAGTTCAAAATGTCTCAAATCATGAGAGGCAAACACCTTCAACCCCGTCTTTACATATTTATTGAAGCCTTCCAAAAGAGCAATAGCGAATGTATTACGAAGCGAGAAATGACGAGTGTTATCGTCGATAGAGTCGCTTGCCACGTTGCCATAAGCCCTATATCTTTCTGCATAGTAATCCTTTGGGGAGGTATATGCTATATAGTCACGCTCATGATTCGTGAAGTCGAGGGTATGTATGAAACTTGTCACAGGGACATACTCATTCTTAAGCCATGAAGTATCATTCTCTTCAGTATTGCTTACGGCTAGAAGAGAATCTGCAGCAGCCTTGTCCGGCACATTTATACGCTCGTCGGCAATAAGCTTCATTGAATCAGTAGGCAGATCTCCCTTTATCTCAGCACCATCAGGACGACCTGATGCAATCGGAGCATTCGACGGACGACCTTTTGAAGGAGTGCCTTCATTTAGCTTTCCTTCCTGCAATTCCTTTCGTTTCTCAGCCTCTTTCTTCGAAGCAAGAGCAAAGCGATGAGCCTCTTTTTCCTCCTCTGTCATAGGCACTTTGCGGTTGAAACCAATGCTATAGCGATGAGTGAGGAATATGGAGAAGTTATGTTGTTTGTTCCAGTTGCTCGAAAGATTCACTGGTATCTCCAGAGATGTATAGTTATCTTTGAATGACTCAGGATGAGTGATATAGTTGTCGTCAGTTATTCCACCATTCTCCGTATTCTTCATATGATCGATACTGAAAGCGAGATGTGCCTGATATCGATCACCAATATATGAGCTCCACATTGTATAATCGAACAAAGAGGACGACTGATTCTGGTAGTATCCACGACCATAGATATAATTGAACTTGAAACCAAGACCTATCTGCTTGTTCACATTTGAAGCAAACATGACCTTAAGGTGGTCCTCTCCATCTGTTCTGTCACCACATGAATAGAACGAAACATTGGTGATTGGAGAGAAAGTGTTGGTGAAACGCAGTTCTGAAATCGGCGTAAGGAAATAATCAAGAGGCTGTGTGAAGGGATACTGCGAATTAGACAAGCGGTCGGTAAAAATACGATTGATGCGAGGAGAGCCCACATTTCCCGTTGTGTTATACTCTCCATACATACCACTTGTGAATCCCGTATTCATGAACAGGTGCTGAACAGTATCTTTATCCACCTTGGTACGATCTCCAAAGCGCTGGTCGACAGTCCAGACATACATCCCTCGTGGCACCTTCTTATGATCTGTTTTTGTTGTATCTCTTCTCCCATTGGGATTGAACGTATTGCTATTGGCATCAAACCCATTATCATAGCCATCAAAGTCCTGGGCTATGACATAATGAAATGAAACGAGAAAAAATATTATAACAGAGAGAAACCTCTTCATCTATCACTCAAATTTGTAAATTAGGGAAAATATCTTCCCTTCAGGGGTATTCAGCACATTACCCCTTTACTGTTTTCTGAAGCGTAATACACATTCAGCCATCTTGAATGCCATGGCAATGATAATGAGGATACCTCCCATCATTTCATTAACCTTGATGTAGAAGAAACATCCTATGATGGCACCTACGATGAAAACGATATTGAATATCTGTCGGAGAACGAAGAACTTGTCACGTTCAGGCTCCGGACGAGTATGGTGGCGACGAGCAATTGGAGCTTCATCCAAGGCCTCTTCCTTGCAATTGATATCTTCCATTGAGAATGATTTTCTATTGGTTAACCTTTGAAAAAACTATTTCTTAAGACCTTCTGCGATGTATTCAAACACAACATCCTTACGATCTATTGTCTTTGTGCGGAACTTCTTTGAACCGCCCTTTGTGAAGCCTGTTTTTTTCTTATTGAGTGCAACCTTGTCAGCAATCATGTCCTCTGCGGTAAAGTTTGCTTCCGTCTCGCGACCTTCCTCATAGTTGTAGCTTATATTCGTGAACTTCACCTCACACTCACCATTTGCACATGAGATAATTAGATTGTAATTGATGATGGTCTGATCGAGAGAAAGAAGTTTATTGGCAAAAACAAGAGTCTCCTGAAGACGAACACCAATCTGATGATTCTTTTTGTTTACAACTGCCACGGATGATTTCTTTGTCTGTTCTGGAGTCTTCACGAATTCCTGCATCATGGCAAGCATCTTTTCATACAATGCATCAGCACTCTTTCCTGGAGCAGAGAACTTCTTTATCCAGCAGACCTTTCCATTCACCTCATCCACTCCACCTACGAGATACTTAGGATCAATAGGCGCCTTGTTCTTATCGAGGAGTCCACGCTTTACGGTTGTTGGCTGAGTATTGTCAACTGGCTTTTCCCATTCTCCCTGAGCATTGGCAGAAAGAACAAGCGAAGCAAATAATAAGATTGAGAATATCTTTTTCATAATGTCCTTTTTCTTTATGTTAATTGTTGATTTTTTCGTTTTGTTCTATATAATGTGCAAAGATAATGAAAATAACTGAAAAAAGGACATTGGATAGCATTATTTAACTTTTTTCTTTATACGAGCTATCCTCTTTGCCGGCTCGGAGGAGTCTGGATACAGCTTGCTCGCCTTTTCATAATTGGCGATGGCTGCTTCATACATACCTTCGTGCTCGCATTCCCTTCCCATCATCATATACTCTGCAGCAAGCTGGCGAAGCATGTTTTTCTGATTCTCTGCCTCTGCCTTAAGTTGCTCTATAAGATCTCGCTGGGCATTAATCACATTGAGTTTTCGGCGCAGATAGCGTCGCGGAACTGCCTTCTCTATATCATAACGGCTATGTATTGCCAGGAAAAACTGGTTAAGGGCCTCTTCCATATCCCCGCGATCGAAGGCTTCCACGGCATTATAGTATTGCTGATCGGCAGCAGTCTCTTTAAGAGCCGCATTGATAAGTCGTGGATTATTGTATTGCAATGCAAAACGCTTCACCTCATCCCTTACGAACACATCACTTCTACGAATTGGTTGCTGAAGTTGTATTCCATCAAGGGAAGTGCAACGAGAAAGGGCTACATAGGTCTGTCCTCCAGCAAACACTCCATGACCGAAGTCTATCTTCACATTACGGAAGGTAAGTCCCTGACTCTTATGAACGGTTATAGCCCAGGCAAGACGAACAGGGAACTGCACATAGGCACCTATTTCCTCTTCCTCTATTCTTTTTTCCTGTTCGTTGAAGGTATAGCGAACATTAGTCCACCGTTCTCGCTCTACGTCAAGGTCCACCCCATCCTCATTTCTCACATATATGCGACCTCCGTCCTCATCGAGTCCAATGATGACACCAAGAGTTCCATTTACCCACCTGTGATCAATATCGTTCTTTATGAATATAACCTGAGCACCGACTTTCAAGTCGAGTTGCATAGGGGTTGGTAGCATCGACTCGGGAAACTCTCCTGTTATATTACCAATATAGGAAAAAGGTTCTCCTGGCAACTGTGACAGGTGATCATCGTTTATCCAGTCAACGGTGTCGCGAGTAGTGGAAAGAGTTATCGATAATGCTCCCTCTTCTGAATCAAGAGGAGCATTAACACGCTGATTCAACAGCATTATATCCCTGTCCGTAGCACTTGAAGTACGGATATTGTCAAGGATATTAATGAATACTGGATCACTCTGACGATATACTTTTGTCAACTCAATGCTCACCACACTCTGTTCTCTAAACACATGAGCATCAAAGAAAAACGACGAAGCATAGAAAGGTTGCAGAAGTTGTTTATCCTCTTCCCTTACAACAGGTTCCAACTGATACACATCACCCACTAACAACAATTGCTTTCCCCCGAAAGGTTGTGACATATTTCTGGAATAGATACGCAACACCTTGTCTATAAAATCAATGATATCGGCGCGTACCATACTTATCTCATCGATGATGATAAGTTCCAGTTCGCGTATCATCTTCACCTTCTCTCCATTATACTTCAAAGTACCTCGGATGTTGCGAGCAGAATAACGGGAATCATTTGGAAGGAGGGGATGGAATGGGAGTTTGAAGAAACTATGAAGCGTACTTCCCCCTGCATTGATAGCAGCAATGCCAGTAGGAGCAAGTATCACGTGTTTCTTTTTCGTGGTAGATGCAATATGTCTCAAGAATGTAGATTTTCCCGTTCCTGCCTTTCCCGTAAGGAAAACGGAACGATTCGAGAACTGTATAAGTTGCAGAGCCTGTTTCAGTTCCGGATTGGACAAATCTATTTCTTGAGACACTTATTGAATAATTATTTTAAGGAATTTAGAGTAATCGGAGCATCGAAGAATCGAGGGATCGGTTCTTTTTTATCAAAGATCCTCAAGCGTCACCTGCTGTGGTTCACTCTTTTCTGGTTGTGCATTCTCACGTGGATGAGGTTCATAACGGATAGGATTTCCGTCTGCATCGAGTATTATTTCTGCCTCGTCATAGTCAATGGAATCAGTCTGAAGAGTATCCTTTTGGTGACCATAATACTGACACTCATACATAGAGAGGTCTATGTCTGCCCCATTAGGACGAACAAACTTAGCATGATATTTCTGGAAATTACTATCACCGAAGACTGATTGCAGGAAGTATCCACAGATAGGCAATGCCGTTCGTGAACCCTGTCCTAAAGCACCGGTACGGAAGTGTATGCAGCGATACTCTCCACCTACCCAGGCACCAACCACGAGATTTGGACTCACACCCATGAACCATGCATCGGAATGATTGTTTGATGTTCCCGTCTTACCGCCGAAGTCTGTATCACGGAAGTCACCGACATATCCCCAGAGACTCTGCGAGGTACCTCCTCGCTCTTTCATGCCACCCATGAGCATCTGTTGCATGAGGAAAGCGCTTTTAAGACTAATAGCCTGCTGCTGTTCCGAATCGCCCACATATATCTCATTGCCATCGCGATCGAGGATTCTTGTCACAAGAACGGCAGCCTTGTGAGCCTTACCGTTGTTGGCAACAGTACAATAACTATTTGCAATCTCGAGCAATGTCACATCACTTGATCCGAGAGGTAACGAAGGAGTTTCATCCAGTTTGCTTTGTATGCCCATAGCATGAGCCGTCTCTGCGATGTTATGGATACCCATTTCCTGACCAAGACGCACAGCTATAGAATTTATACTCTGGGCAAAGGCTGCCTTCAGAGGGATAGAGTCATTGGTGAAATAACCATTTGCATTGGTTGGTGCCCATGTTACTTCTTTCTTGGCACCTTTATCCCACACCTTCATTGAGAAATATTCGTCGCGGCGCTTGTCGCATGGTGTTAGTCCCTGCTCCATAGCTTCTGTATATACAAAGAGTTTGAAGGTTGAACCTGGCTGACGCATTGCCGTCACCTTATCATATTTCCAATGCTTGAAATCAATATCGCCTACCCATGCCTTCACATGAGCTGTCTGTGGTTCCATCGCAACGAATGAGCAATGCATGAAGCTGACCATATAGCGGATAGAGTCCATAGTGGACATTTCCTGTTCTATCTCCCCTTTCTCATAATCAAACAATTTCACCTTATGAGGTTTGTTGAGATAGTGGATAATTGAGTCTGGGCTATTGATATATTTTGCTTCAAGATGCTTATATACAGGCAATTGCTTGGCAATACCCTCGATAAAGCCTTCTATCTCCTTATGTTTCTCGTCCTGCCAAGGATGTTCATTTCCCCAATGACTACGGAAATTCTTCTGTACCTGTCTCATCTGTTTGATGGCAGCTTCCTCGGCATACTTCTGCATACGCGAGTCAACAGTAGTATAAATCTTCAGACCAGAGGTATAGAGGTCAACACCGGCTTCGTCACACCAGTCACTAAGATACTTGGCAACAGCCTCACGGAAATACTTTGCCTGGCCGTCATAGTTATCCTCCACCTTGAATTCCGACACATCAATCTTGATAGTCTTGAGTGAGTCAAATTCCATATCCGTAAGATCTCCGTGTGTTCTCATATTGTCAAGAACTACATTACGGCGCTGGAATGAATTCTCCGGATGTGATATCGGATTATAATAAGTAGTAGCCTTGAGCATTCCCACGAGTACAGCACTCTGCTCCACAGTAAGCTTAGCAGGTGTAGTATTGAAATATGTCTTCGATGCTGTCTTTATACCAAAGGCATTATTGCCGAAGTCAACGGTATTGGCATATTGTGCAAGTATCTCGTTCTTACCCTCTCTACGTCCTTTTGTTGCAGCGAAATACAGTTCAAGTTTTGTTGCCGTAATCCATTCCTTGGTCTTCACTATCAAGATTTTAACGCCAGGAATCTTACCAATGAGGCCTGTGCTGTACTGTGTCCTTACTCGGAACATATTCTTCGCCAGCTGCTGGGTAATTGTAGAAGCACCACGACTTCCCCTTCCCGTTGCAGCATCCTTCACAGCACCGAGAAGTCCCATAGGGTCAATACCCCAATGGTCATAGAATCGCTCATCTTCCGTATCGATGAGGGCACGCCAGAATGAAGGATTCACATCATTATAGTCCACAGGAGTGCGATTCTCATTGAAATACTTTCCGAGAAGCACACCGTCTGCAGAATATAATTCGCTAGCCTCACTGGTCTTGTGTTCGCTTATCTCCATCCAACCTGGTGACTTTCCGAAGAGCCAGAAGAGATTCATGTCCACTGCACCGAGATATAGGAAGAAAAGCACGATGAAGGAACATACTCCCGAAATGGTCTTTATATACCAAGGGCGACCTATGAAGAGGGACTTATACCATCTCCATGCAGCCTTGCTCTTCGCTGCAATATTCTGAAGTACACTCGTAATCTTTTTCATAATTATTTCAATTAGTAGAATTTCCTTTGATAATAGGATAACAGACAAGGATCATGCAATCGAGCCTCGCTATAGTTATAAAAACTACTGCAAAGGTAAGAAAAAACTTTCAATCAATTTCATTTTTTCCTACTTTTCAATCCTCTCGTCAATATATTTTATGATTTCTTCAACATTTGACGGTTCAAACCAGCACATATCCTCATCCCGTTTGTACCATGTCAGTTGTTTTCTTGCATATCGTCTTGAATTGCTTTGTATCTGCCTTATCGCCTCTTCTTTAGGAATGAGACCATCAAAATAGGCAAACAATTCCTTATATCCAACAGTATTGAGAGCATTCTGTTCTCTATAAGGAAGCATTCTCTTTGCTTCTTCTTCCAATCCTTCTTCCATCATCTGAAGCACTCTGGAATTGATTCGGTCATAGAGTTCCTCACGAGAACGGTTCACACCTATCTTTATAATATTAAAGGGCCTTTGCCGCTTCTCTCCCACCCTGAAGGATGTGTATGTCTTTCCTGTCATGTGGCAGATTTCAAGAGCATGAACGACTCTTCGCGGATTCTGTTTATCAACGATTGCCCAATGCTCTGGATCGAGTCGATGCAGTTCTTCCACGAGAGTTTCAAGTCCTTCATCCGCAAGGCGTTGCTTCATCAATGCGCGGGTTTCATCATCCACGGTTGGAATATCATCAATACCATTGCACACAGCATCGATATACATCATGCTACCACCCGTCAGAAGCGGTAGCAGACGTTCTCCTCTATCCATCCTCTCCGTAAGCAAAGCCATCACTTCCTGCTCATACATCGAAGCAGAATAATAGTCGCCAATGCTATGGTTGGCAACGAAATAATGCCGCACCCTCTGCATTTGCTGTGCAGTGGGAGCGGCAGTACCTATAGGGATTTCTTTGAATAGTTGACGTGAATCGGCATTGATGATGTCAATGCCATAGTGCTCTGCAAGACTGAGACACAACTCTGTCTTACCAACACCGGTAGGACCTGTCAATACAATAAGATTAGCGGATGATGCCACGACTTGCAGTCTCAACAAAGTTGATGATATACTCTATCTCCTTTGACATTGGAACATTTGCCTTGACTTCCTCGATACCTTCCTTAATGATGCCCTTTGAATATATAAGTCTGTAAGCCTCACGGATATTCTCAATAACCTCAACAGGGAATCCGCGACGACGAAGACCTACAAGATTGAGACCTGCGAAACGTATTGGTTCCTTACCAGCAATGACAAAAGGAGGGATATCCTGACTGGTACGGCTACCACCCTGTACCATCACATATCCACCGATATGGCAGAACTGATGAACAAGCACCTCGGCTGAAATGATGGCGAAGTCATCGACAATCACCTCACCGGCAAACTTCGTAGAGTTACCAATGATACATCCATTACCAATCACACAGTCATGGGCTACGTGCATATTCTCCATAAGGAGATTGCCAGAGCCAACTTTCGTCGTACCCTTGGAAGCAGTACCACGAGAGATAGTTACATTCTCACGGATGGAGTTATTATCACCTATCTCACAGAGAGTAGCCTCTCCCCTGTACTTAAGATCCTGTGGCTTTGTAGAAATGCTGGCACCTGGGAAAATCTCATTTCCCGAGCCCATACGGGTACCCTGGTTAAGAGTTACACTATTCTGCATCACATTGTTATCACCGATAACGACGTCAGCATCAATGTAACAGAAAGGACCTATTACGTTGTTGTCACCCAGTTTTGCATCTGGATGCACAAAAGCCATTGGACTTATCTGATTCATATTCTTTCTGTAAATCTGTTAATATATCAATTATTCAGATGTCTTGAAAATCTGACAAGTGAACTGTGCCTCTGCCACGAGAGTATCACCTACGAAAGCATATCCCTGAAGTGTAGAGAGACCATGACGAACAGGATGCAGCAATGAAACCTTAAAGAGAAGAGTATCACCAGGAAGTACCTTCTTGCGGAA
Source organism: Prevotella sp. (assembly GCA_045627725.1). GTDB lineage: Bacteria > Bacteroidota > Bacteroidia > Bacteroidales > Bacteroidaceae > Prevotella. The sequence continues at coordinate 8,987 of JAZQOH010000076.1, read as the reverse complement.
CTTTACATTGTCTATCTTAAGGAAATATGCTGTATATTTCTCTGGTTCATCAAGAGTATTGAGAACGATGAGACCACCACACTGTGCCATTGCCTCAATCTGCAATACACCTGGCATTACAGGCTCGTTAGGGAAGTGTCCCTGGAAGTAAGGCTCATTGGAAGTGATGTTCTTCACACCTACTATGGATGTTGCACCAATCTCTACAATCTTATCCACCAACTGCATTGGGTAGCGGTGAGGAAGCAAGGAACGAATCTTGTTGATGTCAAGAACTGGCTCTGCATTTGGATCATACATAGGAGCCTGAATCTCATGCTTGCGAATTTCTTTGCGTACCTCGCGTGCAAACTTGTTGTTGATTGTATGTCCTGGACGAGTAGCGATGATACGACCCTTGATAGGCTTGCCAATGAGGGCCATGTCGCCAATGATATCGAGGAGCTTATGACGAGTACACTCATTCTCCCATACAATAGGCTTATGCTGGATATATCCGAGCTGCTTAGCATCAAGGCGAGGAACGCCAAGAGTGTCAGCAAGCTGGTCAAGCTTATCCTGTGGCTGTTCACGCTCATAGATAACGATGGCATTGTCAAGGTCACCGCCCTTGATGAGGTTAGCCTGGAGGAGAAGCATAATATCACGAACGAATACGAACGTACGTGCTGGAGCTATCTCCTTCTCGTATGTGGAAATCACATCCCATGTAGCGAACTGGGAGTTGATGAACTTCGATTCGAAAGAACACATTGCCGTAACCGAGAACTCCTCATCAGGAAGGATGGTGATGCAAGAACCACTCTTTGGATCCTTCACTTCTATCTTCTTGCGGATTACGTAGAAGTCCTTTGCGGCATTCTGCTCCTGAATACCCACTTCCTTTATCTTGTTGACATACATAATAGCGCTGCCATCAAGGATAGGGAACTCAGGACCATTTACTTGTATAAGGCAGTTGTCGACACCCAAAGCATAGAGAGCAGAGAGACCGTGCTCGATTGTAGACACTCGGATATCACCCTTACCCAATACCGTGCCACGCTGTGTGTCAACAACATTCTCTGCAATAGCATCGATCACAGGCATGCCATCAAGGTCGATGCGCTGGATTTTATAACCAGTATTCTCTGGCGCAGGGTTGAAAGTAACTGTGAGGCTCAGACCTGTATGAAGACCTTTGCCACATAGAGAAAAACTACCTTTTAAAGTATTTTGCTTTAACATAAGTTTATATTTTTCTTTTCTCAAGATAATTCTATTCGCCGAGCTTTGCCTTCAGTTCGTCGATAGTTTTCTGCATATCGTTCATCTGCTTGTACATATCAGGCAAACGACGGAAGATTGCATGCGACTTGAAGTATGCTCGCTGCTCCATAGGAGGAGTGCCGATAAGCTGCTGACCATCCTTGATGCTTCCAGGAACACCAGACTGGGCTCCGAGGAACACTTTGTTGCCGATAGTGATATGACCAGCGAGACCAACCTGACCTCCGAACATACACCATTCGCCAACCTTTGTGCTACCTGCCACACCCACCTGGCTCGACATTACGGTATTCGCACCGATGTCTGTATTATGAGCAATCTGCACGAGATTATCGAGCTTCACACCTTTGCGAACGTATGTCGACCCCATGGTAGAACGGTCAACACAAGTGTTTGCACCAATCTCAACATCATCCTCGATAGTAACGATACCAATCTGTGGAATCTTGTCATAGCCATTTGCAGAAGGGGCAAAGCCGAAACCGTCAGCACCTATCACACAACCAGCATGGAGGATAACATTATTACCGATGCGACATCCGTGATAGACAGTTACATTAGGATAGAAGAGACAATCCTCGCCAACCTTCACACCATCGCCGATGTTCACATGAGGATATATCTGACAACCATCACCGATCACAGCACCGTCACCGATATATGCGAATGGACCGATATATACATTCTCACCTATCTGAGCCTTTGGTGAAACGAAGGCAAGGCTATCAACGCCCTTCTTCTTTGGTTTCATCGACTCATAGAGCTGAAGAAGCTTTGCAACGGCCTCGTATGCACTCTTTACGCGAATAAGCGTTGCACTAACAGGATTTTCCAGTTCAACGCTTTCATCCACGAGCACGATTGTTGACTTCGTATCGTAGATGTAATGAGTATATTTAGGGTTGGACAGGAAAGATATGCAACCTTCCCTACCCTCTTCTATCTTTGCAAAATCATGTACAGATGCATTCTCATCACCTTCCACACGACCTTGAATGAACTCTGCTATTTGCTTTGCTGAAAATTCCATATTTTACATTTTGATTGCAAAAATACGAAAATTATTTTATATTACGAAAACTTTATGCAGTTTTTTCGTTTTTTGAGGAATGTAAACTATAGTTTTGCCAGTTCTACAGCCATCTGCTCCTGCAATTCCTTTGCCTTTTCGCCTGCCACCTCAGCAAACTTCTCTGTCTTGTCAGCGAAGATGATGCCACGTGAAGAGTTGACGAGCAGGCCGCAATCTGCGATGATACCATACTGGCATACAGCCTGCAGGCTACCACCCTGAGCACCTACTCCTGGCACGAGGAGGAAGTTTGTTGGAGCAACCTTTCTGATGTCAGTGAACATCTCACCACGGGTAGCGCCAACAACATACATCAGGTTCTCGTCATTACCCCATTCCTGACTTTTCTTGATAACCTTCTCGAAGAGGCGCTCACCTTCTTTGTCTTCAGTAAGTTGGAAGTCAAAAGAGCCCTTGTTTGAAGTGAGAGCAAGGAGAATAACCCACTTGCCGGTATTATTACCTTCAGCATCCTTACTATACTCGAGGAAAGGAGTTACCGAGTCTTCACCCATATAAGGTGCAACTGTCAAAGAATCAACATCATACTCCTCAAAGAAAGTCTTTGCATACATCTTTGAAGTATTACCGATATCACCGCGTTTTGCATCAGCAACGATGAACTGTTCTGGATAGTTCTCATGAAGATACTTCACTGTCTTTTCGAAAGACATAAGTCCCTTCACGCCGTATGCCTCATAGAAGGCAAGGTTTGGTTTATATGCCACACAATAAGGTGCAGTAGCATCGATGATTGCCTTATTGAAAGCGAAGATAGGATCTTCCTCTTTCAAAAGATGTTCTGGGACCTTGTTGAGATCTACATCAAGACCAACACAAAGAAAGCTCTTCTTTGCAAATATCTGGGTTACAAGTTCGTCGCGTGTCATTTGTTTTAAAGGTTTAATTGTTATTATATCAAAATATTAATTAATGCATTTTATTTATCTTTTCGAAGCTGATGCTATCTTTGGATTCGCTGTCGCCCAGAACATACTCTGCGACAACAGGTTCGTACCAGTCCATGCTGTTATATCCTTTGCCGTAATCTCCGCCGTTCCCTGACGACCATAAATCACGACCTCATCACCACTTTCTATGTCCGGAAAATCCGTCACATCAACCATAGTGATATTCATCGTTACATTTCCTACAACAGGACAGCGATGCCCTCTGATAAGCACATACCCTTTGTTCGCCATTGCAGTACTGATGCCATTGGCATATCCGACAGGGATGTTGGCAAGTCTTGAAGGACGATTCAAGCGATGTGTTCGCTTATAACTGACGGTATTACCTACAGGATACTCATTGACAGAAGTCACACGGCTCTTGAATGCCATAATCTTCTTGAAACCGTTGTAACGCTCTGTATATCCATAATTATACAGGGCACTGCCCACACGAACCATATCGAGTCTCGTCTCAGGCACATATAGCGATGCATAGGTTGCCGCAGTATGGAGTATAAGTTCTGAGCGTTTCAACCCAGCACGTCTTATCAGCTCCGATGTCTGTTGCTTGAACGTATTGAGCTGTTGCACTATCTCACCATCCTTATTTGCTGGATAGTGTGTCATCATTCCAACACAATGCAGGTTCTTCAGCGAAAGTATCTTCAATGCCTCATCATAGCCCGACTTGAGTTCTATTCCGTTCCTGCTCATTCCATTGGCATTGACTGCCAAATGGAATTTTGCAATCACTCCTTTCTCTTTGGCAGCTTCGTTTATGAATTCTGCCTGATGGAGATTTCCTATCAGTTCCTCCACGCCAAGGTCGAGTCCTTCACGCACCTCTCCTTCTGTGGCAATGCGGATTCGGATGATATTTCCTTTATATCCACTCCTCCTCACATCGCGAGCCTCTTCATTACTCGTTATTGCCACCGTACCGATATTCTCGCGGATAATCACAGGCATAAGCAATGATATTCCGTTTCCATAGGCATCGCCTTTCATCACGACACATATCTTTGACTTATCACCGATGATACTTTTCAGATAATCGATGTTCTTACGATACTGCATGGTGTCTATCTCAAGCCATGCATTTAGTGTATCTGACACAGAAGGCGACCACGATATTGCCGGCACTCCCGACACACAGGATGATGTCGGAACCATAAGCGTCAGCAGAAGCAATGATATGTAGAATAGTCGTCGCAAGTATATACCTCAGAATGAAATTAACAAAAGAACTTACAGTTCTGCCTCTTTCATGCGCTCTGCATTCTCTGCTACGGTAAGTGCATCAATCATTGCCTGAATGTCACCACCGAGGAAGCCAGAGAGGTCATGGGTTGTATAACCGATACGATGATCAGTCACACGTCCCTGAGGGAAGTTGTAAGTACGAATCTTCGCACTACGGTCACCAGTAGAGACAAGACTCTTACGGCGATTCGCAATGTCATCAACATACTTCTGATGCTCCCTATCATAGATATAGGTACGCAAGCGTGCGAGTGCGCGCTCCTTATTTTTTGGTTGGTCACGAGTCTCTGTACACTCGATGAGGATTTCCTCTGTCTCGCCAGTGTTAGGGTTCTTCCACATATAGCGGGCACGAACACCAGACTCCACCTTGTTCACATTCTGACCACCAGCACCTGATGAACGGAAAGTATCCCATTTGATTTCACCCTCGTTGATAGTCACCTCGAAAGGATCAGCTTCTGGGAGCACTGCAACAGTGGCAGCAGATGTCTGCATACGACCATTAGACTCCGTTACAGGCACTCGCTGAACGCGATGCACGCCTGACTCATACTTCAGTACACCATACACATCAGCGCCACTGACAGCAAAGTCTATCTCCTTGAAACCACCGACTGCACCTTCGGAAACGTCAGTAACAGACAACTGCCAGCCCTTTGACTCACAGAATGCCTTGTACATCTTGAACAAGTCACCGGCAAAGAGACAAGCCTCATCGCCACCTGTTCCTGCACGAATCTCCATCTGCACGTTCTTGGCATCCTCAGGATCCTTCGGAATGAGTGCAATCTTAATATCTTCTTCGAGCTGAGGAATCATTGCTTCATTCTCTGAGAGCTGCTCACGAGCCATCTCCTTCATGTCTGCATCGTCCTCATTCATGATGATATCCTTTGCCTCTGCTATCTCAGCAAGGCAATCCATGTAGCGCTTACGCAGCTTCATGATATCATCAAGATCCTTATATTCCTTTGTAAGTTTTACAAAACGAGCCTGGTCAGCCAATACGGCAGGGTCAGTAATCAATGTTGATACTTCCTCATAGCGTGCTTCCAGACCGTCAAGTTTCTGTAGTATATTGTTATTATCCATTAATTCCAGCTAATTTTCTTAACCAATTATATTTAAGGGTGACAACCTTGTATGTCCAATCTGCCCACACGATACAACCAGCAATTCTCAGAATATCATAAAATAACGGTTTTGCTGCCCATTCATCAATACACAGCCATATCCCACCGAGTGTAATGGACATAAAAATCAAACCAAATATAGATATTACAATAGCTTTTCTCATAAAATTAGTTTTAATAGTTGAACTCGCCGAACTCTGACTTGATTGTCAGACTCTTCTTGCCCTCTTCGATGTGACCGATAACCTGTGCATCTATATTGAATGACTTGCTGATAGCGATAACCTTCTCGGCAACCTCAGGACGAACATATATCTCCATACGATGTCCCATGTTGAATACCTGGTACATCTCCTTCCAGTCAGTGCCGCTCTCATCATGAATCATCTTGAAGAGAGGAGGAACAGGGAACATGTTATCCTTGATTACACGGCAGTTATCGTTGACGAAGTGCAGCACCTTTGTCTGCGCACCACCAGTGCAATGCACCATGCCATGAATCTCAGGACGAAGTTCATCGAGGAGTTTCTTGATAACAGGAGCATATGTACGTGTTGGAGAGAGCACGAGCTGACCAGCATCGAGACCTGTCTCTGCTATCATATCGGTCAATTTCTTTGTGCCAGAATAAACAAGTTCGTCAGGCACAGCCTTGTCGAAACTCTCAGGATACTTCTCAGCAAGATACTTAGAGAACACATCATGACGGGCAGAAGTGAGTCCGTTAGAGCCCATACCACCATTGTATTTCTTCTCGTATGTAGCCTGACCTGTAGAAGAAAGGCCTACGATAACGTCACCAGGACGGATATTTGCATTATCGATAACATCACTGCGCTTCATGCGGCAGGTAACGGTAGAGTCCACGATGATGGTGCGAACGAGGTCACCAACGTCAGCAGTCTCACCGCCTGTAGGATAAATGCCGATACCCATCTCGCGCATTTCGTTGAGAAGTTCATCGGTACCATTGATGACAGCAGAGATAACCTCCCCCGGGACGAGCATCTTATTACGTCCGATAGTGCTTGACACAAGGATATTGTCCACAGCACCTACGCAGAGCAGGTCGTCGGTATTCATCACGATAGCATCCTGAGCGATACCCTTCCACACGTTGAGATCGCCTGTTTCCTTCCAGTACATGTAAGCCAAAGACGACTTAGTACCTGCACCGTCAGCATGCATAATGTTACAATACTCAGGGTCACCTCCCAATACATCAGGGATTATCTTACAGAAAGCCTGTGGGAACACACCCTTGTCAATATTCTTGATGGCATTATGCACATCCTCTTTTGCGGCACTTACGCCGCGCATCATATATCGATTGTTATTCATATTCTTAATTTAATTACGAATTACTGATTACGAATTACTTAGTTACTTTTGAAGTTCATTAGAGAGCGATCAAGGAATTAGCGCTTTTAGTAAATAAGTCATTAGTAATTAGTAATTCGTCATTAGTAATTATTTACTATTCCATATTTCCCATCCGGCCTCTGCCTGCAGAAGCAGCATCTCAAGACCGTTCTTTGTCATGGCACCCTTCTCGCGTCCCTTACGAAGGAAGAGTGTCTCCTCCGGATTATATATAAGATCATAGAGGAGGAACGATGAGTCTATGGCATCATAGATGATCTCCGGACACTCATCGAAATGCGGAGCCATTCCGCATGGGGTGCAGTTTACTATAACGTTATACTCCTTCATCAACTCCGGAGTGAGCTGTGAATACTGTATGGTATTGTCTTTCTGGAAACGACTTACATAGAGAATCTCAAGTCCCATCTTCTCCAGTCCGTACTTCACGGCCTTCGAAGCACCGCCAGTGCCGAGTATCAGCGCCTTCTTATGGTCAGGTCTGAGCAATGGCTTTATGCTGTTCATAAAACCGATAACATCTGAGTTGAAGCCTCTCAGGCGCACATCCTTTCCTATATGGTCCACCTTCACCACATTGACTGCCCCGATGGCGCGAGCCTCTGGGGATATCACGTCAAGATACGCCATGACCTTTTCCTTGTATGGGATAGTCACATTGAATCCTGCAAGATCAATATTACTGCCTATAACCTCTGTAACGTCGTCGATGGCAGGAATCTCAAAATTCTCGTATGTGGCATTGATGCCCTCATTCTTGAACTTCTCGTTGAAATATCCCATCGAGAATGAATGACCGAGAGGGTAACCTATAAGACCATATTTCTTCATTTTATATAATATTTTTTCCTTTCTTCCTTCTCCTCCCCTCGGGGTAGTCCGATGTTGATAATATCGGAGTATGTGACAACGGGAGGGGGCTTTTACTTTACTGCGTAATACATCGTGCAGATGCCGAAAGTGAGTCGTTCGAATCGTGCCTCGCTGAAGCCAGCCTTCTTCAGGATCTCCACCATCTGCTCGCCCTGAGGGAAAGCCTCTATGGTGGCTGTGAGGTAAGAGTAGGCACTGTTGTCTTTTGATATCAGCCTGCCATAGATAGGCAGGATAGTATGGCTGTAGATGCGGAAGAGTTGCTTCATCGGGAAGGAGACAGGTGTCGTCAGTTCCACGATGCTCAGTGCCCCACCCTTCTTCAGAACTCGGCACATCTCCGCAAGTCCTTTGTCGAGACTCTGGAAGTTTCTTATGCCGAAAGCAGCCGTCACGGCGTCGAACGTATTGTCGCCGAACGAGAGGTTGAGACAATCTTCCCTTGCAAAGGAGATGACGCCATCGAGACCGAGTGCCTTAACCTTATCGCGTCCCACCTGCATCATTCCCTCTGAGATATCTGCACCAACGAGAGACTCTGGCTTCAGCATCTTTGCTGCCAGGATGGCGAAATCGCCTGTTCCCGTTGCGATGTCGAGCATCGTCTTGGGAGCACGGCTCTTCAATGCCTTGATGGCCTTGCGTCGCCAGTATTTGTCTATATCCCACGACAGCCTGTGATTTAAAGTATCATAGGTAGGGGCAATATTATCAAACATTGCCTCTACCTGCTTTGCCTTCTCGCCATCACCATTGTATGGCTTTATCTTCTCTTGCTGATACATATTTAATTACGAATTACGAATTACGAATTACTTAGTTACTTTAATGCCTTAAATTTTAATATACATTTTAGACTTCAAATGTATCTAAGTCATTCATTAGTGTCCAATAAAAGTTTTTTAGGCCTTCGGCAAACGCAAATTTCCGTGAATTAACCGCGAATTATTTCGTGAATTATTTTTTCAACATGCTGATAATCAATTTACGAATAAATTTACGGATAATTTTCGATAATTTACGTTCCGCGAAGCGAAA
>JAZQOH010000075.1:0-11251 GCA_045627725.1 Prevotella sp. | reverse complement strand
ATCCCTCTGAAGCTTTTCGCTGCCAACGTGATGCCTATCATCTTCGCTCAGGCGCTGATGTTCATCCCATTGACAATTGTAGGCTTCTCTTCTGATGGCGCTAGTGCTACCTTGCGTGACCTTATGGATAACCGCAGTCTTCTGTACAATGTGGTGTATGTAATCCTCATCATCGCGTTTACATATTTCTATACTGCGATTACCCTCAATCCTACCCAGATGGCTGAGGACCTCAAGCGTAATAATGGATTCATTCCTGGAATAAAGCCTGGACACGATACAGCAGAGTATATTGACACTGTTATGTCGCGCATTACACTGCCAGGTTCGCTCTTTATTGCATTCATTGCTGTTATGCCAGCTTTGGCTAGCTTGCTCAACGTTCAGCAGGCTTTCTCTCAGTTCTTCGGTGGTACATCACTTCTGATTCTCGTTGGTGTTGTCATTGACACCCTTCAGCAGATTGAGTCACATCTGAAGATGCGTCACTATGACGGTCTCCTCAATGGTGGTCGTAAGCGTGGCACAGGTAGCGTGGCTGCATATTGATCGTTTTCTCTGAATGAAGATTTTTCTTAAAACTGAGGATGAAATAGAACTCATGCGAGAGGCTAACCAACTTGTTGGCAAGACTCTCGCTGAGTTATTCAAGCATATAAAGCCTGGTGTAACCACCCTGCAGCTTGATAGGATAGCTGAAGAGTTCATCCGTGACCATGGTGCTGTCCCTACCTTCAAGGATTTTCCAAATCCTGTTGATGGAGGTAATCCTTTCCCCGGAAGCATATGTACGAGCATCAACGAGTGTGTCGTACATGGTGTACCATCAGACAAGGATGTCCTTAAGGACGGAGACATTATTTCCATTGATTGCGGAACGCTCCTTAACGGTTTCAACGGAGACTCTGCCTATACATTTTGTGTCGGCGAGGTAAGTGAAGAAGTAAGGAGACTCCTACGCACAACACGCGAGTCGCTCTACAAGGCTATCGCTGTTGCACTTCCTGGAAAACATGTCGGAGACATCGGACAGACTGTTCAGGATTACTGTGAGGCTGAAGGCTATGGCATTGTTCGCGAACTTACCGGTCACGGTATAGGGCGTGAAATGCATGAGGCACCAAGTATACCTAACTACGGGCGTCGTGGTAACGGCATCACCCTGAAGGCAGGCATGTGTCTCGCAATTGAGCCGATGGTCACTATGGGCTCACGCCAGATTGGCATGCTTTCTGACAAATGGAGCATCATAACCCGTGACCGTAAGCCTGCTGCGCATTTCGAGCATACTATTGCAGTGCGTAAGGGACAGGCAGAGATTTTATCCTCTTTTGAAGAAATTGACAAATTAGAAAAGCAGATATGGCAAAACAATCAGCTATAGAACAGGACGGAACAATCGTTGAGGCATTGTCGAACGCAATGTTCCGCGTTGAACTTGAGAACGGTGTCGAGATCATCGCACATATCTCTGGTAAGATGCGTATGCACTACATAAAGATTCTTCCAGGCGATAAGGTAAAGGTGGAGATGAGTCCATACGACCTTACAAAGGGTAGGATAGTGTTCCGATACAAATAATCCGTAAGGAAAAACATCAAAATAAATAGTGATATGAAGACTAGAGCATCTTTGAAGAAGCGTACAGCAGATTGCAAGATCGTGCGTCGCAAGGGTCGCTTGTTCCTTATCAACAAGAAGAACCCAAAGTTTAAGACTCGTCAGGGTTAAACTTTAAGAAATCAGAAAGTTTGCAAGTAAAAGTTAATTTCTTGCCGATATTGAAGGAAAAAGTGTAACTTTGCAATTCCGAATTATCGGCAAGAGTTAATGTGTAAACATTTTATTAATTTATTTATAAACAATGGCAATAAGAATTGTTGGAGTAGATTTGCCCCAGAATAAGCGTGGCGAAATCGCATTGACCTATATCTATGGTATCGGTCGAAGTAGTTCAGCAAAGATATTGGATAAAGCCGGCGTCAACCGTGACAAGAAGGTCAACGAGTGGAATGACGATGAGGCTGCCAAGATCCGTGAAATTATCGGCGCTGAATTCAAGGTAGAAGGTGATCTCCGTTCAGAGATCCAGTTGAACATCAAGCGACTGATGGATATTGGTTGCTATCGTGGAGTCCGTCATCGTAATGGTCTTCCTGTTCGTGGTCAGAGCACAAAGAACAATGCCCGTACACGTAAGGGTAAGAAGAAGACTGTTGCTAATAAGAAGAAGGCCACAAAGTAATTAACAATTAACAGCTAACAATTAAGAATTACTTCCATTATGGCAAAGAAACAAGCAACAAACAATAAGAAAAGAAACGTAAAGGTTGACGCACTCGGACAACTTCACGTTCACAGTTCGTTCAACAACATCATAGTATCTCTTGCAAACTCTGAGGGTCAGGTTATCTCTTGGTCATCAGCTGGTAAGATGGGATTCCGCGGAAGCAAGAAGAACACTCCTTACGCTGCTCAGATGGCTGCTGAGGATTGTGCAAAGGTAGCTTTCGACCTTGGTCTTCGTAAGGTTAAGGCATACGTAAAGGGTCCTGGTAACGGTCGTGAGAGTGCAATTCGTGCTTGCCACACAGCAGGTATCGAGGTTATCGAGATCGTTGACGTTACTCCACTTCCACACAACGGATGCCGTCCTCCAAAGCGTCGTCGCGTATAATTTAAGCTAGAAATACTAGTTACACTAGTTTTCCTAGAAATACTAGATTTTTAAAAACCATAGAATAAAATGGCAAGATATACAGGTCCGAAATCAAGAATTGACCGTCGTTTTGGCGAAGCCATCCTCGGTACAGAAAAAGTTTTGTCCAAGAGAAACTTCGCTCCTGGACAGCATGGTCACGATCGTCGCAGAAAGCAGTCTGAGTACGGTGTCATGTTGGCAGAGAAGCAAAAGGCTAAGTACACATACGGTGTACTCGAGCGCCAGTTCCGTAACCTCTTTGAGAAGGCATCTAAGATGGAAGGTATTAAGGGTGAGAACCTCCTCCAGCTTCTTGAGTGCCGTCTCGACAATGTAGTATACCGTCTTGGTATTGCTCCTTCACGTCGTGCTGCTCGTCAGCTCGTTGGTCATAAGCACATCACTGTTGATGGTCAGGTAGTGAATATCCCTTCATATTCTATCAAGCCTGGTCAGGTAGTTGCTGTACGCGAGAAGTCTAAGTCTCTTGAGGTTATTGAGGCTAACCTTGCTGGTTTCAACCACAGCAAGTATCCATGGATTGAGTGGGACAACGCTGCTAAGGCTGGTAAGTTCCTCCACAAGCCAGAGCGTGCAGATATTCCTGAGAACATCAAGGAGCAGTTAATCGTTGGGTTGTACTCTAAATAATCATTAAATTAATGGCGATATTAGCATTTCAAAAACCTGATAAAGTTGTAATGTTGGAGGCTAATGACAAGTTCGGCAAGTTCGAATTTCGTCCTCTTGAGCCTGGTTTCGGTATTACTATTGGTAATGCCCTTCGCCGCATTCTGCTTTCATCGCTTGAGGGTTATGCCATCAACACCGTCAAGATTGAGGGTGTGGAGCACGAGTTCTCTTCTGTGCCCGGCGTAAAAGAAGACGTGACCAACATAATCTTGAATCTTAAGCAAGTTAGATTCAAGCAGATAGTAGATGAATTCGAGAACGAGAAAGTTAGTATCATCGTGCAGGACACCACTGAGTTTACTGCTGGTGATATCAGTAAGTATCTGTCTGGATTTGAAGTGTTAAACCCTGATTTGGTGATTTGTCATTTGGATGCAAAAGCATCTATGCAGATTGAGATTACTATCAACAAGGGACGTGGCTATGTTCCTTCTGAGGAGAATCGCGAGTTCTGCACTGATGTCAACGTGATTGCTATTGATTCAATCTACACACCAATCCGTAACGTGAAGTTCGCAGTAGAGCCATATCGCGTAGAGCAGAAGACTGACTACGATAAGCTCGTGCTCGAAGTTACTACGGATGGTTCCATTCACCCAAAGGATGCGCTTAAGGAAGCAGCTAAGATCCTCATTCATCACTTCATGCTCTTCTCTGACGAGAAGATCTCTCTTGAGAACCCAGACATCGAAGGCAATCAGGAGTTTGATGAGGAGGTACTCCACATGCGTCAGCTTCTCAAGACTCGCCTTGTTGATATGAACCTCAGCGTACGTGCTCTCAACTGTCTTAAGGCAGCTGATGTTGACACACTCGGTGACCTCGTTCAGTACAACAAGACCGATCTTCTTAAGTTCCGTAACTTTGGTAAGAAATCGCTCTCAGAGCTTGATGATTTGCTCGAGGGTCTGAATCTTACGTTTGGAACCGACATCACAAAGTATAAACTTAACCAGGACTAATATTGCATAGCATTTGTGCATCATATTTTGTTTCTGGTAATAAAAAAAGTAAAAAGTCAAAATGAGACACAATAAGAAATTCAACCATCTGGGTCGTACTGCATCTCATCGTAAGGCTATGCTCGCAAACATGGCTATTTCCCTGATTATGCACAAAAGAATCACTACGACTCTTGCCAAGGCTAAGGAACTCAAGAAGTTCGTTGAGCCTCTCATCACCCGTTCAAAGGATGATACAACTAACAGCCGTCGTGTAGTATTCAGCTATCTGCAGGATAAGTATGCAGTAACTGAGCTTTTCAAGGTTATCTCTGAGAAGGTAGCTAACCGTCCTGGTGGTTACACACGTATCATCAAGCTTGGCGCTCGTCAGGGTGATGCTGCACAGGTAGCATTCATCGAGCTTGTTGACTTCGATGAGAACATGGCTAAGACTCCAAAGGCAGCTAAGAAGACTCGTCGTAGCCGTAAGGCTGCAACTGCAGAGGCTCCTGTTGCAGAGGCTCCAGCAGTAGAGGAAGCTCCAGCAGAAGAGGCAAAGGCTGAGTAAACCTATTGTCACCAATATCAAATTAGTATAAGATAAGGCGTTTTCCTATTGCTCCTTTTGGAGAGAGGGAAACGCTTTTTCTTTTCCTTTAATACCTGAACAATCTAATTATTCCCTGCCTTATGGTAACTATAAGAGAAGTGAATACCAAGAAGGAACTCAAGACCTTCGCGCGTTTTAACTATAAGATGTACAAGGACAACAAATATGCTGTCCCAGAACTTTACGAGGACCTTCTGGACACCTTCAACAAAGAGAAGAATGCTGCATATGATTTCTGCGAGACTGCGTTGTTCCTTGCGTATGATGACTCGGGAGAGGTCGTAGGCCGTATTGCTGGTATTATAAACCATAAGGCAAATGATACATGGAAGACAAAGAACGTTCGTTTCGGATGGGTTGACTTTATCGATGACGAGGAAGTCAGCAGCGCTTTGTTTGCAAAGGTGGAAGAGTGGGGTAGAGCGAAGGGAATGGAGAATATCCAAGGACCTCTCGGCTTCACCGATATGGATCCAGAGGGAATGCTTATCGATGGTTACGAAGAGATGTCAACGCAGGCAACGATATACAACTATCCTTACTATCCAAAGCATCTCGAGCGCCTTGGCTTTGAGAAGGATGCTGACTGGATTGAGATGGTTATTAATGTTCCTGATGCCATACCGGAAAGAATATCCCGCATCTCTGACATCGTGATGAAGAAGATGGGTTTGCATATAGCTCCACGATGCTCCACGAAGAAGTTCCTCGATAAGTATGGTATGGGATTCTTCGATTGCGTGAATGCCGCCTTCAAGCCATTATTCGGTTATAGCGAATTATCAGAGCGACAGAAGCGCAGTTATCTCGACATGTATTCCGTAGTGCTCGATTCTGAACTTATAAGCATCGTACTCGACAAGGATGATAATGTAGTTGCTGGCGGTGTAGGAATGCCAAGTCTCTCGATTGCTTTGCAGAAGGCAAAGGGCAGAATGCTTCCTTTCGGCTGGTACTATATCCTCAAGGGATTAAAATGGAAGCACCCTAAGGTTGCCGACCTTATGCTTGTTGCTGTTCGTCCAGAGTATCAGGGAAAGGGTGTCAATGCCATGATTATCAACGACCTCATTCCACGTTTCATAGCAGGGGGTTATGAGAAGGTAGAAACCAATCCTGAACTCGAAGTGAACGAAAAGGTGCAGTCCCAGTGGATATATTTCGAAAGAGAATATAAGAAGCGTCGCAGATGCTTCACGAAGAAAATATGAAATTATGAATACTTCCTTGGATAGCGAAGCAGAATACACAGAACAATAGCAATGCCGATGGCGAAAGGATAGAAGAGATAAGGTATTATGCTGACAGGACTGATAGAGGCGAGACCGGCAGCAATCAGCACCTGGGCACCATAAGGTAATATACCCTGTGCAAAGCACGAAGCTGTGTCGAGGATACTTGCAGACCTACGAGGATCTATTGAGAAGCGTTCTGCGATATCATGAGCTATCGGACCTGCTGTTATGATAGCCACGGTATTGTTTGCCGTGCATACATTCACCAGAAACACAAGCGAAGCAATGCCAAATTCCGCTGAGCGCTTGCTTGTGATGCCTTTTGTCAATCCTTTTATAATATAGTCAATACCACCATTCTTGCGTATCATTCCCAGCATGCCGCCAGCCAGCATGGTGACGATGATAAGCTCTCCCATTCCCATTACGCCCTGATTCATCGCAGCACACCATCCAAACACGTCGAAAGCACCATTGCAAACGCCTATGATGCCAGTGAGGATAAGTCCGATTAGCAGAACGATAACCACGTTAAGCCCCATCAGTGCCAATACGATGACAGCCATGTAAGGCAACACTTTCCAACTGCTAAAATCCCCCACAGGAGCAGTCAGCTCCATTTCCGTGCCTATTATGTAATAGATAATCAACAGGGCTATTGCGACTGGCAATACAATCCTCACATTCACCTTGAACTTATCGTCCATAGAACACCCCTGCGTCTGCGTTGCGATGATTGTTGTATCGCTGATAAAGGACAGATTATCACCGAAATACGTTCCGCCAACGACAAGTCCTACCATGAGTGGAATGCTCATTCCCGAAGCAGAAGCCAGTCCTACGGCCACTGGTGTCAGAGCAGCAATCGTGCCACACGATGTTCCGATGCTCAGCGAGATGAAGCAAGAGGCAATGAATATCCCCGGTAGTATGAGCGAAGGAGGAAGCATTCTCAGTGTCAGGTTCACCGTACTGTCCACAGCCCCCATCTCTTTCGCAGAGGCAGCAAAAGCACCTGCAAGCACGAAGATGAGTATCATCAGCATCATCGTGTTGTTTCCCGCCCCCTTGCAGTATTGCTCTATGCGTTTCTCCAATGCTCCAGGAGAGATGAGAATGGTATATACTGCACTGGCGAGAAATGCCACGATGATAGGCATCTTATAGAAGTCCTGCATTATGATGCTTGTGGCAAGATATAGAGTCAGGAAAACGAAGATAGGAGATAATGCTTTCAATGTCTTTGCTTTTTTGTGCAAAGTTACTTATTTTTTTCGTTATCCCTTGCGTTTTTGTTAATTTGATGAAAATAAATGTCCGATAATTATGATAATTGCGATATTATGCTTATATTTGCCAGAAATATAATAATCAAAAGTAGCCCCCTCCCAGCCTCCCCCCGAAAGTGGAGGAGATGGAAGAATGGTTAATCCAATAACAATTTGTTATATAGAAGACAATAATGAAAAGACTATCGCTCATCCTCCTTTCCGTTCTCGGAATGTTTTCCTCCCTGCAGAGTGTCTCTGCGGCGAAATTCAACGAAAACACGCAGTATTCCCGACTTATCATAGAGTCTCGCATCCGTGATTTCTATGCCAATACCAAGCAGCGAGGCCTCAATGTGTTTGACCAGCAGGGACAACAGATTGCCTCTTCCGCAGGTGAACTCGATTTCGACTACGTTCCAGGTCTTGTGGCAAAGGCTATCATTGAGGCCGCACAATACTATAGCGATCAGTCGTGGGCGCGTCCCTGGTTCTATAGCATAGAGAGCTATGCCAACGCCTGTGCGGCAAAGGTGCCCGTGAGAGGAGGCAGCCTCGACGACCTCAACGCCACGAAGATGTACTTCGGAGTGTATGATCTCGCAAAGCCAGAAGCACCGTTCTCATCCATTGCAAATCCCAACACCGTTGCCAATGCCAGGATGGCAATGCAGCGCGCCACGGAAGGTCTCCGTCTCCATGATGCCAAGTATAGCATCACGAAGGATATTCTTGCCGATGCAGCAGGAGGCTGGTGGCATAAGAAGAACTATGACAATCAGATGTGGCTCGACGGACAATATATGGGACCTGCCCTCCTCGCCCAGCTTCGCAGCTATGGCTTCTCCCTCACGGGCGATGAGAAGAAGGACTGGAATCTTATCACCAATCAGTTCACCATCACCTGGAAGTATCTCTGGGATGCCGACAAGCAACTACTCTATCACGCCTTCGCTGCCGTTCCAGAGGCAAAGACATCCGTGTGCTGGTCAGACAAATCCCTCTATCGCTCACAGGAATACTGGGCACGCGCAGAAGGCTGGTATTTCCTCGCCCTCGTCGATGTCTTGGAGCAGATGCAGAATGCAGGACTCGCCGAAACCACCAACTTTGCCACGCTAAAGGGCTATCTCAATGAAGTGGCAGCAGGTCTTGCACGTTGGCAGGATAAGAAGACAGGACTCTGGTATCAGCTCCTTGCTCATGATGGAAAGTTCTATGCCGACACCTATCAGGGAAAGAACTATCCAAAGACATATAACTATCTCGAATCATCAGCCTCTGCCATCTTCATCGCTACCTATCTGAAAGGAATGCGCCTCGGACTCTATACTGCCGACTATACCCCTATCGCCAAAAAGGCATATCGCGGCTTTATAAAGGAGTTCGTCGTAAGCGACAACAACGGAGGCATCCATCTCATCAACTGCTGTCGCTCTGCAGGACTCGGAGGCAGCAACAATCGCGATGGCTCCGCAGCCTATTATCTCCTTGGTCCAGATGTCACCCGCACTACAGCCGAGATGCAGCAGACCGAAGGCAAGGTGCTCGGCGCCTTCATCCTTGCCGCTACAGAATATGAACGCCTCAAGGCTGCAGGGCATACTCGTAAATAAACCGTTCACCAAGACTTGCTGTAGATAGTTTCATAGAGGGAAAGTTTATCCTTGCTTAATCTTATCCGTACAGCTCGAAAATTTTTCAGAACCTCGTTTCCCACGGTGGAAACAACCGTTTCTCACGGTGGAAACGAGCGTTTCCTGCGGAGGAAACGATGTAATAACACAAAATAGTATTATGAAGGGTTATGAAGGATAATGAAGGGTAATGAACCTACCCTTCATAATGTAACGTGTTGTGTATTAATGCGATACAAGGGGTTATGAAGGAATGAAGGATATTTATCAACTTTTTCTGATTTTTTTTGTGAGAATTAGAGTGGCATAGTATGTTTTCAATCGGTTTTCGCCGAAAAAATGGTCAGGATTTGTTTGATATCATGTTCGCGTAACGAAGCAGTTCAACTGTATTGTTGATGCCTAATTTGTGGTAGATATGGTTCTTGTGTGTTTCTACTGTACGCACAGAAATGCCCATTTCATCGGCGATTTCCTTTGCTATCTTTCCTTGGCAGAACAAGTCCATTACCTGATGTTCGCGTCGCGTAAGTTTTATCTCTGGCATTCCGCCTATGCCCTCCATGTCCGATGCTACTTCAAGGAGTTTGCCTTTCAGGTCAGGCGATATCTTCTCCTGGGAGGTTTCATTGTTGGCAATGTCTATAAGGCTATCTTTCGCTATGTTTGCCTTTATCATGATCTTATTCATCTTGCCACGATTGTAGGCCAGGCGCCAAAGCAAGAGAGCAATCACAATGATGACAATAACTGCGATCACCAATCCAATAACGATAATCCTATGTAGTGTTAGTTCATCCTTCTGCGTACGAATCAGGTTTTCCTTCTCTACAACATCGTATTTCACGTTGAACAACTCCAATTGCTGTGCACATTTCTCATTATATAGGGAGTCCTCCAGAGAAGTGTACAGCTCAAGGTATTTCGTGGCATGTACGATATCAGTTTCTTTCAGAGCTTCATACAGACGATGAAATGTGTTGGCTAATTGATAACGATTGCCCGTCTCGCGACATAAAGTAAGACTCTGCATGAGATACTTTACTGCATCATTCTTCTTTCCGTCATTCATCTCGTTCTCTGCCAGTTGGTTGAGAGTGATGGAAAGTGAATTCTTGTTTCCGCTTTTCTCCAATCCATTTTTTGCAGCAAGCAGGGTAGTACGTGCGTCATGGATTCGCTTCATTGCTACAAATACTCCTCCCAACTGTGCCATTCTAACAGCAATAAGTCCCTCATTCCCGTTCTCTCTTTCTATTGCAACAGCTTCTGTAGCATGTTTCAGCGCCTCGTCCAACTTACCTATTTTCATATAAATCTCCGATGCATTACCAAGATGGCGAGCCAGTGCAGGCTTATCACCTATTTTACGGTCAATTGCCAAAGCCTCAAGAATATATCGTACACCAGCCTCTGCATTGTTGGCAGCAACATTGGTGCCGGCTATCATGTTTAGAGTTGTAGATATGTTTTCACTCTTTCCCGACTTTCTGTCCAGTTTGAGTGTTTCTTCAGCATATTCTATAGCTTTAGTATAATCGCCTAATCTGTGCCAAGTCAATGTTGCCAGTGATAGAGCGTCAGCTTTAGCTTCGTCATCGTCAATAGTAGAGTAAGCCTTCAGCGATTTCTCCACAGTCATGGCAGCCTCTTTGAACATATTGTTGTTGTATTCCATGTCAGCAGCCCAATAATACAGCATACCGTCCACGTACTCGGCTTGACTATTCTTGTCGAAAGAAATCTTCTTCTCGCAGTAATCCTCGTTTGCCTTGAAGAAATTGTTGGCTATAGCTAAACGCTCCTTGCGTCCAGCCTTGTCATATTCCTTCAGTGTAGATTCTATTTTCTCTATCGGCAGGTTTGCCCATGAATATGCAGATGCCATCAACATCAGCAAGCAGTAAAATCTTCTCATTATTTTTATTATTTTTATTTTTGTTCAAAGGTACAAACTATATTTCTATCACGTCGAAAAAATACGTATATTTTTAAGTTTATTTTTGAAATTACGTCGAAAAATGAGGTCGTGTCAAAAGTAACTGGCACGACCTCTTAACATTATATAACGATCAAAGCCCCGACTTTCCCAAGCCAGGGCTTTGTTATGTCAAAGATTTTTTGTATCTTTGTACATAGTTAAAAAGCTATGGCAAAGTTACA
>JAZQOH010000074.1:0-35375 GCA_045627725.1 Prevotella sp. | reverse complement strand
GTTCCACCTCTTCCCATTCCGAACAGAGAAGTTAAGCCCACTTGCGCCGATGGTACTGCAATGCAATGCGGGAGAGTAGGTGGCCGCCTCCTTTCAAAAGCGAAGAGCTTCAAGAGAAATCTTGAAGCTCTTTTTTTGTGTCCATAATATAGGAAGCGGAAATGAATTGATGTGGTGTGAGAAGAAAAAAGAAAGATATTATTTGGTCTTTTGAAATTTAATCGTTAGTTTTGCAGTATGATTTAGAATCCGTACGCATAAAGGTTACGGGTGAAGATTCATAAACAAAACTTAAACATTGACTGATTGAGCCGCATTAGTCAGCGTTAAGCATATAGGCATATTGGGAAAATCATATATACGCATAAAAACTAAACTCGATAGTTTGAGCGAACTCAGGGACTACCGGGGATTCCGAGTGCAAAAATAGGCATTTAAATTGAAACAGACAAATTAATAACAACCTATCCGATTTTAATGTGTACAGAATACCATATTGAGTACGAATTAGTAGATATCCAATGGACACTTCACTATCCACCATTCATAGAAGAGAATGTAATGATGGTTAGTGAAGAAACTCCAGAATCAACGAAGGAAACCAATAGCTATGAAACTGACATAGATGGTATTCCTTTGGGACAAACCATACAAGAAATCCGTCAACGTCAACAGATTATCAGCCAGTTTTATTACAATTGGAAAATAAAACATCCTGAAAAACGAATATTCAACCAAAATTTAAAAGAATTCATCAATGTAAGACAAGTGTCTATAGAAGAGGCAAAGGAACATTCCGCAAAGAGTTACAATTCAACCAGAGCCTTTATGAAAATTGATGAAGTTTTGGAAAAAGCGAAAAAAATAACAGAAGTCCCACCGAAACAAGGCAACAAGAACCAATCAAGATTCTCGAAAATGATAATCCTCTCGCATACCTTAGAGGAAATAGGAATTATCAAACTCACAGTGGGCATACTTAAATCCAACAAAGACAAAATACAGTATGGCATAAGTGCATTACGAGCAGACCAACCATTAGTTGAAAAAGTGCCGAAAAAAAGCATTCAAAGAAGAAAGCATCCCACAAAAAGTGAGATGCTTTTATTATTGCCCTGAAAATACGTGTGCTACTTTTACTTCCGCGAATAGAAGTGATGCTTCGAAGCAGGGACTTGGCCTTTTCCGCGAAAAACATCATAACATTGCTGCCACGACTTACTTTTCGCTTGCAAAGTTACACGTTTTCCCGCTATTCTCAAAATATTTCAGTAGAAATCAAACGGTTTTAACTGTATTTTTAAATATTATCAATAAAAAGTGTCCGCCAAAGGGTACTTTTATCATTTATTTTTGTACCTTTGCATTCAAAACTCGCCCCATGCTCCTCATGGCGATAAAAGGATGGAGCCGCACCAGTTGCGTTAAACTGGAGACATAGACAGTGGATAGCGTTCCGCTCACAATATAAGAATCTTGGATTCTTGTTTCCTTAACTTCAAAGACCGCCAATCGATGATAGTCCAACGGAAACAAGCGTTTGAAGGTTCACACTCTGCATAAGGGTGTGAACCGCTTTAGCTTGTCGTTGGAATTGGTAACTTGGCGGTCACCAGAAGTTAAGATAAGCGAGCGGTCACATCCTTATCTTTTATAGTGAACCTTAAACACATGGCAAGTAACAAATACACTTTCTCTGGTCATGAATCTTTCACCTGCAAGACTTTGTGGTTGAAGAAAGGTTATGACTTTATCTCTAACGATTACGATTTCAATGCGCCTGATGCTGTAATACAACTCGGTGTAGGTAAAAATATGGTGGCAAGCATACGTTACTGGATGCGTGCATTTGGTATGATACAGAACGATGAACTGCGACCTATAGCATCATATCTTCTTGACACAGACAATGGCAAGGATCCTTTTATGGAAGACCTTGGTACACTTTGGTTACTTCACTTCTTGTTGGTTAGTAGTAAGGAAGCAACTTTATATAACTGGTTATTTACAAGACTTCAAAGAGAGCGCAAGGTGTTTGACCGTCAGAATGTAGTAAACTTTGTGCATCGTTTGCTTGTTGAAGAAGAAAAGCAGAATATGTTCAACGAGAATACCGTAAAGAAAGATGTAGGTACATTGTTGCAGAACTATGTCATGCCGCAAAAGGTAAAGGCTCTTGATGATTATTCTGCTCTTCTTCTTGACCTCGACCTTATACGTACTGAGGATAGCAAGACTTACATATTCAATCTTGAAGGAAAGCGCCAACTACCATGGCAGATATTCCTCTATGCATTATTGAGATTGAAAGGTAATGACAATACTGTTTGCTATGACCTATTACAAGAAATAGGCTTAATGTT
The DNA here is from genome assembly GCA_045627725.1 of Prevotella sp. Lineage (GTDB taxonomy): Bacteria > Bacteroidota > Bacteroidia > Bacteroidales > Bacteroidaceae > Prevotella. The sequence goes on along the minus strand of JAZQOH010000074.1, from coordinate 33,012 downwards.
CTGTATGAACGACATGGAGGTTATAGAGATGTGCAAGATGATAGAGGAACATCATGTTGATGACTTACGATACAGTGATACCGCTGGCATTCGTCAGCTTCAGTTTATAAATCCAATGAATTGGAAGGAGGTACTTGACGAATACTATGGCTAAGAAGAAAACATTTACACTATCAGCGAATATAGAGAACGGCATAGTAGAAGGTTCTCGCTATATTGTAACACCAAATGTGCAGAAGGTGTTACAAGAGATTGTCAATGCCTACCAGACTGGTGTCCACTCTTTTACCGTCATCGGTACATACGGCACAGGCAAGTCTTCGTTCCTACTTAACCTGGAGAGAGACTTACAGAAAGAGACCAAGAAGAAAGCATTGCTAAGCAATACCAAGGTGTTGCATGATGGAGAGTTTGAGATACTGAACATACTCGGTGATTCAAAGGCATTGTCAGAACTTCTTGCTAATAGATTGGGTGATAACGCACAGGATGATGCTCTTACCTTACTGAAGAACTATTACAACCGATTGAAGAAGCAAGGCAAGATGCTTTTTATTGCCATTGATGAGTTTGGCAAGGTACTGGAACATGCAGCGAAGTATAACCCTGAAGAAGATCTGTATTTCTTCCAGAAGTTCACAGAGTATGTTAATGCTCCTACGAGAAACATAATCCTTCTCACAACGCTTCATCAGAACTTCTCTGCATACGCACGAAAACTAAACCAGACACAGAAAAACGAATGGAATAAGGTAAAAGGACGTTTCCAAGAAGTAGTTTTTGCTGAACCTGTCGAGCAACTATTGTTCCTTGCTGGAGAACATATCTCAACAGAAAGAAAATGGAATGTAGAGGATAAGAACTTCCGCAACATTCATCGTCTTGCTGTTGATTGCAAGTTCATTAATAATGCTTTTGACTTTGACAATGCTGTACGTCTCTATCCACTTGATGCTTTTGCTGCTTATGCCATAACAAAAGCAATACAGAGATATGGACAGAATGAGCGTTCTCTGTTCTCATTCCTTAACACGAAGGGCGCGCACTCCGTAATGAAGTATGAACCGAAGGAGAATTTGACATACAATCTTGCTGCTGCATACGACTACATAGTTAACACCTTCCACTCTTACCTCAATGATGCCAACCAGGACTCTATGGGGTGGAGCAGCATCCGTGTGTCGATAGAGCGTGTGGAAGCTTCTGAGTGGAAGGATGCAAAGCAGATGGTTGATGCCTTGAAGATAGTGAAAGCTATTGGCATGATGAATCTCTTTGGCAATGGTGGCTTCACATTGACCGCAAAGGACATGGATGATTATGCTACGATGTCAATGGATGTGGAATATGCCAGCACAATAATTCATGAATTAGAGCGACTGAAGATTATCCGTTATGCAGAATATAAGAAACGTATTATTCTGTTTGAGGGAACAGACATCAACATAGAAGAAGAGATTGCCAATGCAGGAATGGTGGTAGCACGTCCACAGAACTTCGTGGATGAACTACGAATAAACTTCAACGAAAGAGTATCTTCGGTAAAGGCTTATTACTATCATAGGGGAACTCCACGTTATTTCAAATATGAGCTGCGTTCAGAAGCAGAGGATATTGTACCAACTGGAGATGTTGACGGATATGTAGAGCTTATTTTCTCTACTTCAGAAAAGTATTATAAGGAACTCGTTGCCTTTAGCAAGAAATGCGAACATGCTACAATCTTTGCATACTTCACCAACACAGAGGAGATAGTAAATCATCTGTATAATATTCAGAAGTATCGTTACATCCTTGACAAGGTGTTGATAGATAAATCTGACCGAGTTGCAAACAAGGAGATAATGCAGTTGATGGAGTATGAGAAAACTCTACTCAATAGGGCAGTAAATGAAAGTCTCTTCTCTTATTCCGAGGATGTCGTTTGGCTATATAAAGGAAAGCTGTGTAAGGTAAACTCTCAGCGTGATTTTAACAAACTCCTTTCTCGTGTATGTGATGATGTATATTCGCATACACCTATCATCAACAACGAGCTTATCAACAAGCATAAACTGTCAGCCAGTATCTCTGGCGCAAAAGCTAAATATTTGGAAGCTCTCTTGATGAATAGCGACAAGGAGGACTTGGGTTTTGAGTCCGACAAGTTTCCACCAGAGAAGACTATTTACTATACTATCCTGAAGAATACAGGTTTGCATATAAATGGTGAGTTCCGTGAAGCACCTACAAACAATGATATTCAGACTTTGTGGGATGCCTGTGAGAAATTCCTAAAGAGTACCACAGAGAAACCTCGCAAACTCTCTGAGTTAGTAAAAATACTTTCGGAGCAGCCATACAAGATAAAGGATGGTTTCCTTGATTTCTGGTTGCCTACATACCTCTTTATTAAACGTCAGGACTATTCGCTTTATGGCGAAAATGGGCAGTATATTCCAAACTTTAACCTTGAATTGATTGACCTGATGAAAAAGCACATCGGTTCTTTCAAGGTAAAGGCGTATGCTGTTGATGGAGTGAAGTTACAGTTGTTCAACCAATATCGTAAGTTCCTCAACCTTGGAGATAACAAAACTATCAAGGGAACGTCGTTCATTGAGACTATCAAGCCTTTCTTGTTCTTCTATAGCAAACAGCTCAATGACTATGCGAAGAATACGCAGAAGGTTGATCATCGTGAGACAATACGTTTCCGTGAGGTTCTTTCAAAAGCGAAGGATCCAGAAAAGGCATTCCTTGAAGATTTGCCGGAAGCACTTGGGTATGATGACGAACGACTTCATAACAAAGAAGAGGTTCAAAACTATTGTACTGTTATACAGCGTGCCGTTCGTGAACTACGAGGATGTTACAACCAACTCATTGACCGTATTGAGGCTCATTTGGTTGAAGGCATTGGTCTCTCATCTTACGAGTATAAAGAGTACGTTACCGAGTTACAGCAGCGTCTCTCCAAGGTTAAGCCTCATCTCTTGACTGACAGACAAAAGGAGTTCTACCAACATGCTATGGCACAGTTTGATAATCGCATGGAGTGGTATCAATCCGTTTGCTATGCTGTCCTCGGTTCGCCTCTTGATCGTATGCGTGATGAACAGGAAGCACAACTACTTGACGACCTTGTTTTCCTCTTTCGAGAATGTGAAAAGCAGGCGATAATCTCCGAAGGCCTAAACTATAAGATAGACGAGAGTGAAGAAGAGAAATCTTCGGCACTTGAAGTTAAGATTAACGATATACTCTCAGGTGACAACAACCTCGATGTTTACACCTTGATGAGAATACTCCAAAAGAAAATGAAGTAAAATTGTAAATTTGTAAATAGTAAATGGTTAGGCATATATTAGGCATAAGCGGTGGCAAGGATAGTGCTGCTCTGGCTATCTATCTGAAGCAGAAATATCCGCAGATGAAGATAGAATACTACAACTCTGACACTGGTTGCGAACTGGCAGAGACAGAGGTGTTGATAGATAGACTGAGTGCATATCTCGGTTCTATCAAGCGACTTCGTGCAGCAGAGGGTAGTCCCGAACCTACACCATTTGAACACTTCTTGAAAGCAATGGGTGGATTTTTGCCATCTGTTCAGCAGAGATGGTGCACAAAGAAGATGAAACTGGCAGAGTTTGAACGCTATGCAGGTGAGGACAATGCTGTCAGCTATGTAGGCATCCGTGGCGATGAAGATCGTGATGGTTATATATCTTCAAAGCCAAACATTCAGGCTGTATTCCCTTTCCGCAGGAATATTTGGAGTAACGATGTCATCAATCGTATATTGAAGAATGACTATCTAGACCAACTCATTAGCGTTTATGACGAATTGTGCCCTGAACGATTGAAGGAGGATGCTATGGAGATAGTAAGAAAGCCAATCACCAAGCAGTTCTACTATTCAAAGAAACTCAACGCTTTGCTTGACATTGACGTAAAACTCTTCAATCATGTAGTCTTCAACATCCTCAAAACAACGGACTATCCTGTAGGCAAACTCACTGAAGAAGAGTTTCCTCTGCTTGACAACGAAGATGTATTGGTAAAGGACGACATCTTCTGCTTACTGCGTGAGAGTGGTGTCGGTGTTCCTGCATATTATGAAGAGATACCTTTTGAGGTAGATGGTAAGACAGGAACCTACTGCCGTTCACGCTCCGGCTGTTACTTCTGCTTCTTCCAGCAGCGCATAGAATGGGTATGGCTCTATGAGCAACATCCAGACCTCTTCGCCAAAGCAATGGAGTTTGAGAAGGACGGTTACACCTGGATTCAAGGCGAACCACTCTCCGACCTAATTAAGCCTGAGCGACTCCGCCAAATAAAACTCGACATAATAAAGAAGCAAGAGGCTGCAAAAGCCAAAAATCAAGGTACAACCCTCGTTGACATCCTCGGCGACGAGATAATGTGTGCCAACTGCTTCATCTAAAACTAAGAACCTTATTAACCTGAACGATAATGCTATACGAAGTAGATTGGGCAGAAGACGGTACTTACCGCCCTGATGAATATAACTCACCAGAGAAGTTCTTCAACGATTGTTTGGAGAACAGCACAGAGTTTGACCTTCAGTTGGGCTATTTCAGTTCTGCTACTATCAGTGTGCTTGCAGATGGCTTTGCAACGTTCATTGCTAATGGTGGAAAGATGCGACTTGTCATCAACCATATTGTTTCTGATGAAGATAAGGAAGCTATCAGCAAGGGAGTTCATGGAGGAGTCATTGACTGCTTCGATTTACAGAACTTTGAAGAGTTAAGAAAGACCTTCGATGAATATCAGAAACAGTTTTTTGATTGCCTGTCTTTCCTTATTTACAATAAACGTATAGACATACGCATCATAAAACCAAGAAACAAGAAAGGTATTTCTCATACCAAGTCAGGACAGTTTAGAGACGGTGACAGCGTAACTTCATTCACAGGTTCTGCAAACTTCACTATCAGTGGACTCTTCAATAATCTTGAAGAAATAAAGATAGACCGTAGTGACTCCATTGATAAGATGGTGCAGAAGCGTATCGAAAGTCAACGTGAGGATTTTGATTCTATCATGAAAGGCAAGAAGACTAATATAGTTTATCTTGATCCTAATGACCTTATTTCTGCTATAACAACAGACTTCGGTGATAAAGACATAGAAGAACTCCTGAATGTAGAAAAGAAACTACGCAAAATAAAGAGGGAAAGAGCCATTCAAAAGGTACAGCAAAATGCGTTCGTGAGTGAAGATATTATCGACATAGAACCCAAGTTTCCTTATCCGTCTGGACCTCGCGAGTATCAGAAGACAGCATTTGAGAATTGGAAAAAGAGTCAGTGTGGTTTATTCAATATGGCAACTGGTACAGGAAAGACTCTAACATCACTAAACTGCTTATTACAAATATATAATCAGTTTGGATATTACAAAGCACTAATCTTGGTTCCTACGGTTACACTGGTTGAACAGTGGGAGAAGGAATGCAGAAAATTTTATTTTGAAAATATTATAAAGGTCTGTTCAAAAAATAAGGAGTGGAAAAGCGACGTTGACCGTATTGCAATGAAGGAAAGTTTTAATCCTAATAACAATCCTGTCAATTACATAGTAATATCTACGTATGCTTCTTTTGCGAGAGAAAATATTTTTCATGATTTAATGTCTCTTTCAAAGAAGTGTCTTTTGATTGCTGATGAAGCCCATAATATGGGTTCCAAAAGGATTCTTGACAGATTGAATGGCTTATCAAAAAGATATAAAAGAAGAATTGGCTTGTCTGCCACTCCTGAAAGACAATTTGATGATAAAGGGAATAAAGAACTTAGAAGTTTTTTTAATTCTGAAGAAGGATATACCTTTGTCTATACTATGGAAGAGGCTATACGTAACAAATTCCTTTGTGAGTATTACTACTATCCTCATGTTGTACGGTTATGCGATGATGAAATGTATAACTACATGGAAATATCAGAGAAGCTTGGTAAAATCTATAGGTACAATGGTGGATATCTTGACCTTGATGATGAGATTGTCAAAGCCCTATTGCTTAAAAGAAGACGAATAATTCATAAGGCGAGGAATAAGCAGGATGTTTTCAAAACCATTATAGAAGATAGGTATCAGGTAAAAGGAAATCTGAAATACACCTTGGTGTACGTTCCAGAAGGACTAAAACCTGATCCAATCGCTGACATATACGACATTACTGATGTTGTTGCAGATGATACTGATGCAGACAAACTGATTGATGAATATACCCAGATTGTAATGAATGTCAGTAAAACTACAACCGTAAGAAAATTCGTTTCTGGTCAGAAGGATCGAGAAGCCATACTTGAAGATTTTGGTAATGGCGACCTTGAAGTATTGACATCAATGAAATGTCTTGACGAAGGTGTAGATGTTCCTAGAAGTGAGATGGCAATATTCTGTGCAAGTACAGGTAATCCACGTCAATTTATACAACGCAGAGGTCGTATTCTTAGAACGCACAAAAATAAGAAATACGCATATATACACGACTTGGTTGTGGTTCCTGATATTGGTGCTGACTATGCTAATTATGACATGGAACGAAAACTAATACTTTCAGAATTAAAGAGAGTACGCGATTTTGCTTCTTTGTCGAGAAATCTTGACTATTCTTATATGGAGCTTGAAGATGTATTAAATTTTTACAATATACCATTAATAGACTAAACTTAAAACTATTATACTATGAGAATAAGGAAAAGTAATGAAGATAATTACAGCAAGATTCTAGAAGCTGTATTGTTAGATGAAAAACTCATGGAGTATGCTGGTTATGAGCCATCAGAAATAACTTCTCTAGACTATGCTTTAGACTCCGACAACGCCATTGTTGGAGCCGTAGCACATATCGTAAATGGCATGAACGAAGAAATGTCTGACAATGAGATTTATAATACAGTTAATGACTTTCTAAAGAAAAAACTATGATTATACGTAAATTAGAAATAGAGAACTTTCGTAGTTATTACGGTGAGAATAACGTCTTCGAATTTGGAGATGGCTTAACTTTGATCCTTGGTGATAATGGAGATGGAAAGACAACTTTCTTCGAAGCTTTACAATGGCTTTTTGATGTTTCTAAAACTGACGAAATACAAAAGAAACATGCGTTGGATGACTTCTCTGAGATGAAAAAATCCAAATTAGAGAATGGAGAGTCTGCTAATCTTCGTGTATATATGGAATTTGTACATGATGGATATAAAAGCATTGAAAAGTCACTCACTATCACAAAGAATGATGATAATTATGTCGTAGATGATTATAATTTCAAAGGTACAGAGGAACTTGATTCGGGAAGAGTCTCATGCGATGGAAGAGAACTCGTATTGCGCTGTTTCGATGCAGAAATGCAATATTTCTCAATGTTCAAAGGTGAGTCAAGACTTGATGTCTTGGATGGTCCCGAGGCTCTTAAGAAACTTGTAAATACATATTCCGATATTAAGAACTTTGACAGGCTTGTTGAGTTGACTTCAATATTTGAAGGAAAATCAGATAGGGCATATATTCGCGAGAGTAAGAACGATGAGAAAACGAAGAAGACTGCAACAGAATATGATACTAAGTTGATAAAGCTTAGTAGAGAGATTCAAGACCTTAAGAAGGAAATTAATGAAAAAACAGCTACGGTCAACAGGTATGAGACTATGCTTCAGGATCTTGAACAAAATCAAGAGACGAGAGATAGATACAATGATCTGTCTCAGAATCTAAAGAGAAAGAGGGATAGAATTGTTACTTTGAGAGCAAATATAGACAAAGTAAATCTGAATACCAGCTTATTGGATCAGTATTGGATAATGTGTGATTTTCCCAAAATCCTAACATCTTTTAGGAACAAATGTACACAGTTCAGAAAAGAAAAAGAAAGACTGAACGAAGAGTTCATTCTGGAAAGGGGAAGAGAATTGGGAGAACTTAATGCTCTAAGAAGAGAACACGGCTCACTAGTAAATGGTACAACTGAACTTCCTTGGTATCTTCCTACCCCTGATGTTATGGACGAGATGATTAAGGATAGAATCTGTAAGGTTTGTGGAAGACCTGCAGAGGAACACTCAGAGGCCTACAAGTTTATGGTGAATAAACTTGAGAAGTATAAGAATCATATAGCGGAAGAAACAAAAATAAAGGAAGAACAGGCAAGACTTAGAAAAAAACGACTGTTTACAGAGGAACATATTGAGGATATGAACGCTTTATCTCACAGGCTCTCAGGTCAAGAAGAAGCAAAAATCTCAGGAATAGCCAACGAGATTAATAATCGGCTTGAGGTCGTTGCTATGTATTCTTATGAATTGGCACAAGTTAGAAAAGAGGTTGATGAAATAGAAAATGACATTTCAAGACTATTAATCCAGGCTGGTAATATCTCGGAAGAGGTGATTAAAAAGGATAGTGCAGATGTCACTCATATGTTTAAAGAAAAAGGAAAAGCCGAGAAGGATAGAATAAATTTAGAACATGAGTTGGCAGATAAGACCTTAGAATATGAAGATCTTAAGGAGAAGATGAATAAATTGCAGCCTGGTAACTCCATGTCCAGACTATATCAAAAGGTACACATAGCATTTGATCAGATTGCAAAAGCTTCAGTAAGAGCAAAAGAAAACAATCTTCATAGATTCTTGCAAGACTTAAAAGATAATGCAAATAAGTATATGGATATGCTAAGTACGAGAGATTTTCATGGCGAAATAAGTCTTTTCTACAGGAAAGAGAAAGATGAGGCTGGTATTAGACTTAGAAGTTCAAGTGCTGGCGAAGAAACATACATTAAAAAGCCTTCTGATTCACAGAAGACAGTCATGTATATCTCCATACTTTTTGCTGTATCTGATTTTGCTTATAATAAGAGAGAGGAGCAGTATCCTCTTATCTTTGATGCTGCAACTTCATCTTTCGGAGATTCAAAAGAAGAAGACTTTTATAATACAATAAATTCAATAGATAAACAATGTATTATTGTAACGAAGGATTTCATAACAGCAGGAGAAGTTCGGAAAAATGATATTGAGCATCTTGATTGTAAAGTCTATCGCATTGCAAAAGCAGAAGGTTTTAATAATGCAGACCTTTCAACGGTAAGAACTATTGTTAAAGAAGAAAAGAAGGAGAAATAAACAATGGAATCACTTTTTGAAGCATGGGGAAAGAAAAACCCTGAATGGGAAAAAAAGTATGAGAAGATACTTATGAATCCGTTCACCGACTATGGAAGAAGCACGAACCAATATACTTCTGTCCGTGGCAAAATCTTTGGTCCTGGCTATGAGATGTTCATAATAGGATTCTTTATTGGTTTATATTTTGATAAGACGAAAAAACTTCCTGATGACAAAGCAAAACGCAAACACTTTGGTCATCCTATTATGTTTTGGGGTAATCAAGGTGATAAACCTAAACTAGGTAGGAGTTCCTATAAAAAGATACCAGAATATATGTTTGCAGCCCTTGTAGCCAAAACCGATATAGACTTTATTGCTTTGGACAAGGGCGAACTCTCGGTTAATGATGCTGCTAATTTACTCATAGATAAGATGGAGGAATATGCAAATTATGGTTTCCGCTATCTTGAAGAAATGTTAGAAAATGATCCTAATTGCCTTTATAAGGATTCAGCATTTCTTAGAATTTTTACTTCATTTCTTAAAACTAACGAGAAAGAAGATTCTGATGAACCTGAGGTGTTTGAATGAGAAAAATATAGACAACATCGCCCACTCTCTCCAAGAACAGACGGAGGGAGTGGGTGAAGATATAATAAGGAGTGAGACTAATCTATGATGATTAGGGATTTCTTATCAGAGGATGATGCTACATGATGAGCAAAACAGGTGCTAGTGCCATCATGAACAGCTGATACGTCTATGCCTCGATGCTTAAATTCCGCGATGAGGCCTATATTATGGAATGCACGTTGAGAAGTCCAACCATGACAGCCGACTTGTGAATTGAACTCTTTGATAAGGGATTGAAGTGATGCTGCGGCAAAGTGCGCATCGAAAGGATTTGTTGCAGATTGTGCAACGGATGGTTTGTTGCTCATAAGACATTTGTTTTTGAAGTTAATAAACTACCACATCGTACTTACCACCGTGGCGTGTCTTCGCTCAGTTGACCGTACGGTCTTCCTTACTCGCGACTCGGCATAATTCAAGTAAACTTGATTCTGCTCTCGCTGTTCGCTCGGTTGGTGAGTCATCCATATGTGATATGGGTGCTGCTCTTGATGCTTATTGTTTGCAAAGTTAATATTTTTTCCTTGTATTTGCAAATACATAGTTTGATAATTGAGTTCGAAAACAGATTTTCGACTCATGCAAACTATGATTTTATCAAAAATATAGTGTTTTTCGCTACTCTCCCTCTCTCCCTGAAGATGGTCTATATTGTTGAACTATAGTGCGTTATCTTCAGGGAGAGTTTTTTAAACTCTCCCTGAACTCTCCCTGAGGTCTCCCTGAATAGAATTGGAGGATTAATGCCAGTAGGTTTTGTATGGCATAGAGATAATGAAAGTGTTCCATAGGATTTCTTTACAGGAAACTGCATAACTGTACAAGGGAGGAAATCATGCTGTAAAAGCGGCGGTTTTGTAATGTAAAAGGGGTGCTTTTACAAGATGAAACCATTGATATTACAATGCAAAAGGGGCGCTTTTACCTACCTAAAGCGTTGAGTTAGCACTCCTAAAGCTATGCTTCTCACCCCCTAAAGCTATGCTTTAGCTATTGAGAAGCATTGCTTCACAAAAAACATTTATTTTTTCGCTAAAATAACTGCACAACTGCACGCGAGGGGTAAACGGTCTGAAAGACAAGCGGATAGAGCGTGCAGTTTTGTAAAAATAACTGCACGAAACTGCACGGAAACTGCATGCTTTATATTTTTTAACACAAGAGGTTGCTCGGAAGCTGCTTTTAGGACGTGCAGTTAGCGTGCAGTTTTCGTGTAATTATTTAGTTAATATTTGTAAAACTGCACGCGCTCTTCCCCTCTATTTAGTGGGGAAGACGAGGGGTGCGTGCAGTTATGCAGTTGTTTTTACGAAAAAAATATTTGTAGATTTTTTTCTATGTTATTTCAATCGTACAGTTCGAATTACTTTGGGTATTATTTGGTATTCTTGAAGTTTATTATTACTTTTGCACGAGATTAATGTTTTGTTTCCAATATTTATTTTGAATTCCGAATAATGCAGTGGACTGACAGAATAAGGCAGGTGAAGTTGATACTGGTGGTGGCAGCGGTGGTGATTGCCGGTGCCTCATTGGTAGTGTCGCATTATCTTGTGAGAGATCTGGCAGAGGAGGAAAGGAGAAAGATGGAGGTGTGGGCTGAGGCCATGCGTTCGCTGAATACTGCTGATGAGAATACGGACCTGAACCTGGTGCTGAAGGTCATTGATGGAAACAATACGATACCTGTGATAGTGACGGATGAGAACGGGATGGTGCAGACTTTCCGCAACGTGAAGCTGAAGGGCGAGACGGAGAGGGATAGCATCGCCATGGCATCGCATCTGGCTAATGCTTGGAAGAGAGCGGGCAGGGTGGTGCGCATCGAGCTGGAGGAGGAATTACCCGAAGCGTCTGCTTCGGGAACTGGGGCGGAACCCGACGGAGAGGCGAAGGGGGCGGATATGCCCGACGGAGAAACGTCGGGAACGGTGGCGGAACCCGACGGAAAAGCGTCGGGAACAGTGGCAAAGGCGGGAACGGTGGCTGGGCGTGCCTATATCGATGTGGCGTATGATGAATCGCTGATGATAGTGCGCCTGGAGTATTATCCGTATGTGCAGTTGGGCATCGTGCTGATATTCGTGGTTATTGCCATCTTTGCGCTCCTCACCTCGAAGAAGGCAGAGCAGAACAAGGTGTGGGTGGGACTGTCGAAGGAGACTGCCCATCAGCTTGGCACCCCGATAAGCTCACTGATGGCGTGGACGGAGATGCTGCGCGAGATGTATCCCGATGATGAGCTTATCCCTGAGATGGACAAGGACGTGAAGAGGCTGCAGTTGATAGCAGACCGTTTCTCGAAGATAGGATCGCTGCCAGAGCCGGTAGATACGCAGTTGAGAGAGATGCTCAGCCATGTGGTGGAGTATATGGACAGAAGAACGTCGCAGAAGGTGGTCATCAGAGATGCGTTTTCAAGTTGCGAGGCACACGTGATGGTAAACGGCTCGCTCTTTGAGTGGGTATTGGAGAACCTATGCAAGAATGCCGTTGACGCAATGGGAGGAGAGGGAAGCATTACGATAACGGCGACAGAGCAAGACGGAAAGGTTATTCTTGACGTGGAAGATACCGGAAAGGGTATCGAGAAGAGAAATATAAAGAATGTGTTCCGCCCTGGATTTACGACGAAGAAGCGTGGATGGGGCTTAGGACTCTCCCTTGCCAAGCGTATCGTTGAGGAGTATCATCAGGGCAGAATCTTCGTGCTACGCTCCGAGATAGGCGTAGGGACAACCTTCAGAATAATCCTCGACGTAGTGGCATAAAGAAAAATAGCGACAAAAATTATTCTCTAACATAAACTAAAATCTATGGAAAGTAAAGAAAAGAAGATGTACATGCGCATACGTAACGTGTGCGGTTTACTCGGTATGTTGCTCCCTTGGATAGCACTCTTCTCCGCAGGAATAATCAACGACCACCCTAACGATGAATGGTGGTGGAGCATCTCTGCCACATATTATCAGTCGCCAGCCCTCGTCGGTGTGCTTACCGCAGCAAGCATAGTGCTCATGTCGTATATAGGATATGACAAGCTCGACAACTGGATAACGACGCTGAGTGGGCTCTTCGGACTTGGCGTAGTGCTTTTCCCATGCTCCGTTTCGTGGGTGGCAGACTGCGAGCATGTGGGATTCTTCCAGCTCCACATGCATACCTCGAACATTATCCATAGTGCGTGTGCAGCCATTTTCTTCCTCCTCCTCGCCTTCAACAGTGCCTTCCTCTTTACCAAGACAGGAGGAGAGATGACAGCCCGCAAGCGTATCCGCAATCGCATTTATCGCATCTGCGGTTGGGGAATGTTTGGCTTTGAGCTCGTTTTCGTACTGTTGTCGGTCTTCGATGCGCTAGGCTATTGCGTCATGCTCGTTGAGATTATCCTCCTTCAGCTCTTCGGCTTCTCGTGGCTGGTGAAGGGAGAGGCATTCCCTATCTTCAACGATGAGAAAGAAGATTCCAACTCATAGATTGGAGATTCACAAAAACAAAGAAAAAACCTCACACAGTTTAGACAGTTAGGGAAGACTATCTGTCAATCATTCGTGTGACCTCTCCTGCTATGACCACGAGAGAGGTGGCGGCGATGATGATGAGCCAGTCTATTACGCTGATAGGCTCTACGCTGAAGAAATCGGTGGCGAGAGTCATGATGAGAATCTGACCGAAGAAGATGGCTGAGGCGATGCCTATGAAACCATTGCAACCACCGAGATGGAAGGCAGAGCGATGGGTGTTGAAGGCACGCGCATTGAAGAGATTCCAGAATTGGAACATCACGAAGATGGTGAAGATGAGCGACAGTTCGTAAGAAGAAGAATGCGCGTTTCCGCTCAGTGAGCGCAGTGCTGCAGGCAGGTCGGTGAGCGAGGTTATCTCGCTATGCTCGAAGATGTAGAGCAGACCGAGAAGCACGGCAGAGAAGAGCGCACCGAAACCGATGATGCTTGTCCACATTTTACGGCTTATGATGAATGACTTTCTGTCGCGAGGCTTGTCCTTCATCACGCTCTCGGAAGGAGGCAATGATGCAAGAGCCATGGCAGCGAAGGTGTCCATGATAAGGTTCACCCACAGCATCTGAGTGACCGTGAGAGGCGATTCCGTTCCCATGAAGGCACCGGCAAGAACGACGAGGCAAGCAGCCACGTTGACGGTGAGCTGGAAGAGAATGAAGCGCTGTATGTTCTGATAGAGCGATCTGCCCCACATCACGGCGCGACCGATGCTCGAGAAGGAGTTGTCGATAATGGTGATGTCCGAAGCCTCCTTCGCCACGCTCGTTCCGTCACCCATGGAAAGACCGATATGAGCAGCCTTCAGGGCAGGAGCATCGTTGGTGCCGTCGCCCGTAACGGCAACGACCTCGCCGCATTTCTGCAGAGCCTCGACAAGACGTTTCTTGTCCATAGGACGAGCACGCGCGATAATCTTTATCTCCCTGACGCACTGCAGGAGTTCCTCATCCGTGAGAGCAGCAAACTCAGGACCCGTGATGATAGCCTTGTCGTCATCATTGTCGGTCCAGAGACCTATCTGGCGACCAATCTCACGAGCTGTAGCAGGAGTGTCGCCAGTCACTATCTTTATGGCAATGCCCGCATTGGTGCATTCCCTTATGGCATCAGGAACATCCGTGCGCACAGGGTCGCTGATGGCAACGATGCCGAGGAAGGTGTCGTTGGCAGCAAAGCCGAGAGTGCGCATTCCCTTGTTCTGATAAGAGAGAAGACGCTCCTCCACCTCCTCGCGAGAGAAAGGCGACTTACCGCACATGTTGAAGACTATCTCCGGAGCGCCCTTCGTCAGTGTGATGGTGTTATTGTCGGAATGAGCACCCTCCGCAGTCCTTTCTATTGTCACCTGCATGTACTTCCTCTCAGTGGAGAAAGGCACCTCATCCACTATCTTCGTGGCAGAGCGTAGAGCAGCATAATCTATTCCCATGCTTCGCAGATAGAGCAGGAGAGCACCCTCCGTAGGATTGCCAAGAAGCATCTCTTTGCCTTCCGAGTCATAGCCTATCACAGCGGTGCTGTTGACCGCCATATTCCTATATACTAAATCCTTATGCCCCTCATCGACGAAGACCTCCGCCACCTGCATCTTGTTCTGGGTGAGAGTGCCCGTCTTGTCGGTGCAAATCACGGTGGTAGCGCCCATCGTCTCGCAGGCATGCATCTTGCGCACGAGGTTGTGGGTCTTCAGCATTCTTCGCATGGAAAGGGCGAGGGAAAGCGTTACGGCCATAGGGAGTCCCTCAGGCACGGAGCATACCACGAGGGTGACGGCAATCATGAGCGACTGCAGGGTATAGGTGATGAACTCAGGGTCGTTGATTCTATCAAAAGCAGGAGCGAGATATGTAGCCTCGCGACCGAGGAAAACAAGGAGACCAACGGCATAGCTGACCACGGAGATAGCCCATCCGAGACGGTCAAACTGCTCATCGAGAGGCGTCTTCACGTCGCTGTCTATCTGTGTGGCGCGGAACACCTTGCCGTTCTCCGTGCTGTCGCCAACGGCAAACACGCGGGCAACGGCATGACCCTCCATCACCTTCGTGCCACGCATCACATGGTTGGTAGGGAAGGTCGCATCCTTGTCGAAGAGACTCTCGTCGGTAGCCTTTGAGCAGATTGGCTCGCCGGTGAGCGTTGACTCGTCGATGCTGAGGGAAGAGGCTTCGAGAAGCTCAGCATCGGCAGGCACCTCCTCGCCAGTGTTGAGCATGATGACGTCGCCAACCACGATGTCGCACTTCGGAATACTCATGATATTTCCATCGCGCCATACCTGCACCGGTTCCTCATCATTCACCTGATTGAGAATCTCAAACTCCCTGTTCGCCTTCTGCTCGAAGAAGAACGAGATGCCAGTTGCGAGAACTATGGCAGCGATGATGCCAATAGGCTCGAAGAATACCTTTGCGCCAGCGCTGGAAGTGATGCCAAACCACCCGAAATATTCGGTGCAGGAGCAGAAGATAGAGAGAATGGCGGCAATCTCAAGGATGAAGACGAGGGAGTCGCCATCCTTCCATCCGGGAATGAGATGACCGAGCGGACCTGTAAGGGTCTGCAGGAATTCCTTCCAGAGAGGAGTCTTCTCAGGAGGGGTGAGTATGTTAGTGCCGTGAAGTCTTCTGCTTTCAGCGACCTCGGCTGTGGTAAGTCCTTTATACATTATTATATAATTACGAATTACTAATTACTAATTACTTGGTTACGGATTACTAATTACAAATTACGAATTACTTAGTTACGAATTACTGATTACACTTTATTACTGTTTTGCATTGCGAGTGGAATGCCCCTTCGAATGTAAATAGGTAATTTGTAATTAGTAATTCGTAATTAAATCGGGGTGCAAAGTTACAAAAAAGTGTTGACAAAAACATATTGACTTATGTTATTTTTTTAATAAAAACCTTTGTTAATCAAAAAAATATTAGTACCTTTGCACCCAAATGTTTAGTTTAGAAGCCCTTAAGATAGATTTGAAAGCCATGGTCGTGGATTGCATCGATACGACTTATGTGCTTGATGATGACTATTTTACGGCACTTGATGGTGCCGATATTCAACAGGGTAGAGTAGAGGTTGGCGTGTCTATACGCAAGACGGAAACCTACTTCACTCTTAGCCTTGCTGTTGAGGGTTTCGTGACGGTACAGTGTGACAGATGCCTCGACGATATGCAGCAGCAGATCAGCGGTGAGTCAAGCTTTATTGTCAAACTGAGCAATGAGGTCAGCGAAGACGATGAGATAATACACGTTGACGAGGTGGAGGGAATCCTCGACCCGTCATGGCTCATCTATGAGACGATAGCGCTGTCGGTACCCATTAAGCACGTTCATGCACCTGGAAAATGCAATGCTGCGATGACGGAAAAGCTCAATGAGCTGTCAGCCACCCGAAGTGGTGATGGAGCCGAAAAGACTATTGACCCACGCTGGGCAGCCCTGAAGGGATTGACGATTGACAATTGACAATTGACAATTACTTGGGGTAAATTCAACTTAAAATTCAAACAACTTAAAATTATTTCAAAGCAAAATGGCACATCCAAAAAGAAGACAGTCGAAGACTCGTACACTCAAGCGTCGTACACATGACAAGGCAGTAGCACCTACACTCGCAGTATGCCCAAACTGTGGCTCTTACTATGTATATCATACTGTTTGCCCAACATGTGGTCAGTATCGTGGTAAGGTTGCTATCGTAATGGACGAGGTTGCTGAGTAAAAAAGTTTTCACTAATAACGACAATATGATTAATGCTGTAATCACTGGCGTTGGCGGATATGTACCAAGCTATATCCTCAACAATGAGGAACTCTCACGCATGGTAGATACCAACGACGAGTGGATTATGACCCGTGTGGGTATCAAGGAGCGTCGCATCCTCACAGAGGAGGGACTTGGTTCAAGCTATATGGCACGTAAGGCTGCGAAGCAACTCGTGCAGAAGACAGGCGTTGACAAGGATACTATCGATTGTGTAATCGTGGCTACCACAACTCCTGACTACCGTTTCCCTTCAAATGCTTCTATCGTTATCGGTAAGCTCGGTTTGAAGAATGCTCATGGCTTTGACGTTTCGTGCGCTTGCTGTGGTTTCCTCTATACCGTAGATATGGCTGCTGCATACGTGCAGAGCGGTCGCTATAAGAAGGTAATGGTAATCGCTGCCGAGAAGATGTCATCAATGGTTGACTATCAGGACCGTCAGACATGTGTGCTCTTCGGTGACGGCGCTGCTGCTGTTCTCATCGAGGCTTCTGAAGAGGAAGGTATCGGTTTCCAGGATTCATTCCTCCGCACAGACGGTCAGGGACTTCCTTTCCTCCACATGAAGGCAGGTGGCTCTGTATGCCCTGCATCCCACTATACCGTGGATCATCGCATGCACTACATCTATCAGGAGGGACGCACAGTGTTCCGCTATGCCGTTACTAGCATGGCCAATGACGTGAAGGAAATCATGAAGCGTAACAACCTTCAGGAGTCTGACGTCAACTGGGTAATTCCACACGAGGCAAATATGCGTATCATCGAGGCTGTAACCAAGCGCCTTGAGATTCCAATGGAGAAGGTGATGGTGAATATCGAGCACTATGGTAACACCAGTGCTGCGTCTATCGCCCTTGCTCTCTGGGACTTCGAGGAGAAACTGAAGAAGGGTGATAATGTCATCTTCACAGCGTTTGGTGCTGGTTTCGTTCATGGTGCTGCCTACCTCAAGTGGGGCTATGACGGAAAGAAATAGACATATAACCATGCATAAAGCAGGATTTGTGAACATCGTTGGAAACCCCAACGTAGGAAAAAGTACGCTCATGAACCAATTGGTTGGTGAGCGTATTTCTATTGCTACATTCAAGGCGCAGACCACCCGTCACCGTATCATGGGCATCGTGAATACGGAGGAGATGCAGATAGTCTTCTCTGATACTCCCGGTGTGTTGAAACCTAACTATAAGTTGCAGGAGTCTATGCTCGCCTTCTCGGAGTCGGCACTTACTGATGCTGATGTTCTCCTCTATGTCACCGACGTGGTGGAGAATCCGGAGAAGAACATGGACTTTCTTGAGAAGGTGCAGAAGCAGACTATCCCTGTATTGCTCCTCATCAATAAGATAGACGAGCTGGGCAAGGACAAGGATGGCAATAAGGTGGATGCCAACAAGCAGTTGGGCGACATCGTATCGAAATGGCACGACCTCTTGCCTAACGCAGAGATTCTCCCTCTGTCGGCAAAGAATAAGTTCGGTGTCGATATGCTTCTCAATCGCATCAAGGAGCTGCTGCCAGAGTCGCCGGCATATTTCGACAAGGAGCAGTTGACGGATAAGCCTGCCCGCTTCTTCGTCAATGAGATAATACGCGAGAAGATTCTCCTCTATTACGATAAGGAGATTCCATATTCGGTAGAGGTGCGCTGCGATTCCTTCAAGGAGGATGACCAGAGAATACACATCATGGCGACAATCTTCGTGGAGCGTGACTCCCAGAAGGGCATCATCATCGGCCATCAGGGTGTAGCGATAAAGAAGGTGAATATGGAGGCTCGCAAGACCTTGGAGAAGTTCTTCGACAAGCGCATCTTCCTCGAAACCTTCGTGAAGGTGGACAAGGACTGGCGCAGTAGCGACAAGGAATTGTTGGCCTTCGGATATAATCAGGATTAAGAGGAATTTCGATATTATTAATTATTAACCCCCAGAGTAATATAAACCCAGTTTATTTTTACTGAGCAAAAATTGAACCGCTAAAGGAGCGGAAATGACAAATGGGAAATTTAGTAGCTATAGTAGGACGCCCTAATGTGGGTAAATCTACTCTTTTCAATCGCTTGACACAGACACGTCAGGCAATCGTTAGTGACGTGGCGGGCACTACCCGCGACCGTCAGTATGGCAAGTGCGAATGGTGCGGACATGAGTTCTCCGTAGTGGATACTGGAGGATGGGTTGTCAACTCCGACGATATCTTTGAGGATGCTATCCGCCGTCAGGTGATGATAGCAACGGAGGAGGCAGACCTTGTGTTGTTCCTCGTTGATGTGCAGACAGGCGTAACAGACCTCGACACCGACGTGGCAGAGATTCTCCGTCGCACTAAGTTGCCAGTGATTCTCGTAAGCAATAAGACCGACAACCCTAACCAGCAGTTCTATGCTGCAGAGTTCTATAGTCTCGGACTCGGTGACCCTTTCTGCATCTCTGCAGCAACAGGTAGTGGCACTGGCGACCTCCTTGATGAGGTGCTTGCAAAGCTACCAAAGGAATCGGGCGAGTCAATAGAGGAGAATATCCCTCGCTTCGCTGTCGTTGGTCGTCCTAATGCCGGCAAGTCAAGTCTTATCAATGCCTTCATCGGTGAGGATAGAAACATCGTTACCGAGATAGCGGGCACTACTCGTGACTCTATCTATACACGCTATGATAAGTTCGGCTTTGACTTCTACCTCGTTGACACAGCAGGTATCCGCAGAAAGAATAAGGTGTCGGAAGACCTTGAGTTCTATAGCGTGATGCGTTCCATCCGTGCCATAGAGCATTCCGATGTCTGCATCCTTATGATTGATGCCACACGAGGCATCGAGGCGCAGGATATGAATATCTTCCAGTTGATACAGAAGAACCAGAAGTCACTCGTCGTCGTGGTGAACAAATGGGACCTCGTGGAGGATAAGTCGCAGGCTGTCATCAAGACCTTCGAGAATGCTATCCGTGAGCGTATGGCACCATTCACCGACTTCCCTATCATCTTCGCCTCTGCAATGACAAAACAGCGCATCTTCAAGGTGCTTGAGACCGCTAAGCAGGTATATCTCAACCGTAAGGTGAAGATTGGTACATCAAAGCTCAATGAGGTGATGCTGCCACTCATCGAAGCCTTCCCACCACAGTCTGTTAAGGGAAAGTATATCAAGATAAAGTACTGCAACCAGATTCCTGATACGCAGATTCCTACCTTCGTCTTCTATGCTAACCTCCCTCAGTATGTGCGTGAGAACTACCGTCGCTTCCTTGAGAATAAGATACGTGACAACTGGGAACTGACAGGTTCGCCAATCAACGTGTTTATAAGGCAGAAGTAGGCTATGCACTATGAACTAAAGAAATATCTCGCTCTTGCTGCGCTACCTCTTCTGTTGTGTTGCGGAAAAGAAGCATCTCCAGAGGAGGTGGCGTTGCAGACAGCAAAAGTGTATTACGAGCAACTCCTGGCGGGAGATGTGGAGTCTTTTGTGGGAGGAATGGATGCCAAGGATAGTGTGTACCCTTCATATCGTAAGCAGTTGGAGGCGAACATGCGTATGTTCCTTGCACAGCAGGAGGCAGAGCATAAGGGCATAGTAAAGGTGGAACCGCTGCGCTTTGACACGGATAGTACCCTGCATCACGTCAATGCGTTCCTCTTGTTCGTCTATGGCGACAGCACACGCGAGGAAATCGTTGTGCCTATGGTGGAGAGAGAAGGAGTGTGGAAGATGAGGTGATTCGCAATTGACAATTGACGATTGACGATTAACGATTTGATAATGACTAACCAAAAACAAATAACTATGAAAAAAGTATTTCTTTTGCTAACAACCCTCTGCATGACGGGTGTCATGATGGCAGCTGACAAAACGATAGAGGTGAAGGTAAATAATCCTTCGGCAAATGCCCGTAAGGCAGTGCCTGTTGTCGTGAAGGTGGATGCGGATGTTCGCTCCGCTCTTGTGAAGCTCGGTGATAAGGAGATTCCTTGTCAGCTTGACGACCTCGATGATGACGGTTGCTATGATGAACTTGCCTTCGTTACCGATATGGCGAAGAAGGAGAAGCAGACCTTCTCTGTTACTCTTTCCACGGAAGGCGAGCCACGAAGCTATGACGTGAAAACGTATGGCTATCTCGGTATTCGCGACCGACAGAATGACGCTAAGAAGCAGAAGCATCAGCAGATCACTTCTGTCACATTCCCTAAAGATACAAATCCATATAACTATATCTTCCCTCACGGTGCTGTGATGGAGAATGACATGGTGGGCTTCCGCGTATATTGCGACCATCGCCAGAGCCTTGACTACTATGGTCATCGCAATCTGAAGATGGATATCGCAGAGACAGCCTTCTATACCACTCAGGAACAGCGCGATAAGGGTTATGGAGAGGATGTGCTCTATACTGGTTCTACATACGGCTGCGGTGCCCTCCACGGTTGGGATGGCAAGAATGCTGTTATGTTTGAGAACGTGAGAAACCGTACACAGACAGTTGTTTGCGATGGTCCTGTTCGCACTATCCTCGACATCACCAACAAGGCGTGGCGCCCATACGAGGGTTGCAAGCCTGTCGATATCCGCACCCGCTATATCCTCTATGTAGGTCATCGCGACGTGGAGGTTGACGTTAAGTTCTCTCGCAACGTATCGGAGTTGCCTCTCTCAACAGGTATCGTTGACATCGTGGAAGGCTCGGAGGAGATGACTGACAAGGCTGGTCTCCGTGGCTGCTGGGGTAGGGCATGTGCCGGCAACAACCCTCAGGTGTATGACACCATCACCGTAGGTCTCGGCATCTATGTTCCAAAGATATACTATCGTCAGGATAGTCACTTCACCGATGGCAAGGACCATCTTCCAAACCAGGCTTACGTAGAAGTCGTAGGCACTCAGACCGACAATCTCCACTATTGGTTTGCCTGCACCTGCGACATCGAGACCTTCGGCTTTGAGGGTAAAGATGCTTGGTTTAAGTGGCTGAAGGAGTGGAAGAAAGAAATGGAAAAACCTGTTGTAATTACTAATGACTAATTACTTTGTTACATTTGAAGTTGACAAATGTAAACAAAAAGTGATTGATAAAGGGATAAGTAATTAACAACAATACAAAATAAGTAATTTGTAATTCATAATTAGTAATTAAAAATATGGAAGCTGTATTTTCTTACATCATCGGCCTTGGTGCCGCAGTCATGATGCCTATCATTTTCACCATTCTCGGTGTGTGTATCGGCATTAATTTCTCAAAGGCTCTCAAGAGCGGTCTTTATGTTGGTGTCGGTTTCGTAGGCCTTGGTGTTATCACAGGTCTGCTTACCTCCGCACTTGGTCCTGCACTTCAGGATGTGGTTCAGATCTATGGTCTTGAACTCCAGGTGTTTGATATGGGATGGCCTGCTGCTGCATCAGTGGCATACAACACACTCGTCGGTTCGTTCATCATCCCTGTATGCCTCGGCGTTAACCTCGTGCTCCTTCTCCTTGGATGCACACGTACCGTTAACATCGACCTCTGGAACTACTGGCATTTCGCATTCATCGGTGCTGTGGTTTATTTCATGACCGATTCTGTAGGTCTTGGCTTCTTCGCAGCCATCATCTGCTACATCATCACCCTCGTACTTGCTGACGTAACGGCAAAGAAGTTCCAGAAGTTCTATCCAGGCATGGAAGGCATCTCTATTCCACAGCCATTCTGTCAGGGCTTCATGCCTTTCGCCGTTGTCATCAACAAAGGGCTCGACTATGTTCCTGGCATCAATAAGGTGAACATTGACTCTGAGGGTATGAAGAAGAAGTTCGGTCTCTTTGGTGAGCCACTCTTCCTCGGTGTCATCATCGGCATCATCATCGGCTGTCTCGCTTGCAAGGACATGCAGGAGCTCGTTGATAAGATTCCAACAACCCTCGGTCTCGGTATCAAGATGGGTGCTGTCATGGAGCTTATCCCACGTATTACATCACTCTTCATCGAAGGTCTTAAGCCTATATCAGAGGCTACTCGTGAGCTCATCGCTAAGAAGTTCGGCGCAGATAAGGAACTCTACATCGGTATGTCGCCAGCATTGGTTATAGGACACCCAACAACTCTTGTTGTTTCGTTGCTCCTCATCCCTGTAACACTCGTTCTCGCTGTGGCACTCCCAGGCAACCAGTTCCTCCCACTCGCCTCTCTCGCAGGTATGTTCTATGTATTCGTGATGGTACTCCCTTACACCAACGGCAACGTACTCCGTTCCTTTATCGTAGGTCTCGTTGTTGTTGCTCTCGGACTCTATTTCGTTACAATGATGGCAGGCGACTTCACTATGGCAGCTCATGATGTTGCAACTGCTCATCCAGACGACAAGGCAGTGCAGGTGCCAGAAGGCTTTATGGCTGGTGCTCTTGACTTTGCATCGTCACCAATCGCTTTCGCTATCTATGCTTGCATGAAGTACATCAACTACATCGGTATGGGCATTCTGACAGTTATTGCCCTTGGCATGGTGGCTTGGAACCGCAAGCGTATCAATCAGAAGTAAGTTGTTATTTTTGCTATCGCTAAAAACGAAAGACCAAGATAATCCGCAAGGTTTCGCCCTTGCGGATTTTCTTGTATTGTGGACTAAATGTAAAAATGAAGGGGAATTTTTGGTTGTTCGGAAAGAAATGATTAACTTTGCAGTCAATATTACATATTGATGATAATAATTACAATAAACAATACGACAATCAAATGAAAAAGATTCTTGCACTCGCAGCTCTCGCTGTTGCCCTCACTGCCAATGCGCAGGAGAAGGATCGCTACGTAGGCGATCAGCACGTTAAGTTCCAGACGGCTTGCCATCCTGAGGACGTGAAGACATACGACACAAAGACTCTCCGTGAGCGTTTCGTGATGGAGAAAGTGATGGAGGCTGACTCTATCCTCCTGACATATAGTCACTATGACCGTTTTATCTTCGGTGGCGCGATGCCTGTGAACAAGACTCTGAAGCTTGAGAACTTCTGGGAGCTCGGTCTTGACGTGGATAATACCATCAAGGAGAAGTATTTCCTCTACAACCGTGAGATAGGTATTGTTAACTGCGGTCTCGGAGATGGCGTCGTTATCGTTGACGGTAAGGAGTATGCGCTCTCTCCAAAGGAGGCACTCTATGTTGGTCGCGGTCGTATGCAGGACAAGAAGGGCAACTGGATTGACTCAAACAAGGAGGTGCTCTTCCGTTCAAAGGATCCAAAGAACCCAGCAAAGTTCTACCTCAACTCTGCAACAGCTCACAGCCACTATAAGACACAGTGGATAACACTCGACGGCCGTAAGGGTTCGCTTAAGGCTGCCGTTTGGGGACCTGTAGGAACAGTGGAAGAGGCAAACAACCGTACCGTGTATAAGCTTATCGTGAATGATGTGCTTGAGGAAGGTCCATGCCAGCTTCAGCTCGGTCTCACACAGTTGAACCCAGGTGCTGTCTGGAACACAATGCCACCTCACACACACGGTCGCCGCATCGAGGCATACTATTACTTCAACCTCCCTGCTGAGCAGACTATCTCTCACGTGATGGGTCAGCCACAGGAGAGCCGCAACGTATGGCTCCACAATGAGCAGGCTATCATGTCGCCAGAGTGGTCTATGCATGCAGCAGCAGGTACATACTACTATACATTCATCTGGGGTATGGCAGGCGAGAACCTGTTCTATAACGATAAGGATAATATTCCGGTGATTGATATCCGCTAAAATAACCCCTCTCCCCGCTCCCCCGAGGGGGAGGGCCGGAACGCTGAAAAGGTCGGCGACCCAAAGGGGAAAGCCAAGGCTCCCCGCTCTTCACTAAAATGATTACTTCCGACGACATACTACTGATGCATGAGGCGATGATGATCGCCCAGCAAGGAGAGGGTAGGGTAAATCCCAACCCTCTCGTTGGCGCATTAGTGGTGGTGGACGACGATGTGGTGGCAAGTGGATATCACCATGTCTATGGCGACCTCCACGCAGAGCGTGACGCTTTCAGAAACGCTGACCGGCAAGGCATCGACTGTAAGGGAGCGACGATGTATGTCACCCTCGAGCCATGCTGCCACTATGGTAAGCAACCACCATGCACGGAGGCTATCATCGAGCATGGGATAAAGAGAGTCGTCGTGGGATTGAGAGATCCTAATCCTCTCGTTGCCGGCAAGGGAATAAAAATACTGCAAGATGCTGGCATTGAGGTGGATGTGATTGAGCACGAAGGGTTTATCGCCGACCTGAAGATGCAGAATCGCGTGTTCCTCCATTATATCCAGAGCAAGATGCCTTGGGTGATGGCAAAGTGGGCTATGACGCTCGATGGAAAGATTGCCACATCTACAGGTGATAGCAAATGGATAACAGGCGAGCAGGCACGTGAGCGCGTTCACATGGTGAGGCGAAACTATATGGCGATAATGTGTGGCATAGGAACCGTGCTTGCCGATGATCCGATGCTTAACGTGCGTCTAAGTGATGATGACCTGAAGAAAATGGGCGTCACGAGAGATGAGGTGAGACAGCCGATACGCATCATCGCAGACAGGAAGGCGAGGATTCCTATGGATAGCCAGCTCGTAAAGACGGCAGGGGAGATACCCCTCGTTGTGGCTCACGCAGAGGGTGCCGATGAGGCGAAACTGCAGATGCTTAGTGATGCTGGCGTCATCCTGTGGCAATGCAACGGTGTAAGAGAGATTGTAGAGCGTGCGGGAAGAGAGAAGATAGACAGCATCTTCCTTGAAGGTGGAGGTACCATAAACGATGCCATGCTGAGGGAAGGTCTTGTCAATGAAGTGATGGCTTTCGTTGCGCCGAAGATAATCGGTGGCAAGGATGCCAAGACGCCCGTTGAAGGCGTTGGCTTCGCAAGGATGCTAGAGACCGTAAAGCTGAGAGACCTGACTATCGATAAGATAGGAGAGGATGTCGTGGTGACAGGACTGATATAAAAGGTGAAAGAGTGAAAAGAGGCTGGCGCAGAAATGCGGGACTTTACCAAACAATAAACATACGACATACAAGATAAAACATACAAATAATTTGTTTACCGGAATAATAGAAGAGATAGGCAAGGTGAAGGCGATACGCAGAGGAACGAAGAGCGTTACGCTGGAGATTCAGGCACAGAAAGTGCTTGAAGGGACACTCGTGGGCGATAGTATCGCTACGAATGGGGTGTGCCTTACCGTTACCTCGCTGACACCTTCCGGATATACTGCTGACGTGATGCCGGAAACGGTGCGTCGCACTTCCCTGGCGCAACTGACTGTGGGGAGTAGCGTCAACCTGGAGAGGGCACTCACCCTGCAGACACGCCTCGGTGGACATATTGTCTCAGGTCACATAGACGGCACGGGACGTATAGCAAGGCGCGAGGCAGACGATAATGCCTTGTGGCTGTGGGTTGCCTGCGACGCATCGCTGATGCGATACATAATAGAGAAGGGTAGTGTGACTCTTCAGGGCGTGAGTCTCACCGTGGCGAAGGTTGCGGATGGGATGTTTGCCGTTTCACTGATACCTCATACTCAGGGCGCTACGACGCTCCATGAGATGAAAGTGGGCGATGTTGTGAATATAGAGAATGACATGATTGCGAAATATGTGGAGAAGTTGATGGGGGGTGGCGATAACCTTAACCCTAACTCTGACAATGACGATAAGGGGAAGATAAATCTCTATCGCAATTTTATGATGTAAAAAAGATATGAACGAATATAACACTATAGAAGAAGCACTTGAGGCATTAAGACAGGGAAAGTGTATCCTTGTGATAGACGATCCTGATCGTGAGAATGAGGGTGACCTCATCTGTGCTGCAGAGTTTGCTACTACAGAGAACGTAAACCTTATGGCGTCTCTCGCCAAAGGGTTGATATGCATGCCTATGAGTAAGGCTCTTTGCGAAAGACTTAACCTCCCTCAGATGGTGATGCATAATAGCGACAATCACCAGACAGCATTCACCGTAAGCGTTGACCATATCTCAACGACAACGGGTATCTCTGCCGTGGAGCGTGGCATTACTGCCCGTGCTATAGCAGATCCAAACTCGAAGCCTATCGATTTCCGTCGCCCAGGACACATGTTCCCATTGCAGGCAAGGGAAGGCGGCGTTCTTGTTCGCACAGGGCATACTGAGGCAACTGTTGACCTCTGTCGCCTTGCTGGACTCTCGGAGGCAGGTCTCTGCTGTGAGATAATGCGTGAGGATGGTACTATGATGCGTACGAAGGAACTGACGGAACTCGCTAAGGAACATAATCTCGTCTGCATCACGGTGAAGTCTTTGGTGGAATATCGTCGCAGAACAGAGAAACTCATCGAGCGCGTTACGGATGCAGCTCTGCCTACAAAGTATGGTTCATTCCGTGCCGTAGGTTATATCAACAAGGTGACTGGTGAGCATCATGTGGCATTGGTGAAGGGCGATGTAACTACCCCAGAACCAGTTCTTTGTCGTGTTCACTCGGAATGTCTCACCGGCGATGCCTTCGGCTCTCTTCGTTGCGACTGTGGCGAACAACTTGCAGAGGCGTTGAAGCGTATCGAGGAGAAGGGTAGGGGCGTGTTGCTCTATCTTCGTCAGGAAGGTCGTGGTATCGGTCTTATCAACAAGCTTCGTGCCTACGAACTGCAGGATCAGGGTATGGACACCGTTGAGGCTAACATCGCCCTTGGTTTTGCTGCCGACCTCCGTGAGTATGGCACTGGTGCGAGCATCCTCGCAGACCTCGGCATCCATGACCTTATCCTTATGACGAACAACCCTCTGAAGATTTCCGGTCTTGATGGTTTCGGTCTTCGTGTAATAAGTCGTGAGCCTATCGAGATGACATGCAACGAGAAGGATGAGTTCTATATGTACACGAAGTATGTGAAGATGGGACACCTCCTGCATGTGAAAAAACCGAATAAAAAGTGAAAAGGTGAAAGAGTGAAAAGGAAAAAGAGGCTGGCGCAGAAAGATTAAGGAAAGATCTCGATTCTTCGAGGTTTTGAGATTCCGAGATTTCGATCCATCGAAAAAATATAAAACATACAAAAGATATATGAAAACATTAGAAGGACACTTGACCGCGCAAGGTCAGAAGATAGGCATCGTTGCCTCTCGTTTCAATGATTTTATTGTAAATCACCTCGTTGCTGGTGCAGAGGATTGTTTCGTTCGCCATGGTGGCAACAGCGATGACCTCACTCTTGCTCTCGTTCCTGGTGCTTTTGAGATTCCTCTCACAGCACAGAAGATGGCTGAGAGCGGAAAGTATGATGCAGTTGTTTGTCTCGGTGCTGTTATCCGTGGTGCTACACCTCATTTCGATATGGTTGCCAACGAGTCGGCAAAGGGTATCGCTCAGGCTGCTATGAAGAGTGGCATCCCTGTTCTCAATGGTATCCTCACAACAGATAGCATCGAGCAGGCAGTGGAGCGTGCTGGTACAAAGGCTGGCAATAAGGGTGCAGATGCTATGATTTCTGCTATTGAGATGATTAATCTCAATAAACTATTTTAATTACTAATTACGAATTACTAATTACCTAGCTACATTTGAAGGCAAAGCGTTTACACAATAAATAGAGCTATTTTAGTAACTAAGTAATTGGTAATTCGTAATCGCAATTATTCAAACTTCTTGCGCTGAAGAACGAAGTTGGTGCCGAGGTATTTCTCGCGAACAATCTGGTTGTTGGCAAGTTCTTCTGAAGTGCCATGGAAGAGAATTCTGCCTTCGAAGAGCAGGTAGGCACGGTCGGTGATATTCAGTGTCTCATGGACATTATGGTCGGTGATGAGTATGCCGATGTTGCGCTTCTTCAGATGCCACACCACGTTCTGTATCTCCTCTACGGCGATAGGGTCAACGCCAGCGAAAGGTTCGTCGAGCATGATGAACTTTGGCTCTATGGCAAGGCAACGTGCTATCTCCGTTCTGCGTCGCTCACCACCGGAAAGTCTGTCACCCAGATTCTTACGTACCTTCTGAAGACTGAACTCGTTGATGAGGCTCTCCAGTTTCTCGAGTTGGTATTCGCGAGGCTTTCCCGTCATCTCGAGTACGGAGAGGATATTGTCCTCCACGGTCATCTTACGGAAAACACTTGCCTCCTGAGGCAGATAACCCACACCATGACGAGCATGCTTATAGACAGCAAGGTCGGTAATCTCCTGGTCATCGATATACACGTGACCAGCATTAGGAACTACAAGTCCTGTGGTCATATAGAAAGATGTGGTTTTTCCCGCACCGTTTGGTCCGAGGAGTCCCACGATTTCGCCCTGTTTCACGTTGAATGAAACATCATTCACCACAGTACGTTTTCCGTATATCTTCACGAGTCCCTCGGTGCGGAGAGTCTTGCATTCTTCAGTCTTTATTTCTTCCATGAGTGTGAAATTTTATGCAAAAGTAGTAAAATAAAGTCTAAAAACGCACCTTTCAAGAAAAAACCATAGTGAAAATTGCAGTTTTTTAGTGGATTTTGGTTACTTTTGCAGAAAATTACACATAAAACGGACAATTTATAAACAGGATATGCTATTGTTTAATCACCTCAATACCCTCGGGCGATACATCATGCTTATGGGCAGGTCGTTTTCCCGCCCAGAAAGAATGCGTATGTTCTTCAAGCAGTATGTGAAGGAAATGTCAGCTCTCGGTGTTGACTCTATCGGCATCGTATTGCTTATATCTTTCTTCATTGGCGCTGTTATCTGTATCCAGATGAAACTCAATATTCAGAGTCCTTGGATGCCACGCTGGGTGAGTGGTTATACCACTCGTGAGATTATGCTCCTTGAGTTCTCGTCAAGTATCATGTGTCTCATCCTTGCCGGCAAGGTGGGAAGTAATATAGCCTCGGAACTTGGCACCATGAGGGTGACGCAGCAGATTGATGCCTTGGATATCATGGGTGTGAACTCTGCCTGCTATCTTATCATGCCAAAGATTCTCGGATTGGTGACGCTGATGCCGTTCCTTGTTATCTTCGCCGATGTGATGGGCTTTGTAGGTGCATACGCCACGGCTTATATCGGCCATATCCTTACTCCTGAGGATCTTACGCTCGGCTTGCAGCACTCCTTCAATCCCTGGTTTGTGTGGGCAAGTATAATAAAGAGTACTGTCTTTGCCTTCATCATCGCCAGTGTCTCTTCCTATTGTGGATACACCGTAGATGGCGGTTCTGTTGAAGTGGGTAAGGCAAGCACCTCTGCTGTGGTGAATAGCAGTATTCTCATCCTCTTCTCAGATGTGTTCCTAACGCAATTGTTGAGTTAGCCCCACCTCGCTCGGCTCGTAGAGACGCTTGCCCGAGCAAGAACCTCCCCTAAGGGGAGGAACTTTAGATAGGGAAAGAGAGCGTTAGAACAAATCATAAATATACAATATACAAAATACAACATACAAAGGCTGGTGGGCTTTATATTATGATAGAAGTAAAAAACCTTTATAAATCGTTTGGTGACAAGACTGTTCTCAAGGATATCAATGCTACCTTTGAGAATGGCAAGACAAACCTTATTATTGGTCAGTCTGGCTCGGGAAAGACCGTGCTGATGAAGAACCTCGTTGGACTGTTTGAACCAACGAGCGGTGAGGTGTTGTATGATGGACGCAACTTCGTGTCGATGACGAAGAATGAGAAGATTATGATGCGTCGAGAGATGGGGATGATATTCCAGTCTGCAGCTCTCTTCGACTCTCTTACTGTTTTGGAGAATGTGATGTTTCCTCTCGATATGTTCTCTGACAAAACGCTTCGTGATCGTACCCGCAGGGCGCAGGAATGCCTTGAGCGCGTGAATCTCATTGATGCGCAGAATAAATATCCAGGTGAGATATCGGGTGGTATGCAGAAGCGTGTTGCTATAGCCCGTGCCATCGTGCTCAATCCACAGTATCTCTTCTGTGATGAGCCAAATTCGGGTCTTGATCCAAAGACATCCCTCGTCATTGACGAACTCCTTCATGGCATCACAGAGGAATTCGGTATGACGACGATTATCAATACCCACGATATGAATTCCGTACTCGGCATTGGTGATAACATTATCTTTATTTGCGAAGGTAGAAAGGAATGGGAGGGCAATAAGAATATGGTAATGTCGGCAACGAATGAGAAACTTAATGACCTCGTCTTTGCTTCGGAATTATTTAAGAAAGTGAAGCAGGCTTCGCTGTAGTTTTGTTAAAAATTCTTTTAACATTTGGCATTGTGCAATATTATTAGTAATTTTGCACCCTATTAGGCGAATTATGCCTTTTTTATTTATATAATATAAGAATACATTATAATATTAAAGAAAAATGAAGATTACATTTGAGAATCCAGAGAAGGTTTGCGGTGTACTCACACTCGTAATTGATGAGGCAGACTATCAGGAGGATGTAAACAAAACCCTCAAGGATTATCGCAAGAAGGCTAACATTCCTGGATTCCGTCCAGGTCAGGCACCAATGGGTATGATTAAGCGCCAGATCGGTGCTTCAGTAAAGGTTGACGCTATCAATAAGCTCGTTGGTAACAAACTTTACGAATATGTAAGAGAAAACAATATCAATATGCTTGGTGAGCCAATGCCACACGCTGCTCAGGAGCCTGTTGATCTTGATGCACCAGCACCTTACACATTGCAGTTTGACATCGCTGTAGCTCCAGAATTCAAGGCTGAGCTCGGTAAGGACGATAAGATTACTTACTATGATATCGCTGTTGACGACAAGATTATCGACCAGCAGATTGACAGCTTCGCAAGTCGCGCAGGTTCATACGAGAAGGCAGACGAATATCAGGCAAACGATATGCTTAAAGGTGATATCCGTGAGCTTAACGAGGATGGTAGCACTAAGGAAGGTGGTATCACCGTTAGTGAAGCATCACTCCTCCCTGAGTATATGAAGGTAGAGGATCAGAAGTCTCTCTTTGAGGGTGCAAAGGTTGGTGACATCATCATCTTCAACCCAAAGAAGGCTTATCCAGAGAGCACAGTGGAACTCACATCTCTTCTTAAGGTAACAAAGGAAGAGGCTGAGAACATCACTGCAGACTTCAGTTTCCAGGTAACAGAGATCTCACGTTTCACAAAGCATGCTATCGACCAGGAGCTCTTCGACCAGATCTATGGTGAGGGAACTGTAAGCGATGAGGCTGCTTTCCGTGCAAAGGTTGCCGAGGGTATCGCTGATCAGATGGCTCAGAATGCTGATTTCCGTTTCATCCAGGACGTTCGTGCATACGTTGAGGGTAAGATCGGTGAGGTTAAGTATGCTGATGAACTGATGAAGCGTATCATGCTTGCTAACAATAAAGACAAGGGCGAGGAGTATGTAGAGAAGAACTACGAGTCTTCTATCAAGGAACTTACATGGCACCTTGCAAAGAATCAGCTCCTTGAGGCTAACAACGTTAAGATTGAGGATGCTGACGTTAAGGCTATGGCTATCGAGACAACTCGCATGCAGTTCGCTCAGTATGGTATGTCAAACATTCCTGATGAATACCTCGAGCAGTATGCAGAGGAGATGCTTAAGAAACCAGAGCAGGTTGACGGTCTCGTTAACGCTGCTGCTGACCGCAAGCTCATGCAGGCACTTAAGGAGGTTGTAACTCTTGAAAAGAAGGCAATCTCGTTCGATGAGTTTGTAAAGCTCTAAGAAGATGAAGTGATTGATTTAGATAATAATGCAAGAGGGCAGACAATAGTGTCAGCCCTCTTTTTGTGTATATCAAGGTGAGATTGTAATTTTTTAACAATTATTTTTTGTTAGTTAAGGGAAAAAGGCTTAATTTTGTAATAAGATAAACGAAAAAATCACTACTGTCCACCAAAAATCGCAAAACGTTCTTTGAAATAATTGAATTATAGTTAGTTGCAAGAGTTTTTTGTGCGCAACGATTTGAATTTGTAACTTTGCAGCCATAAACAGGACTGCATATGCTAAAAGACAAATA
>JAZQOH010000073.1:0-4341 GCA_045627725.1 Prevotella sp. | reverse complement strand
GCACGTTTTCTTGCCGATGGTGCTCCTGAAGGAGAAATCTACAGCGAGGAGTTCGGAGAATACATAAATCCTGTGGCAGAAGAGAAGCGCTTCCTTGGAGAATTGAAAGACATGCACAAGATTACTGGTACTTTTGACCTTGTCATGTTCCCTGTAGATGGACGCATAGGTAACGGCTATACCCTTGGAGGAAGACAGTTCATTGAGCGTTTCAAAGTCGGCATGTTTGTTCCTATGCACTTCGTGGCAAGCGGTTTTGAAAGTGCCTGGCGCATGGAACCTTTCTGTCTGGAGAAAGAAATCCCATTCTGGTGTATCAAGAAAGAAGGTGATTACATAGAATTATAGAACCATTAATAAATATCAAGGAATATGAATTGTCCACATAGACCATCAACTGTAGGTGAAACAAACTACTTCGAGTGTACTTGTCCAAAGGAGTGCCCACGTCACTGCAAATGCTGTGCTTGTGTAGCTCACCATCGTGAACATGGTAAACTGCCACATTGTCTGAGAGGCATAGAAACAAAGTAATATGATACAACAGACAGAATTTACATTATCAGCCAAGCGCAGAGGTTTTCATCTCGTTACGAGAGAGATTCTGAGCAACCTCCCCACTCTACCTAAGACAGGACTTCTCAACCTCTTTGTACAACACACCAGTTGCGCATTGAGCATCAATGAGAACGCTGATCCAGATGTACGAAGCGACATGGAACAGATATTCAATCGCCTTGTCAAAGAGAACGAACCATACTATGACCACGTCCTTGAAGGCTCTGATGACATGCCAGCACATGCTAAGAGTACACTCTGCGGTGTAAGCATAAGCATTCCCATCACGAAAGGTCGCCTAAATCTCGGCACATGGCAAGGCATTTATCTCTGCGAGTTCCGTGATTACGGAGGCGACCGTCGCATTGTAGCAACAATCATCGGAGAATAATATGCATTGGCTACTACTCATCATCGCAGCTATCTTTGAAATAGGATGGCCACTAGGATTCAAACTCTCCAGCACTCAGCCTGAGCGTTTCTGGACTTGGATAAATTTTGCAATCGTCAGTATGGCATTAAGCGGAGTTTTCCTATACTTTGCCCAAAGAACAATACCTGTAAGTACTGCATACATCATCTGGACAGGCTTAGGAGCCATCGGCACATTACTGATAGGCATACTTTTCTTTGGTGATTCTGCATCCATGCTGAGAATGTTCTTTGCATTACTGACACTTGTAGGTATTGTTGGCTTGGAACTGACATCTAAATAATTATGATTAAGAATCTTATATTTGACTTCGGCAAGGTGCTAGTAGATTATGACTTCGAGGCTTTCTTCCGCAAATACATACCTGACACAGAGCGTTGCCAGGCATTTACTCCTGTACTCTACAACGAGGAGTTGCAGCAGCTGCTCGACCGTGAGGAACGACCTTTCGAGGTCATCATGGAAGAGTGGATTGAGCAGAACAAGGTGTTTGAGCCAGAAATTCGCTACTTCAATGAGCATTATCCAGAGATTGTGACTAATGAAGTGGAAGGAATGTATGAACTCCTCACTAAGCTGAAAGCAGAAGGTTTTAAGCTCTATGGCTTGACCAACTGGTGCAGCAAGGTGCATTTGACTATGGCTCAGTTCCCTATCTTCAAACTGCTTGACGGACAGGTTATCTCATCAGAAGAGAAGGTCATCAAACCAGAGCCAGAGATTTATCAGCGTCTCTTCACCAAGTTCAACCTCAAACCCGAAGAATGCATCTTCGCTGATGACAGGGCTGAGAACATCGAAGGTGGCAGACGATTGGGTATGGACGGCATTGTCTTCATAGATACGAAACAGTACGAAAGGGAATTAAGAGAATGCATAGCCTTCAACAATGAGATTATTGAAACAGAGCGTCTTCTGCTTCGTAGGTGGAAGTTGTCAGATGCTGATGCTTTGTACAAATATGCTTGTGATCCAGAAGTTGGTCCCCATGCAGGATGGCCACCACACAAAAGTATAGAAGAAAGCAGAATGATTATCCGTGAGGTATTTACCAATGATTACACTTGGGCGGTAGTTCTAAAGCAAACAAACGAGCCTATAGGTTGCATGGGGTATTACCTTCATGGTGTCAGCAACATTGAGATTGGCGAGAACGATGCAGAGGTGGGCTACTGGATAGGCAAACCGCATTGGAACAAAGGTTATTGCACGGAAGCCTTGCAAGCAATGATTCGTTATTGCTACGAGAAGAAGGGCTTCGTAACTCTATGGTCAGATTTCTTCATTGACAATCCGGCATCTGGCAGAGTCATGGAGAAATGCGGTTTTACTGATACAGATAAGGAGAACTATTGCTCAAACCTCTATCATGGAGAAGACCGACCTGTTCATATTATGAAACTCGAAAAGAATAAATGACGCAAGACGCAACGACATACTATGTTTGGATTGGCGGTTCCTGTGACTATGGTCATAAGGAGCGAGCTGGTGGTGCTGCTGTAGTCATAGTGCAAAATGGCAAGGTCATCAGCAAGGATTTGATTGCTGACCTCCACACCACAGAGTTCCGCATGATGCTTACGCTCATGGTCAAGGTGATGAATAAGTTACCAGAAGGTTCAGACATTCTCTTCCTTACCAATGCTGCATACATTCAGAACTTTGATAAGGAACCAACATCAAAGTCAGCAAATCCCGACTTAATAAAGCAATGCATTGAAGTTAAGCAACGGCACAACTCCGTTAGCGTCAAGATTGTGCAATATCACAAGAGCCCTCTGCTGATTGAAACCCATGACACCTCTACCGAGGCAATGAAGGAACTTAGAAACTATTACAACAAGCAGATCAAGAATTGAGAAAGTCGGTTCATTCTAAAGCCAATGCTCCTTCAGCCACTTTCTTAAAGGAAGGTCGTAGAACTTAAGTGACAGGTAAGCAGTGGCGAGCGATGCCACAAACACAAGCAAGGCAACAGGCCATGTCTGCCCGAAGGTGTAATCATTGCCAAACACATACTGCATGTAAAGGAATATGTAACCGTAATGGGAAATGTAAAGGGGGAAGGAGATTTCGCCAAGGAAGGTACAGATCTTCGTGGCACGCTTGCCGGTCAATGGACTTCCTGCTCCGATGTAGATGATGAGTGGGAAGAGTAATGCAATCACCAAGGCTTCGTAAAGGCCATTCACCCAGAAAGGTCCTTCGAGATGCGGGAACAGGAGTATCACCAATACCAACATGCTTGCCCAAAAGAAACCTCGGCGGAAGTGTATCAGTTTGTTGATACGGAACAATGCCAAGCCTCCGAAGAATGGGAACAGCAGTCGGGTGAAAGCACGGAGTATGTCGGGAGCGTTGAACTCCCATCCTCCTGCCATCACGCCTTTGCTGTCGGGATAGCAGGTGAGGAACGCGAATGTCCAGATACCGAAGATTGCCACGATGGTGTAAAGCACCTTGTTGGACAAACGGCGTATCACGGTAGCATAGAGCACATTGGCAAGATACTCGTAGAAGAGTGTCCATTGTGTACCACTGATAAGGAACACCTGACCGCCCAATCCTGGAATCATGAGCATGGACAGCAACCAAGCCAGCAGAACCATACCCATTGAGACATCGGGGAAAATTAGACCTCCAGCGAGGAAGAACATACACGCCAGATTAATCATAGCGCTCAGCACCACCATAGGATGCAGTCGGGTGATACGTCGCTTCATGAAGTCCTTCAGCGAGAGTCCTTTGCTCCAACGGTCATCGTAAGCATAGCCGATGACGAAGCCAGAGAGTACGAAGAAGAAATCGACTGCCAGATAGCCATGAGCCACAGGTTGTGTTGTCTGCCCCCAATGAGGTTCGCAGATGTGATAGATAAGCACCATGATGGCTGCTACTCCGCGAAGACCATCAAGTATCTCGTATCTTTGTTTTGAAGTGATGTATGTTGACATGATCTTGCAATTTTCGGGTGCAAAGTTACGGCATTTATTTTGATTATATTTGCATTATCATTACAAATTATATAATTATATTTGCAAAAAACGAAGAAAAACAGTTAATTTTGCACCATGAATACGTTGACAACCGAAATAGAACGTTCATGGAGTGTGTATCATTCTGTATTGAAACCAGACAAACAGATTGGTGTGCATCATCGTGACTCATGGGAACTAAGCTACGTTATCAAAGGGCGTGGAGAGCGAATTATAGGTGGTGTGACATCCAATTTTGAGGAAGGCGACCTTGTGCTTGTTGTTCCGAACATGGATCATGGATGGTTCTTCAACCCTTCCTTCACCAACGAGGATGGAAACATCGAATGTATCACCGTGATGTGGACAACAGAA
>JAZQOH010000072.1:0-5289 GCA_045627725.1 Prevotella sp. | reverse complement strand
AAGAATCCTGCCAGGATGAATATCAAGGGAAGAATCTGCGGCATTAAGGTCGAAGAGATTGAGGAACCTCGAATGAGAGATCTCCGCATCCTTGACAAGCTCGTGGATGAGTTAGCAAAGGGTAAAGACCTAAACATGATTATCAACTTATGACAATAGAATAATGCAAGCATACACATACATAGAAAAAAGAAAGTTCGCCTTGGTTGAAAAACCAAAGCCAACGCTCATAGATCCTACAGATGCCATCGTCAAAGTGACATTGGGAAGTATCTGCACAAGTGACCTCCACATCAAACATGGCAGTGTTCCTCGTGCCGTGCCAGGAATAACCGTTGGTCATGAAATGGTAGGAATCGTAGAGGAAGTAGGCTCTGAGGTAACTGCTGTAAAGCCAGGGGATAGAGTCACCGTGAACGTAGAAACATTCTGCGGAGAATGCTTCTACTGCAAGAATGGCTATGTAAACAACTGCACATCACCACATGGCGGTTGGGCATTGGGTTGTCGCATTGACGGAGGACAGACGGAATACGTCCGTGTACCTTTGGCAAATCAGGGATTGAATCGTATTCCTGAAGGCGTGACCGATGAACAGGCATTGTTTGTGGGTGACGTATTAGCTACTGGATTCTGGGCTGCACGTATCTCTGAGATTACGGAGGACGATACAGTTCTCATTATCGGAGCGGGTCCTACAGGCATCTGCACCCTACTCTGCTGTATGCTCAAGAATCCAAAGCGCATCATCGTTTGCGAAAAGTCAGAAGAGAGACGTGAGTTTGTTCGTAAGCACTACCCTTCAGTCCTTTTGACTAATCCAGAAGAGTGTCAGAAGTTCGTACTTAACAACAGCGACCATGGAGGTGCAGACAGAGTTCTTGAAGTGGCAGGATCAAACGACACCTTCCAACTTGCTTGGCAATGTGCTCGTCCCAATGCAATAGTGACTGTTGTTGCTCTCTATGATGAGCCACAGGTACTGCCTCTGCCTCAGATGTACGGCAAGAACCTCATATTCAAAACGGGAGGTGTGGATGGATGTGATTGCCAGGAAATCCTGCAACTCATCAAGGAGGGAAAGATTGACACCACACCGCTCATCACCCACCGTTTTCCATTAGAGAGAATAGCTGAAGCCTATGAACTCTTTGAGCAGAAGCGAGATGGAGTTATCAAAGTGGCCATAACTCAATAACCAAATCAGACAAATGAAGATACATCAAATCATGTTCACCCCCACGGGAGGAACTCAACGAGTGAGCGAAATCCTACTTTTTCTGCTTCTCACCTTTTTCCTGGCTTACATCCAGACTACAGAGGCGAAAAGTCAATCCCCATGTCTTTCATATGGGGCAAGCATTATGAATGGAGAATTATATTGCGGTCATCAGGAGGATAGTGCTTTTGCCATGCACAGCGTCATGAAATTTCCACAGGCTTTATACGTAGCAGACTACTTGCACAAGAAAGGACTGACACTGAGCGACTCTGTTCTTGTACACAAGGATAGTCTGGACGCTGAAACATGGTCGCCTATGCTTTCAATATTTGAAGGTATGCGTTATTTCACGTTTGCTGAGTTAATAGAATGGTCATTGAAACAGAGCGACAATAATGCGTGCGACCTTTTGTTTGCATCATGCGGACAGCCGGATGCAGTAGAGAAATATATCCATACGCTTGGATTCAAAGACATCCATGTGCAACTGACGGAGAAGGAGATGAAAAAGAATCCTCATAGAGCCATAGAAAACTCAGCCACTCCAAAAGAAATGGCAAGGCTCTTGGAGTGGTTTTATCTTCATAGGGATGATAACAAGAATCTCTCCTTTATCTGGGATACAATGGCAGATTGTAATACTGGTAAGCAACGCATAGAAGCAGCCTTGCCCAAAGACGGCAAACTGATTCACAAGACAGGTTCTGGTTTTCCTTCTTCTGACGGAAGACAAGATAGAAACGATGTTGGGATCGTTCTGTTGCCCGACGGTTCTCACTTGTCTATTGCCATCTTCTTCCCAAAGTCAAAAGAGGAGAAAGAGGTGGCAGAGATTGCAGAACAATGTCTGATGCGCATCCAGGCGGATAAATTCCTACGTAACATGCCGTCAGACCTACAACACAAACAGACATTGGCTATACTCAGGGCTATTGATGGAGATAACAAAGAGTTGACAGCTGTCCGCAATGCCCGGAATGCTCCACCCAAGTATTCTGACCATGTGGAAACAAAGATGATTACCCCAATCATGCGCCTTTATGAGCCCAAGGGAAGTCAAGACCAACACCTTCCAGTCTTGTTGTATCTGCATGGAGGAGGCTGGACTTTTGGGAGCATCAATAGTTGTGGAAGGTTCTGTGATGCCCTGGCTGCATCGGGCAAAATGAGAGTTATCGCTCTTGACTATCGTTTGGCTCCAGAGCACCCTTATCCTGAAGGACTGGACGATTGTGTCTCTGCCGTCAATTACATCATCGACCATGCTGCAGAGCTGCATATTGATGCCAACCACATCACCATTGGCGGTGACAGTTCGGGAGGCAACCTTGCCCTGGCCACAGCTTTGTCAGAAACATGCAGCGGCAAAATAGAATCCTTGCTTCTGTTCTACCCTGTGACAAAGGCTTTTGACGATGGTTCGGAATCATGGAAGCAATATGGTAAAGGATTTGGTTTGGATGCCGAAATCATGGAAGCTTTCAATCGGGCGTACACCATCAATGCAGACAATCGCTGTTCCGCCATCAGCGTAGGCCTGTGTAGTGATGAAGAGTTGAATATGCTTCCGAGAACTTTACTCATAGCTGCAGAAAGGGACATTCTGCGCGATCAAGGATTGAATCTTGCAGAAAGAATGTGCGGAAAGATACAACGGATAGAATATAAAGGAGCCGTACATCTTTTCATCACAGTTCCCGGGCAGGATACGGCATTTGACAGAGCAGTCAAAGATGCCATTGGATTTATTTGTAACAAATAATAAAACAATTCTCTGTCACTGAAATGCGTTTCAACAATATTGTTACTTCTCCTTGTAAAGAACGTAACTGGGCATATATCAATTTTCTTCAGGTTGGAAAGCATATTGTTATGCCATCCTTCAATATCGAGGAAGACAATACAGCGTATCAGTATGTCAAAAACGCCTTTTCTGATTGTCATATACATCTGTTAGAAATGACGGAAATAGCAAAAGAAGGAGGAGCTTTGCATTGTATCAGTTTATTGCAAGCCATGAAGGATGATGAGACCCCGACGGCTGTGGTACAGAGCAGGCAACTACACATTTACAGGAATGAGAAGAAAATTCTTATTCTGGCAGGAAAGGCACTGCCGAAGGTAATACTCGAAGATAAATTGAATGAATTGATAACAATATAATGAATAGAACTATGAAATCATTTGGACAAAAATCGTGGATGCTTCCACAGCCGGTACTGATTATCGGCACATACGACAAGAACGGCAAGCCCAATGCTATGAATGCTGCTTGGGGCGGTCAATGGGACGCAAAGGAGATTATGATTGCCATGGGCGCACATGCCACTACCGAGAATCTGAACAACTGCCCTGATTTTACCGTGGCATTTGCTACAAAACAGACCATGGTAGCTGCTGATTTCGTAGGCATCGTATCAGCCAAGAACGATGCAGACAAGATGGCTAAGACAGGTTGGAAAAGCGAGAAGTCAGAGAATGTAAACGCACCCATCTTCACCGACTTTCCGATGACCTTGGAGTGCCGCATCAAGGAAAAGATTGACGAGTCAGAAGAAGGCTATTACATCGTGGCAGAGATAGTTAACATCCTTGTGGATAAGAACTATCTGGCAGAGGATGGCAAGCCCGACATGGAGAAGATGGAACTCATCGTGTTCGACCCGATACATCACGGTTACATCGAACTTGGCAAGACCATTGGAAAGGCATTCTCAGATGGCAAGGCTTTGAAATGATGACACTCAGATACATCTTCCATAGTGGATTCCTGCTTGAAACGGCTCGGTGCATCCTGGTCTTTGACTACTGGATGGATCCTGCCGATGTCATGAGTGCGTTCATGAATACATGTAAACATGTGTACGTGTTTTCAAGCCACTTCCACGAGGACCACTTCACGAAAGCAATCTTCAAGTGGAAGAATCGCATCCCCAATATCACATACATCCTGTCA
The DNA here is from genome assembly GCA_045627725.1 of Prevotella sp. Taxonomy (GTDB): domain Bacteria; phylum Bacteroidota; class Bacteroidia; order Bacteroidales; family Bacteroidaceae; genus Prevotella. The sequence continues at coordinate 1,111 of JAZQOH010000072.1, read as the reverse complement.
AAGGATATACTCAAACGAAGAAGAGCGCAGAAAGAGGATGCCGATGTATGGATGACCAAAGGAGCGGTATGGGAAGATGAGAACCTGAAAGTGTCAGCCACGGGCAGCAATGACAGTGGCGTGAGCTGGATTGTTGAAACAGAAGGTAAAACCATCTTTCATGCAGGCGACCTGTGCAACTGGTACGCACGCTTTCTTGTTGCCGGCACGCCTGAAGGAGAGGTCTTCAGTGAAGAGTTTGGTCAATACATCAATCCTGTGGCAGAGGAAAAGCGGTTCCTTGGTGAACTTAAAGACATCCGAAAGATAACCGACTCCTTTGACCTTGTGATGTTCCCTGTGGACGGACGCATCGGCAACGGCTATACGCTTGGAGGGCGTCAGTTTATCGACCGCTTCAAGGTCGGGATGTTCGTTCCAATGCACTTTGTCATGAGTGGGTTTGAGAGTGCGTGGCGCATGGAGCCTTTCTGCAAAGAAAAGGATGTCCCCTTTTGGTGCATCGGGCACGAAGGTGACAGCATAACAATATAATAATAACACATTAAATCATCTAAACAATGGACGCAAAAGAAAAAGTATTAGCAACAATGAAAGAGGCTGGTCAGCCTCTTAACGCAGGTAAAATCGCAGAGCTCAGCGGTCTCGACCGCAAAGAGGTGGATGCAGCCATGAAGCAGTTGAAGGCAGAGGGCGCAATCGTCTCTCCTATTCGTTGCAAATGGGCACCTACAGAGTGATGGTACAGGACTCGACAACATACTATGTATGGATAGGAGGTTCCTGTGACTATGGTCATAAAGAACGTGCTGGTGGTGCTGCTGTGGTAATAGAGCATAATGGCAAGATCATCAGCAAGGATGTGATTGCCGACCTTCATACTACGGAGTTTCGTATGATGCTCACGCTCATGGTGAAAGTGATGAACGAGTTGCCAGAAGGTTCTGACATTATCTTCCTCACCAATGCTGCATACATTCAGAACTTTGACAAAGAGCCAACGCAAAAGTCAGCAAATCCAGACTTGATAGCACAATGTATCGAGTCAAAGCAAAGACATAATAGCGTTAGCGTCAAGATTGTTCCATATCACAAAAGTCCTCTTCTGATA
>JAZQOH010000071.1:0-16978 GCA_045627725.1 Prevotella sp. | reverse complement strand
CCGACTTTTTTTTCAAACCGTTGCAGGAGTCAGAAAAAAGCACTAATTTTGCATTGTGATTCAGAAAACAGAAGCCCCCTCCATCTCCCCCCCCGCTCGGCCTCTGGACGCTTTTACAAAGCGCAGCGACTAAAAGAAAGGGGGAGTACTGGAGGGCGACGGGGAAGAGCTCAAAGCCAACACCTTAAGTATTAACAGTTGCCGTGGGCCGGAAAGAAAAATAAATAAAAACAAATAAAAATAAAAAAAACATGCTTCTTGCGAAGCAGAGACGCTTACGCTGAACGTAAATGCCCGCAAATTAACCGAAAATTTATTCAAAAATTATTTTTTTATGTTTTTATCTATTTTTATTTGTTGATATTTTTTGGCCTACGGCAATTCAATTGACGATTGACGATTAACAGTTGCCGTGGGCCGGAAAGAAAAATAAATAAAAACAAATAAAAATAAAAAAAACATGCTTCTTGCGAAGCAGAGACGCTTACGCTGAACGTAAATGCCCGCAAATTAACCGAAAATTTATTCGAAAATTATTTTTTTATGTTTTTATCTATTTTTATTTGTTGATATTTTTTGGCCTACGGCAATGCAGTTAACAATTAACAGTTAACAGTTAACAATTTACCTACCCCGCCCCTCCCGAGGGGGGGGGGGGGAGTGTTTTTTAAGGCCGGAAGTAAGAATTTAGGCTTTTGTTGTTGGTTATTTGGAATTTTTTTGTAACTTTGCGACGCAAAGTCTTCTGTTGTAAGACAGAATGGCTGAAATAAATACCAATTATGCTTCACATAACTCCTACATACACACTTCGCACAGAGACCGTTTTTGCGGTTTCTAAACCTTTGTTGTGTGCGATAGGGGGGGGTAACACAAGTGGTTTAATTTCAAGCGATTACAGTAACTTATATAGCCTGCTACGAGCACTCAGTATGAGTGTTTGTGGCAGGCTTTTTCGTGTATATAAATCAACGAACAAATAATAATTAATCAAAATTTAACAGTACAATGAAAAAGAAAAATTTCGAGAAACCTATGATTAAGTTTCTCAAGTTAGAGCAGACAGGCGTCATCTGCGCAAGTGAGGGTCCAGGTCCTAGTCCTAGTCCTACTTCGTTATCATCTAATCAGACTGAGAGCTATAGTGTACAGTCAACCGCTAATTGGTTCCCAAACTAAACGCAAAAGACAGAAATGAAGAAATTTTTCATTATGGCTGTGGCTGCGATAGCAGCACTCAGCAGTTGCTCAAGCGACGATGCTGTCAATAACGAGGGTGGTCAGAACGAAAAGGGTGTTACATCATTCACCGCTACCATAGCGAGTGGTACTACACGAGCTACAGCCACCTACTACAATAATGAGCAAAATTGTAAGGCTGCATGGGAAGCAGGTGATAAAATCAGTGTAGATGGAGCAGTATATACAGCAGCATCTTCTGGTTTAACAACCAATTTTACTGGTTCTGGCGCAACCAAGGGTGGTGATAATAAGTATCATGCTTATTTCCCAGCAAGCCTTTGCAGCGGCACAACTGCAAGTCTCCCTGCAACCATGCCTCTGGAAGCAGGAAAGTTCGATATGCCGATGTATGCCGAGAGCGAAACGACAGAGCTTTCATTCAAGAACCTTTGCGGTGTCTTGGCTATCACTGTGCCACAGTCAGAGATGACCTCAGTAAAGAGCATCGTTGTGTCGTCTGATAAGCAGATGAACGGCGAGATAAGCAGCATCACCGCTGGTGGAGTAATTACCTTCGCATCATCATCTCCAACCGATGCCGAGAAGAAGATAACACTCACAGCAACTTCGGCTATTAGCACCGCAGACAACGTGTTCTATGTGCCTGTACCTGCCAATACTCACAAGCCACTGATGATTACCATCTCTGATGGAACAGTCACAAAGGTTATGACAACCAAGGCTGAGGGAGTAGATGTAGCACGTAGTGAGATCTACACTATTGAATTCAAAGATAATAGAGCTCCATGGGAGAATGCTTTGCAACTTGGTAAGGGAACTGCTACCAGCATCGTTATTGAGACAGGTGTGACTATTCCTACATCAGAAAGTACTACACAAAAGAAACTGAATGCTAAAGGAAACTTATGGGAAGTACTTGAAGGTCAAACACTGAGAATCCGTACTTCTGCACCTAAGATTATTGGTCATGGAACGTTCAGCACTGGCGGTTTATTTCAGGGTTACTCAAATGTAACTAGCATCACAGGTTTGGAGAATGTTGATTTCAGTGAAGTGACCGATATGAGTAGAATGTTCCTTTTATGTCAGAAGCTGGAGAACCTTGACCTGACGAGTCTCAACACGTCCAAAGTGACCAACATGTTTGCGATGTTTGGACAATGTGAGCAGCTGGACGATCCTGAACTATCGAACTTCAATACTTCCCAAGTGACCAACATGGCTTCAATGTTCGCTTATTGTTATAACCTGGAGAGCCTTAACCTGTCATCCTTCAATACTTCAAAAGTGACGACAATGAAACAAATGTTCCAAGGATGTAATAAACTAGCCAGCCTTACCCTGTCGACGAGCATCAACGCATCCGAAGTTACCGACATGAGTTATATGTTCTATAATTGTAAAGCGCTGAACAGTCTTGACCTGTCGAACTTCAATACTTCCAAAGTGACTACAATGCAACAAATGTTCGATGGCTGTAATGCACTAACAAGTCTTGACCTGTCGGGCAGCTTCAAAACTACCAAAGTGACAACAATGTTACAAATGTTCAATGGCTGTAAAGCGCTAACCAGTCTTGATTTGTCGAACTTCAATACTTCCGAAGTGACTAATATGTATTTGATGTTTAATTCTTGTGAGAAATTATCATCACTTACGCTAAGTAATAATTTTGTGATGACAAATGTTAGCAATAAAGGTAATATGTTCCAAGATTGCGGAAAGTTAGCTCCTGGTAGTAAATGTACGGTTTATGGTGTAACTGATAGTGCTTTGAAGAACGCCCTTAAAGATGGCACATATTGGTACAACATGAAGTTCGATGGTGAATAACTTCAGCAATCAAGTTCACAAGGTCAGTTCCTCTGACCCATAACATAACTCAAGAGGGAATCACATTGCTTCATATAGCGGCGTGGTTCCCTCTTGTTATTCTATTCCTCTTCCTAAGGGCAATTACGTTGAAGCCTCTTTTCTCTTCTTCACCTTTTCACTCTTTTAGAGTCTCTTTTTGATAGGTTCCAGCACGCTTCGTGAGGGGATGGGCGATTGCTTTTGATGGTAGCAATAGTTTGAAACGAACTGCCAAAAGTTTACAATTTGTAAAGAAAAACGAGCAATACTATTGCAAAGTTTATTTTTTTTGTTTAATTTTGCGCGCAATATGCAAAAGTTGGACATAGTAAACAAGTGGGATGAGGAATCGCTCAAGATGCTTTATAATGATTATTATAAGGCACTTGTCACATACTCGTTTACTATCGTGGGCACCGTGGAAATGGCAGAAGATGTGGTGCAGGATGTGCTCACTGGCGTATGGCAGAAGAAGATACAGTTTGACTCCGAAGCGCGACTGAAGTCGTATCTATACACTGCCGTTCACAACAGGAGCATACACACATCTTCGCTCAAGGCAAATAATATGCGCCCTATGTCGCAGTTGAAAACAAACTCCCCTCAACTGATAGATAGTCAGGGAGAAGAATTACTGTATAAGGAAGAGATGTATCGCCAGCTATTTCAGGCAATAGACAATCTTCCCAGGCGTCAGCGACTCATATTCCTGCATATCATAGAAGGCAAGACAAATGCCGAGATAGCAGAAGCCATGGGCATCAGCATCAATACCGTGAAGTCGCAGCGAAAGCGTGGAATGGAGATACTGAAGGCAACAACGAGTGCAGATGTATTACTCTTACTCATGGCAATATGTGATAATATATAAGGTAATAGCAACGTTCCGCTATTACCTTTTTTGTTTTTGTTAAAAAAATTAAGAATAGACACACCCTTTTTAAACAATTAAATGTCTAAAGAATATATATATGTAGGAAAGTATGAAAAAGAAAGCGAATATAAATGCTTTGTTTATGAAATTCCTTATGGGCAAGGCAAGCGAAGCTGAATGTTCGGAGCTCATGGAGCGCGCTGACGAGGCTGAGATGAATCGTATTCTTGAGTCATCAGACCTTGCAGAGCGGTACAGAGTTTACAACAGTATAAAGATGCCAGACGTAAGTAGCCTGTATAAGGAACTTACAAAGAGCGAGAAGAAACCTCTCCGCCCATGGCTGATGCGCGCAGCAGCAGCTGTGTTGTGCCTTATTGTGGGCGCAGGAGCATATTGGTATTCACTTCAGCCTGTGGTTACACCTCCTGTAATATCCGAAGATGTCACACCATTCATCGCCATGCAGGAAGAGGATGCAAAGACAGAGTCGGAGATATCGAAGTATTTCGAAGCAGAGAAGACCATTGTTACCGAAGAAGAGATAGCTCCATACCAGCTTGATCCTGCCACGGCAGAGGAAATGCTTCGTGCAGAGAACATATCCACAACTTATAATAAGGAGTATTGGCTCACGCTGGATGATGGCACCGTGGTTCATCTTGCCTCAGGGTCGCGCATCATATATCCCGAGCATTTCGCACGACCAACGCTGTGGAATCCAAATCCTGTGCGTGAGGTAGTGCTTGACGGCGATGCTTACTTTATGGTGGCACATGATACGAAGCGCACCTTCGTTGTACACACTCTCCACGGCGACGTGATAGACTACGGCACAGAGTTCTTCATTTCCACCAAGAAAGAATCCACCACAGTGGCACTTATCAGCGGTTCTGTAGGCGTAAAGCCACATGGATTCTCCGAGACAAAACTCAAACCGGGACAGGAATCAGTGATGGACAACGATAATATCCTGCTGTCGAATGTTGACATGGAAGGATACAAGGCATGGAATACTGGCAAGTTTGCCTTCAGCGACATGCCACTTGAGAATGTCATGGGCGTAATGAGCAAGTGGTATGGCACGAAAATAGAATATGCCAGCGAGAGCATAAGGTCGGTATGCATATCGGGATACTTCGACCGTTACAGAGAATTCTCTGATGCCATAGATGCGATAGTTGCAGCAACAGGTTTATCCGTAGAGAAAACAGACAATAACACATACATATTCAGTAAAACCAACAAGTAAATCAAATGAACAGAAACAGAATTCTGACTATGCGATTCTTCCTTGTCATGCTACTGTCACTCGTCATGGTAGTCACGGTAAGCGCACAAGGACAGATGAACAAGAAGGTCACTATCAATGCCAAGACGGTGTCGGCAGAAACCGTTCTGAATGATCTGAGAAAGCAGACCGGCATGAACATTGTCTATTCTTCGGAGTTGGCAAAGACATGGAACAAGATTTCAGTTAATGTTTCCAACAAACCGGCACGCGAAGTGCTTGAACAGGTCGTTGGACTCATTGGCTGTCAGTATGAAATGAAAGGCGACGTGGTTACTATCACCCGTCAGCAGTTCTCTGGCAAGAAGCGCTTTGTGAAGGGAGTAGTGCGCGATGCAGAAGGCGACCCATTGGTTGGCGTGCCTGTATGTATCGGCGAGACCCGCGTATGTACCGTAACAGACGAAAAGGGTGCATACTCTTTTGAGATTCCAACAGAGAAGACCACGCTGAAGTTCTCCTATGTAGGCATGGACGACCAGTATGTTGTCATCCCTGCCGGCAACGCTGATGTCACCAAGGCTGTCACCATGAGCAACGGAGCGGCGCTCGAAGACGTCGTTGTGACAGGCTACTACAACCAGGCTAAGAACTCCTTTACTGGTGCAGCACGTACCATCACCCAGGAGGAACTGCAGGCTGGCGGCAATCAGAATATCCTTTCTTCCCTGAAGAATATCGACCCTTCTTTCGTGATGGTAGAGAATACCGCAATGGGTAGCAATCCAAATGCTATCCCTGACTTCCAGATTCGAGGCACGGGAAGCATCAACATGCGCGATACATATTCCGGCAATCCTAACATGCCAGTGTTTATCGTTGACGGTTTTGAGACCACAGCAGAGAAGGTTTTCGACATGGACCCTTACCGTGTGAAGTCTATCACCCTGCTCAAGGATGCTGCCGCAACAGCTATCTATGGTTCACGTGCCAGCAACGGTGTCGTTGTCATCACGACAAACACACCTACAAAGGGACGCCTTGCCGTAAGTTACAATGCCGATATTACATTCAACGTGCCAGACCTCACTTCATACAACCTCTGCGATGCGCAACAGAAACTCGACCTTGAGGTACTTGCAGGACTCTATGACGTTGACAAAAAGCAGTACTTCAATCAGGATCACTATAGTGATGACTGGTATTACAAGCAGGCATACGCACTTCGCAAGCTTAATATTGAGCAGGGTATCAATACCGACTGGCTCGCACAGCCTCTCGATGAGGTAGTAGCAGGTCACAAGCACAGCGTACGCGTTGATGGCGGTACCGACAATTTCCGCTATGCCCTCGACCTTAACTATGGCAACACACCAGGTGTGATGAAGAAATCAGGACGCGAACGCATGGGTATCGGACTGGAGATGCAATATACATACAAAAACATCACCTTCCGCGACCAGCTTACCTACAGCAACGTAAACTCAAAGAACTCACCTTATGGAGAATTCAGTGAGTATGCAAAGCTCAACCCATACGTGAGGATGAAGGATGAGAACGGTAACTATCTCTATCGCATCGATGACGTAGAGGACCGTAACCCAGGCCAGCATGAATACATTTACAATCCTCTCTACAACACAAGGCTGAACATGAAGGACGAGTCTTCATACGACGACCTTACAAACCTCTTCGGCATTGACTGGTCTATCATTGAGGGACTCCGCATGAAGGGTACCTTTTCTTTCACACGCCAGCACACTGCTATAGACATATTCAAGCCAGGCATGCATACCGACTTTGCCGGACTTACAGGTGAAGACTATGAGCGCCGCGGTTCATACAAAGCATCACGTGGCGACAGTTTCAGCTATGACGGCTCACTCGTGCTCAGTTATTTCACACAGATGGACAAGCATGTAATCAATGCTAACCTCGGTTGGAACATACAGCAGGAGCAAAGCACAGACTTTACGGTAAAGGCCGAAGGTTTCCCTAACGATAACCTTGACTACATTTCATTCGGTACACAGTATGAGAAGGGCGGTTCGCCAAGCGGTGATGAATACACATCACGCCTCGTAGGTTTCCTCGGCAACGTGAACTATTCATACGATGAGCGCTATCTCCTCGACCTCTCTTTCCGTGAGGATGCTTCTTCACGTTTCGGAGCAAAGAAGCGTTGGGCACCTTTCTGGTCGGCAGGTCTCGGATGGAATGTGCACAACGAGAAGTTTATGGAGGCTACATCAAGCTGGCTCAACGAACTGAAGATACGTGGCACATACGGTCTCACAGGTTCTCAGGAGTATGATCCTTATCAGGCTATCACCACTTATCAGTATCTCACGAGCAATCGCTACCACTATGGCGTGGGTGCAGTGCTCATGGGCATGGGTAATGAAGACCTTACATGGCAACGCACAAACCAGACTAACCTCGGTATCGACCTCTCTGTACTCAAGAACAGGATTGAACTCTCTTTCGACTACTACGTGAAGACATCAAAGGATGTGCTCACTGCTGTCACCCTTCCACCATCACTCGGTTTCTCTACCTACATGGCAAACCTCGGTGAAGTGGAGAATAAGGGTTTTGAGATATCTGCTCGCGCAAAGATCCTGCAGATGCCAGAGAAGAAACTCTATTGGAGCGTACACGGTAGCATCGTCCACAACAAGAACCGACTCCTGAAGATATCAGAGTCACTCCGCGCATACAATGAGAAGCAGGACATCTCCATGAGTGAAGAGGGTGAGGCTTATGGCTCATTTGCCAAGTCAACAAGCACACCAAGAGTAAGATTCGTGGAGGGTGCTTCCATCAACTCCATCTGGGTTAACAAATCTCTCGGCGTTGACCCAAAGACTGGTATGGAAATCTTTGAGAACAAGGATGGTAGCGTGACAACAGAATGGAAGACTGACAACTACGTCATCGGTGGATGTAAGGATCCTGACTATGAGGGAAACTTCGGCACCACATTCTCATGGCAGGGATGGCAGTTGAATGCAGTATTCAGATATCGCATCGGTGGTCAGATGTATAATCAGACTCTCGTTGACAAAGTACAGGATGCTGATCCACGCTACAACTGCGACCTTCGTGCATTCACTGAACGCTGGCAGAAACCTGGCGATGTGAGCCGTTTCACAGGTTTCGTCAACGAGCTCAATGGTATCAACGAACTTGTTGTTACACGTCCTACATCACGTTTCGTGGAGGATTACAACTATCTTGAGCTTTCCACACTCAATCTCTCATACGAATTTGACAACAGTCTCACAAAGAAATGGGGCATACAGCGTCTGAAGCTTCTCTTCTACATGAACGATGTGTTCCATTCTTCAAGCGTGAAGATTGAGCGTGGCACAAGCTATCCTTACGCTCGCAACTTCAGCTTCGGCATGCAAGTGAGATTCTAAACGCATAATCTATAATTATTTTATTACAATGAAAATAAAGATGAGAAACAAATATATAACCTCCGTGGTTCTCGCTTCCATGGCTCTCTGCTGCTCATCATGCAGCGACTGGCTTGATGTGAACCCAAAATCGCAAGTGAAGGAGGAGGCGCTATTCTCTAAAGAGGCTGGTTTCCAGGATGCACTTCTCGGCATCTATTCCACCATGGGTGAGCATGAAACCTATGGCGGACACAGCACAATGGGCCTGATGGATATCCTGGCTCAGACATATTCTGACGTCTATAGCAGCAGTAAAATGGATGCTGCCATGGACTATAAATATGAAGACGAGACCGTGAAAGGCTGCATTGATGATCAGTGGAGAGGTCTGTACAAGGCTGTGGCTAACTGCAATTACCTTCTGAAGAACGTGGAGGAGAACGGCAGTGTGATGACTGACAAGGTGCGCCGCATCGTAAAGGGTGAGGCAATTACAGCACGTGCATACCTTCTGTTTGATGCAATGCGCGCATACGCTCCTTCTTATACAGTGGGAAAAGATGCTGATGCAGTGCCATTCGTTGACCATGTGACCAATGCTCCTGTTGCTCCTCTCACAGTGGCAGAGACGACAGACAAGCTCATTGCAGATGTTATTGCAGCTCGTGAACTCGTGAAGGATGTGGATCCTATCGGTCCTGCATTTGAGACATACAAGGAAGAGGCAGAATATGATGCCAATGACTATGCTCTTGACAATGGATTCATGCTCTATCGCACCTCACGCTTCAACTATTACGGCATGACAGCACTCCTCGCTCGCATGTATATGTATAAAGGTGATAAGGCAAATGCCTTGAAGTATGCCAAGGAAGTAATAGACTGCGGTCGTTTTGAATTTGCTACTAACACTATCATTGATGCTGACGCGGCAAAGCGACCATACCTAAAGATTATGCAGAGCGTGGCAAAGCATGAGTATATCAGCGGTATCTATGTGTATGGTTTGAAGGAAAAGCGCAGTGATCTCTATTTCAAGGACTTTGAGGTTGAACCTATCATCAACCAGAAGCGTAAGGAAGCACTCTTCACTACTCTCGGTCTCGACCTTGATCTTCGCGCAAAGCGTTTCTTCACTCTCAACTCTTCGTCAGCAAAGGAGTTCACATGCAAGTATATGACCGGCACACAGATTCCTCTCCTGAAGATTGGCGAGATGTATCTTATCGCTGCCGAAGCCTCTGGTGACATCTCTTATCTCAACACCATGCGTAAGTATCGTGGATACGTGAGCGATGAATCTGCAGAAAACTTCGAAAAGCTTCTCATCGGAGAGTATCAGCGTGAGCTGTTTGCTGAAGGTCAGTTGTTCTACTTCTATAAGAGAAAGAATATGGAGACTATACCTAATGCTCCTGTCTTTGAGAAGAAATACTATGTCCTGCCTGTCCCTGATGATGAGATAGAGTTCGGATATTCCAAGTAAGATGTATCACACAAACTGAAAAAGACAATGAAAAATATAATATCAACTATAGGGAAGACACTCATGGCAGTTGCGCTACCACTGGCAAGCCTCTCCGTAACATCTTGCGCAGAGAATGAGTTCAATGGTTATGAGGGTGAGTCTTCTGTCTATTTCCAACTCGACCCTAACAAATGGGAGTATGTGGGCGATAGCATTAACTTCTCTTTCGTAGGAAAGAAATCGGATGAAGCAACGGTAAATCTTCAGGTAAACCTCATGGGCAACCCTGCTGACCATGACCGCGTGGTGCGTATTCACGTTGATGAAGCAAAGACAACTGCTAAGGTTGGCACTCACTATGAGGCTCTGCAGAATGAATACACGCTGAAGGCTGGCGAGATGCAGGTGAACATTCCCGTGAAGGTGAAGAACACAGACCCTGCGCTCAATGACAAGAGTGTGCAGATTGCCGTAGCTCTTGAAGAGACTTCAGACTTCGCTCTCAAGTTCACTAACCGCTGCAACGCACGAATATTGGTCAGCAACATGGTGGTGAAGCCTTCTTACTGGGACGACTATTACCTGGAGTTCTATCTTGGTAATCCATTCAGCAAGAAGCTCGTGGAGATTATGTTGGAACTGGTGGGAAGGACTCTGCCGGATGATCCAAAGGACTTTGACTACTCTTACTGGCAGAACTTTGCCAAGATTCTTCATGTTTATCTCAGCGATAACTATCCCGTATATGACGAGAATGGCAATCTAATGTATTAATAAAAGAATAAGGACATGAATATCATAAGAAATATATTTGAGCGAAACAGCCGTTGCATGATTGCAGGTCTGGCTCTTATGGGTGCAGGACTTTTCGCTTCGTGTGCCAGTGATGATGGCAACTATGATTACTCTGCGCGTGAGGTGATATCCGTTGATATCGCTAATGCATACACTGTGGAGCAGTTTGATAATCTCGTGGTGAAACCAAAGGTGAGCACTATGGAGGGACACAGCGCTGACGACTACTCATATATGTGGCAGATGTGGAACTCAGCAAGTGTGCATCCTGACACACTTTCGCGCGAACTCAACCTCGACGCAATGATAAAGTCGCCAGCTGGTGAGTATTACCTCGAGCTGGAAGTGAAGAACAAGAAGAGCGAGACTGTGGTTTCCACACTTCGCAAGACTCTCTACGTCATCAATTCCTTCTCTGTAGGTCTTGCCATTCTCAGCGATGTGGATGGAGGCTCGGAGGTCACTTTCATCAATTCTATGGGCACAGTGTCGGAGAATGTGTATGAGACTGTGAACGGAAAGAAGTGTCCAAGAGGTCCTGTGGCTATCGGTTTCATGGGCAATCATGAGAATATCATACCAATGATATGTATCGGTACCAAGGAAGGCAGCGTGCTTACCAACAGCGATGACTTCACATACTTCGGTCCTCTCGATGACATGGTATATTTCCCAAGCGGCACTTGCGTGTTCCAGGCAGTGGGACGTGACAACTGGGGTATGCGTGAGTATGCCATCATCAACGGTGGTTTCCATCAGCGTGCTATCGGATGGGAGGATACTCCTTATCTGAAGTTCGATGCGCGTGATGGCGGTAATGGCTATGACCTCGCTCCTTTCGTCATTATGTATTCCACTTCTTCCACTCCAATGGGCTTCGATAAGCTTACTCGCTCGTTCGTATATAACTACTTCGGCGAAGACATCCTTCCTGTAACCGTGCCTGGTTCTACGGATCTTTTCAATCCAAACGACATGCAGGCCGACCTTATGTATGCCACTGCTTTCCCAGCTGAGGGTGACAATAAGTACAGCGACTACGAGTATGTGCGTGGTGTGATGAAGAATGATGATGGTTCTCTTTATGCTATCGGCGCAATGAAGGAGGATGGATATGATGATAACTGGAACTCTTTCTATACGCTTACTCCGACTCATCGTGCCAGTCTGCCTGCAGGATGCACACACTTTGCAGCTTCAGCATACAAACATAACTTCATGTATTGCGCAAAAGGCTCAACGCTTTACTGCGTCAGTCTTGTAACAGGCAACACGCTCTCAACTCTTGACCTCGGACAGAACATCGACTGCATGAAGTTTGATGAGAACGTTCCTACATTGCTCTATGTAGCTGTGAGCGATGGCAGTTGCAAGTCAAAGTCGGGCTCTATGATATATCTTAATGTGGATGCAAGTGGTACTGCTACTGAGATAGCACGTTTCAGCAATATCTGCGGCAAGGTAGTTGATATGGTTAATAAATAAGTCTAGATATCGATTTGTTGGAGGAGGTTAAGGAAGGGGGCTTCCCTTCTTTAACTTCCGAAAATGAAAAGCGTTTAAAGCTATGAAGAATTTTCTATCTATTATTCTTTGCGCAAGCCTTTCTCTCGTAACTCAGGCGCAGAATACCGCACATTTCAAAGGGCATATAGAAGGTCATAATATCGGTAGTCTTGTGGAGATTATTCAGTCTAACGATAAGGGTTACACCATCGACACGCTGAAGTGTGATGCAAAGGGCTACTTTGACGTCACAGTGGAAGTGATGGATGATGCAACAGAATGCGAACTCGGTCTTTCAGGTTCGCATGCCAACAATCTCCTTTTACTCACTCCGGGGATGAATGCAGAACTGGACATTACCATTTTCACGACAGGTGACCGTGCCGATCCTTATGATTTCAAGATAAATTATAAAGGTGACAATGCCGATGCGTTTGAGTATCTCGGCAAGTATGGCTCCATGATGACATTCTATAAGCGATTCCCCACTAACAAGATAAAGGACCTGAGCTTCAAGGAATATCGAGATTTGGTGATAAACGATATGGACTCTGCCCGCTATATGCTCTCAAAGATACAGAACACAGAGTTTCGTCAGAAACACTACAAGGAGCTGTATGACGGTTTTGATGAGAAGCTGACTGTGGTTCTGTCTCAGGAATCAGTACGCAACGATGCTGATGCAAGGCGCTGGATAGAGGGCATAGAGCATAACGATACGAGCAAGATGTCACCTGCATACGCATATTTCTGGTGGTACAGACGTGCGTATGATGTAAAGGATGAGAATCTTTTCAAGGAACTGCCAAAGATGTTCTACAATCAGGATATGATAAATGTCTTTGCAGATAACCAGATTGTCAACATGCTTCAGCAGGCTCCAGAGAACATGGACCAGCTTCTTGCCGACTATATGAAGGTGAGCACAAACGCTGAGGGGCATGCAAAGGCAAAGGAAGTGTATGCCCATTACAATAAGATGAGAAAGGGAATGCCTTCCATTGACTTCACGTTCCAGAACGAGAAAGGCAAGACTCTGCGTCTTTCTGACTTCCGTGGCAAAGCACTCTACATCGACCTCTGGGCTACATGGTGTGGCGGTTGCGTGGCAGAGACTCCTTATATGGCAAAGCTCTATGAGCACTACAAGAAGGATAAGCGCATACAACTCATCTCTATCAGCATGGATCGCGACAGGTCTCTGTGGCTGAAGAAGAACAAGGAAGACAAGGTCACTTGGCCTCAGTTCATCGAGCCTGATGAATTCAAGAGTGACCTTGCAAAGGCATTTGACATCACGTTCATCCCTCGTTTCCTTCTCTTCGATAAGGATGGAAAGATTCTTAGCCTGAATGCGCCACGTCCATCAAGCGAGGATATCATTGAATGGATAGAGAAGAATATTTCAGAGTAATAAGGTTTATCGGTTATTCGATTGTTCGGTTATTCGATTGTTCGATTATTCGATTAGTCGGTTATTCGATTACTCGGTTAAAAGTTTAAGGTTATGAAAAAAATATTGACAGCATTGCTCCTATGCCTTGCCACAATGGCAAACGCACAGGAAGAGAGCATAGAGACACAGGTGTGGAATTATCTTAAACCTCACTTCGAGACTGATACGATAAGCGGTGAGGGGTATCTTGAACAGCAGATACGTCTCATTGGCAAGTATGTGCCTAACAAGCTGATGGCTGAACGCTATATCGCTATGATGGCGGAGCAATACACAAAGTATCCTTCAGGAATGGATGTGGAGGAATATCGCTCTGCCATGCTTTCCGGTGTGAAGACTGACAGTCTCAGGGAGAAGATAAATCGCTGTCTTGATGAGTTCAAGTCTAAGTATGGACATCTTGCTAAGGGAAAGCCAGCGCCTGACATTGAGTTTACCGATAAGGAGGGAAAGATACATCATCTGTCAGAATACAAGGGAAAGGTGCTCTTCGTTGACATCTGGGGCACATGGTGCGCGCCTTGCATAGCAGAGTTTCCACATCTCCGTACCATACAGGAACACTTTAAGGACAATCCAGACGTAATGATAATGTCACTCTCATGCGACATAGAGCGCAAGCCTGAGAAGTGGTTGCCATTCCTTGAGCAGCGTGGTGACGAGATAACATGGCATCAGTTTATGCTCACAAAGGAAGGAAACAAGGTAACATCTGATGTTTACCATATCTTTGGCATTCCTCACTTCATGCTCATCGACAAGGAAGGAAACTTCGTAAGCTATGACGGTCCTCATCCAAGTCATGCTGATCCTATCAAGGAGATAGAGAAAGTACTTCAAAAATAAAACCAATAATAGAATCATGAATTATTTCAAATCATTAAAGACTATCGCGATGGCAATGCTCATGCTTGGCTTTGCACAGGGAGCGCAGGCACAGAACCCCGCACACATCACAGGTAAGGTGAAGAACTTTACTGGAGGTAAGGTCTTGTTCAACAGCAACGCAAACCGCGAGAACAGTATGGAAATAACTGTTGCCGAGGATGGCAGTTTCGAGTTTACCTACGACAAAGAACCTACTGATGGCTATATTTTCTTCGACAATGACCATCTTGCCACCTTCATTTATCTAGAAAAGGGCATGAAGGCAGACCTTCAGATGAGCATTGATGACGTCGTTGTTGACGGCAAGCCATCAAAGAATCTCTCCGTTACATATACTGGCGACAATAAGGAATGCTCTGATTACCTCAACAAGACACAGGGCTATCTGCTTCTCAATGCAACGGACACCTGGTCGTGGGAACGCATTGACACCATCTCTTTCGCTGAATATCGTGAGGGGTGGCGCGAGACTGTTGACCGTGAGCGTCATGAAATTCTTTCCATACCAAACGTGAATTTCCGCACAATGATGCTGGAGAAGATGGAAGAAATGTATAACCACTATCTCTTCCGTTTCGCTTGGGGCAAGGGAAAGAAGGATGAGAAGTTCCTCACCTGGATCAATTCTCTCGACCGCAACAATCCTAATGACCTTGAGACTGCTGCAAGCTATCATCGTTGGTACAGAGGTGAGTACAAGGATAAGTATGGAAAGTCCTTTGCCGGATACCTAAAATGCCTCGATGATGAGTTCACATGCCAGCAGATTAAGGAAATGTTTGCTGCCGATCAGGCAAACGGTATCATGGAAGATGCAAAGGCTGAAAACAAGGAAGAGGTGCTTAAGGCCTTTGAGTCTTACTGCTCCGACAAGAAACTCATCGATGAAGTGCGCGAGACATACGAGCACTACAAGAACGTGAAAATTGGTTCGCCATTCGTTCATTTCACCATGAGCGACACGAAGGGCAAGACCGTTGACATTGAAAGTTTGAGAGGAAAGTTCACCTACATCGACTGCTGGGCAACATGGTGCGGTCCTTGTTGCGCAGAGATCCCTTACATGGAGAAGCTTTATGACCACTATAAGAAGGATAAGCGCATACAGCTTGTGTCTATCTCCCTTGACTCAAACAAGAAGAAGTGGCTCGAAAAGCTTGCTGCCGACAAGCCAGGATGGAAGCAGTATATCGTTCCAGAAAACTTCGAGAGCCCACTCTGTAATGCTTATGGAATTGATGGCATACCACGTTTTATCCTCATCGACGCCAAGGGTAACATCGTAGATATCGATGCTCTACGTCCATCCAATCCTGACATCATCAACTGGATAGAGGAGAAGCTCGCTAAATAATAGTTCGCTATAGACCGAGGGGTCTGCCCGGTCAGACCCCTTGGTTCAAAAAGAATTCAAGAAATTCATCTGGAGACATAAGCTGAATGGATTTACCTTCAAAATCTGATTTATTCCTTGTTATGATAACATCAGCAGCTATTGTTGATGCAGAATGAAACTGCACACAATCTTCAAAGTCACGCCATTCGTCAATAAGCGCCCTATGTATTTCTTCATCACCAGCAGTAGTGATACTGACAAATGATGCGATGCCACGCATACAACGATAGATGTCTTCGCGACTGACCTGCTTACGAAGTATGTATGCCATAGTGACAAACGTAAGCGAGGAAGCATAGGCTTCTATGTACCCATTGTGGCACAAATGCATGATGGCATTGGCTGATTGGCAGAATGGTTGGCGTTGGGATGCGTAGTCAATGAGTATGTTGGTATCAAGAAAGACCTTCATAACGTTCCTCCATAGCCTGTGTTATAGCTCCCTTGTAGTAAGGATCGCTGTCAGAGAATTTCGCCTTGCTTGTGCCGCTGACAATATCTAACAGTTCAGGTTCTATTACCCATGTGCGCCAGTTTTTATCCAGTTTACCGGCAGTCTGTTCTATGCTTGGTATAGAGATGAGATGCATAACATAAGCATTTATCTTTTGCTTAAGTTGCTCTATATTAATATGTCGTGTCTCTGGCACTTCAAATGTCATCTTTACTGTGCACATAATATTCCGTTTGATTACTTTTTACATTTATCTTTCTATATTCGATGCATGTGTACCGAGGGGGGCAGGTCCCTTGGTTCATTAATTTCTGCAAAGATACATATTTCTTTTGAAAATGCAAAAGATTTCAGTTTTCTTTCTGCAAAGATACTGATTTCTTTTCAAACGACAAAATTAGGGACAAAAAAATGACCGCGACAAATGACAAATTCAATTTTAGAAT
>JAZQOH010000070.1:0-20815 GCA_045627725.1 Prevotella sp. | reverse complement strand
CTAATAGACCTCATATAACGCGCCTCGAAGCTAAAAATCGCAATTTTAGGATAGCAGCCTAAAAATGTGCCCCTTCAAAGATATATGACGTATAAAACCAAAAAGAGGTCGTGCCAGTTACTTTTGACACGACCCCTTTTTTCTGTTCGCCCAGCACCCCCCGGAATGTGAATGCAAAGGTAGTATTTTCTTTCGTTCTGACAATAGAACATTCGAGGGTAATCTATCTTTTTTCGTGTCCAAACAATTTTATGTTGTTTTTTTTATGGAAAGAGAAAATTTTTGAGTATCTTTGCATCTTGAATATAATTCAAAATTTGAAAAATTCAAGAATTGAAGGAAGAATGCAATACAAGATAACAATACCGGAATATGTGAACTGCGAAGTAAAACTGCCTGCTTCGAAGAGCATTAGCAACAGGGCGTTGGTCATCAATGCGCTGTCGGGCAATGCGCAGGTGCCGGAGAACCTGAGCGAATGTGATGACACCGACGTGATGGTTGCGGCACTGAAGGACATGCCATACGAGATAGACATCAAGGCGGCAGGAACAGCGATGAGATTCACTACGGCACTACTCTCTGTGAGCGATGGCGAACATGTCATCACGGGTACGGAGCGAATGAAACACCGCCCAATAGAGGTGCTGGTGAACGCTTTACGACGCCTCGGTGCAGACATAGAATACGCTGGCGAAGAGGGTTTCCCTCCTCTGCGCATCAAAGGCAAGGAGTTGGAAGGCGGACGACTGGAGATTGCGGGCAACGTATCATCGCAGTATATCTCGGCATTACTCATGGTAGGTCCTGTATTAAAGCAAGGCCTTACACTCCACCTCACAGGAAACATCATCTCACGACCATACATAGATCTCACGATATGCACGATGAGAGAATTTGGTGCCGATGCGGAATGGACGGACGCATCAACCATACACGTAAAACCACAACCATACACCTCACGCCCATTCTTCATTGAGAACGACTGGAGTGCATCGAGCTATTGGTATGAGATATCTGCCCTGCTCTGCGAAAAAGCTAAACGCGAGGGTAAGATGGAG
Organism: Prevotella sp.; assembly: GCA_045627725.1. Taxonomy (GTDB): domain Bacteria; phylum Bacteroidota; class Bacteroidia; order Bacteroidales; family Bacteroidaceae; genus Prevotella. The sequence continues at coordinate 19,754 of JAZQOH010000070.1, read as the reverse complement.
AATATTGAGAATACGGAGATACGCCTGCCAGGACTTATGGATGGTTCGCGACAGGGCGATTCGTCTATCAAATACATGTTCAGCATGCTTGGCGTGAAGACAAAGTTTGAGACAAAAGAGAAACTCGTGCCAACAACGGTTATGTTGAAGGCACACCCTTGTTCACTACCACGCTTCGACTTTGACTTCATCAACCAGCCAGATCTGGCACAGACACTCGTGGTGACCACTGCATTGATGAATATTCCTTTCCGCTTCACAGGACTGCAGACGCTCCGCATAAAGGAGACGGACCGCATTGCTGCATTGAAAACAGAGATGAGAAAGCTCGGTTACGTATTGGATGATTCGGAGGAGGGTATTCTCTCATGGGACGGCACACGATGCACCCCAGACGAGAATCCTGCGATAGACACTTACGAGGATCACCGCATGGCAATGGCATTCGCGCCAGCAGCTATCTTCTTCCCAGGATTGAGAATAAACAATCCGGAAGTAGTGAGCAAGAGCTACCCAAAGTACTGGGAAGATCTCAAGAAGGTGGGAGTGGAGATTACGGAATAATTACAAAACCTTTTCCCTTTGAGAAAGATTCGTCACATACCAGCAATGATGTTTGCCTTCATCGTTATGATGATGGCAGTCTCCTCGTGCTCTACGCAGAAGAACAATGCACAGACACGATGGTGGCACTCGTTCACTGCAAAGTATAACACATACTACAATGGTACGCTGGCATACATAGATGCGTCAGAAGAAAAGGAGAAAGGCAACAAGGACAACTATACGGAGATGATTCCGCTCTACACCGTGGGCAATAAGGCAAGCCGCGAGTTAGGCAAAGGCAATTATGACAAGGCGATAGAGAAGAGTCAGAAGGCAATAAAGCTGCACTCCATCAACAAGCGTCCGGAATGGAACGGCAACAAGAAAAAGACGGAACGCGATATAGAATGGCTCAACCGTAAGGAGTATAACCCATTCCTCTGGAAGGCGTGGATGCTGATGGGCAGGTCACAGTTTTATAAGGGTGCATTCGATGAGGCGGCATCAACATTCACCTATATGTGCAGACTCTATCGTACGCAGCCTGCCATCTATGGCAAGGCACGCGCTTGGCTTGCAAAATGCTACATAGAACAGGGATGGATATACGATGCAGAAGACGTAATACGCAACATGCAACGCGACTCTATCGACTGGCATGCTCAAAAGGAATGGGATTACACCTACGCCGACTACTATCTGCACAATGGTGATTTGGAGAATGCATCGAGATACCTGCGAAAGGTGATAAAGCACGAGATGCGAAAGGTGCAGAAGGCGAGAGAATACTACTTGCTCGGACAGGTGGAGGCATCGCTCGGACATCGCGAGGAGGCATACAAGGCATTCAAGAAAGTATTGGCCCAGAATCCTCCTTACGAACTGGCTTTCAACGCTCGCATATCTATGACTGAGGTGCTGGCAACAAGTGGTCAGGCGAAGTCGATGATTAGCAAACTGAAGCGCATGGCGCACAACGATAACAACAAGGATTATCTCGACCAGGTGTATTACGCTATCGGCAACATCTATCTAGCACAAAAAGATACGATGCAGGCAATATGGTCATACGAAAAGGGCAACGAGAAGGCAACACGCTCGGGAATAGAAAAGGGTGTGCTTCTGCTTCACCTCGGCGATCTCTATTGGCAGAAGGAGCGCTATGGTGATGCTGGCAGATGCTATGGTGAGGCTATCGGTTTGTTGGACAAGGATAGAGATGACTACAAGCAGTTATCAGATCGCTCGAAGGTGCTGGACGAGCTGGTGCCATATACCGACGCTATCCAACTACAGGATTCTCTCCAGGCCCTTGCTCACATGAGTGAGAAAGACCGCAATGAGGCCATCGATCGTGTGATTACGGCGCTGAAGAAGAAAGAGAAAGAGGAGAAGGACAGAGAGGCGGAAGAGTTTGCCCAAAAACAACAGGCGAAGAACAACACAGGACAGCGCACCACTGCCTCACGCCCAACAAACAACAACCAGCAGAAGAATGCCACATGGTATTTCTATAACCCTACTGCAGTACAACAGGGTAAACAAGCCTTTGAGAAACAATGGGGAAAGCGTGAGAATGCCGACAATTGGCAACGCTCGAACGTTACCGTGGTGGGTTCTGTAACAGCAGAAGATGCAGAACAGGAACTCACCGAGGAGCAACGCGACTCCATCGCCACCGAAGAGAAGAAGCAAGAGGCGGAGAAGGCAAAGATGGACACGGCTGCCAACGACCCTCACAAGCGCGAGTACTACCTTGCACAAATTCCTTTCACCGATGAGCAGATAGCAGAGAGCAACGAACTGATAAAGGACGGATTGTTCCATTCTGGCATCATCTTCAAGGATAAACTCGACAACCTTCCTCTCTGCGAAAAGGCATTCAGCCGTCTTCAGCGTGAATTCCCTGACTTTGATCCAATGGACGAGGTGCTCTATCATATGTTCCTCCTGCATTCAAGGAAGGGTGAAGCAGACATGGCACAGACGCAGATAGACAAGCTGAAGGATCAGTATCCAGAATCTAAATGGACGAAGATACTAACCGATCCTTATTTCGAGGAGAACGCTCGCTTCGGCAAGCACATAGAAGATTCACTCTATGCTTCTACTTACGATGCCTTCCTGAACGACAGATTCAGTGAGGTGAAGGACAACACGGAGATTTCCGACACACGTTTCCCTATGGGCGACAACCGTGACAAGTTCCTTTTCATCAGCGGACTTAGTCTGTTGAACGAAGGCGACACGAAGGGTTGCCTCGACAGAATGCAGACAGTGGTGAAGGAACATCCACAGAGCAAGGTGAGCGAGATGGCGGGAATGATAATAAATGGTGTGAAGGAAGGCAGGAAACTGCATGGCGCACGCTTCTCGATGGCAGATGTATGGAATCGTCGCACGGCAGTGATGGCTGACAGCGACAGCATCGCGGCACGCACATTCTCCGATGAGGTGAACACACCATATACATTCATGCTTGTGTACGAGCCTGACTCGGTAGAAGAGAACAGATTGCTTTATCAGATGGCACGCTTTAACTTCACCAGTTTCGTGGTGCGCAACTTCGACTTCGGCGTCACTATGGACGGAGCATTACACAGAATGTCGGTGACAGGTTTCCGCTCATTCGACGAGGCAAGGCAGTATGCCCGTGTGCTCTATCAAAACGATGCAATGAAGGAGGTTGCAAGGAAATGCCGTCCGGTAGTGATAAGCGACATCAACATTCCTCTGCTCGGCGAACAATACAGCTACAACGACTATGACTCATTCTACGTGGAGCACTTCCAGAGTCTCGACATCGCCAGGGAGTACATGCTCTATGAGCCAGATGCAGTGAAGGAAAAGACATTGCAGGATCTGAGGCCTAACTTACCTACGCAGAATGCCGTGCCTGACGGAGTAGAACCGGAAGCACCTCCAACGAAGAATGAGGAAACCGAGGAGGAGAATGGCAACTTCATGGACATTGATGACCTGATGCCAATCCCTGAGGAGGGTACAGAGATTGTACCAATCCAAGAGGAGAATACAGAAGTTATACCTGAGGACATCATCATTCCTACGGAGACGAACGAAAACACTCCTGTAAACGTAAACGTCATTATTCCAGTGGAAACAGAAGAGAAAAAGGATGAAGGCACTACGGTGATTCTTCCTATCGAAGAAGACACAAAGCAGGAAGGTACTGTCATCATTCCTGTCGAGCCTGAGAAGAAACAGGAACAAGGTACCGTCATAATTCCTGTCGAACCTGAGAAGAAACAGGAACAAGGCACTGTCATAATTCCTGTCGAGAAGAAAGAACAAAAGAAGGACGACAAGAAAGATGTGAAGAAGAAAGAAAAGGAAGAAGATGAAGAACCAATCATCATAATCGATAGCAAGCAGGATTCAGAAGATCTGGAAGACGAATATTATGAGTTGGAAGGATTTTAAGAAAATTTACAAACTTCAAAGTATCGAAACATCGAGCCATAGAAATCTCGAAACATCGAAATATCGAAACCACGACAAATAAATAATTATGTCAAACGGCAAACTTCTCTGGGTTGACGACGAGATAGAACATCTCCGCGCCCACATCATTTTCCTTCAGAAGAAGGGCTACGAGGTTGTCACGGTCAGCAATGGCCTTGACGCAATAGAACAGTGTCAGCAACAGACGTTCGACCTCGTATTTCTCGACGAGATGATGCCAGGCATTACTGGTCTTGAGGCACTACAACGCATCAAGGAGATACAGCCACAGACGCCTGTCGTGATGGTAACAAAGAGCGAGGAAGAGGATATCATGGATCAGGCGATAGGATCGAAGATTGCCGACTATCTAATAAAGCCCGTCAATCCGATGCAGATACTCCTTTCGCTGAAGAAGAACATACACCAGCGAGAGATTGTGACGGAAGTGACACAAAGCGGTTACCAGCAGAGCTTCATGGATATCTCGATGAAGATAAGCGATTGTCGCAGTTTTGATGACTGGAAGGATGTATATAAACTCCTCGTAAGATGGGAACTGGAACTTGCATCGACGCAGAGCAGCATGACGGAGATGCTTCGCATGCAGAAAGAGGAAGCGAACAATGGTTTTGCGAAGTTCATAAAGAAGAACTACATGGATTGGGTGATGCCTACTACAAATGGTGTAGCACCGGAACGTCCTATTATGTCGCCCGACATCTTCAAGAAATGCGTCTTCCCTCACATCGACAATGGCGAGAAAGTGTTCCTCATCGTCATCGATAACTTCCGCTATGACCAATGGCGAATGCTGGCAGAGGAGATTGGCGACATGTTTGACATCGACGAAGACTTGTATCTCAGTATATTGCCTACGGCAACGCAATATGCCCGCAATGCTATCTTCAGTGGATTGATGCCTCAACAGATAGCGAAGATGTTCCCAGAACTATGGGTGGACGAGGATGAGGACGAGGGCAAGAACCTCAATGAGGCACCTCTCGTGAAGACACAGATAGAACGCTATCGCCGTCGTCATTCGTTCTCATACTATAAACTCAATGACTCCAACGGCGGTGAGAAACTGATGCAACAGTTCAACGGATTGAAGCAGAACGACCTTAACGTGGTTGTTGTCAACTTCATCGATATGCTGTCACACGCGCGCACAGAGTCGAAGATGGTGCGTGAATTGGCAAACAGCGAGAGTGCATATAGAAGTATCTCGCTCAGCTGGTTCCGCCATTCGGTGCTTGCCGAACTCTTCTCTGCACTTTCTCAGAGCGACTATCGCATCATCCTGACCACTGACCACGGCAGTATCCGTGCAGATAGGCCTGTGAAGATCGTCGGTGATCGCAATACTAACACGAACCTGCGCTATAAGTTGGGCAAGTCTCTGTCCTACGACAGCAAGGATGTATTCGTGATAAAGGATCCGCAGAAGGCACAACTGCCATCGCCAAACATTTCCACTTCATACGTGTTCGCCACGGGGAATGACTTCTTTGCCTATCCGAACAACTACAACTACTACGTACAATATTACAAGGACACCTTCCAACATGGCGGTATCTCAATGGAGGAAATGATAATACCTCTGATTACACTGAAAGGAAGAAAAAAATGAAAATAACAATACAATCCCCTGAAACCATCCACGAAGCAGCAAAAGAATTTGTTGCCAATATGGGTGATGCCAACGTTTTCGCTTTCTATGGAAGCATGGGAGCCGGCAAGACTACGTTCATAAAAGCCATCTGCGAAGAACTGGGAGTGGACGATGTTATTACATCGCCTACCTTCGCCATCGTGAATGAATACACGGGAAGAGACACCACTATCTACCATTTCGACTTCTATCGCATCAAGCGCATGGAGGAAGTTTACGATATGGGATACGAGGATTACATCTACAGCAATGCTATCTGTTTCATGGAATGGCCGGAACTTATCGAACCATTATTGCCTGAAGATGCAGTGAAGGTTTGCATCACAGCACAGGCTGACGGAACAAGAACTGTAGAGATCAACCAATAGTCCATTACTCTCCATGCTAACATCTTTTCTTCTCGGCATTCTCGTTGCCATCAACCCTTGCCAGCTGGCTATAAACATCTCAGCCCTTACATATATAATAAGGAGAGATGAGGAGGCACATCTGTCTCCCTATCATCACCTGTTGTATGTGATAGGGCGCTCGATTACCTATACTCTACTGGGGTGGGTACTTATATGCCTGATAGGTGGCGGTAAAAACATCGATGCAGTGCAGACATTGCTCAGCAACGGAGAGACACTATTGCCTTACGCACTTACGGCAATGGGATTATTCCTGATCTACAGAGGTATTCACACTCATCATCATGAGCATGGGGATGACTGCCACAACTGTGGTAATCTCATAAAGCGCAACGGCCCTATGGGTGCGCTGTTTCTCGGCATCACGCTTGCCTTCGCCTTTTGTCCAGAGAGTGCAGTGCTCTATTTCGGTGCATTGCTTCCATTATCCATCTCTGCACACTTAGGTCTTCTCTACCCTCTCATATTCTCTATAGGAGCAGCACTGCCGGTTCTTCTCATCGCCTTCCTTCTTCATAAGGCTTCTCAAAAAGCACATAAACTCACACAACAACTTGAACTTATCCAGCAATGGATAAACATAGCGATGGGCATCGCTTTCATTGTTGTGGCATGGACGGTGTTTTAACGAGAACTACTTCATTCCCGCATATCCTAAGGAGACTATGCTAACGACGGTACCTTCTGCTTTAAGTAATTGTCGCGCAGAAGACATCGTAGTGGCACCAGTCGTTATAATATCATCCACAAGGAGAACATGCTTCCCCTTTATTGCCTCAGCATCCCTGAGGGTAAACACATCAGCAACGTTGTCTATGCGCTGATGCAGTGAGAGATGTGTCTGACTTCCATGATATGTGTGTCGGAGAAGCACATGGCGCAACACCGGCAGTCCCATAACATCTGATATTCCTTTTGCGATATGATAGCACTGGTTATAGCCACGATGATGCTCGCGCTTCAAGGTAAGAGGAACTGGTACGATGAGGTCAATGCCATTGAAGAATCCCGAGTCCTTCACCTCCTGTGCAAGCAAGCGTCCCATCTTCCTGCATCCTTTTCGATTATCATGATACTTCATTGAATAGACGATATTCGCGCTGTCAGTACCTGAACGATGATACATAAACGAAGCGCCTTGCACTATCCTGTCTTCCGAGACAAAATACTGCTTTACGGGATTATCGTCAAGACGTGAGAAATGGTCAGTGCGAGGCAGATGGATATTGCAATGGAGGCACACTATATGCTCATCCTTCTTCAATCGTTTGCCACAAACGAGGCAGAAACGAGGGAATAGGAAATCGAGAATATTTACCATTTACAATTTACCATGTACAATTTATAATTTGCAAATTACCTCCACAGGGCAATGGTCGCTTCCATATATGTCTGTATGGATGGAAGCACTCTCTATCTTCTCGCGGAGACGCTCAGAACAGATGAAATAATCGATGCGCCATCCTGTGTTCTTCTTTCTTGCCTGGAAACGGTATGACCACCAAGAATATGTTACATCCTCAGGATGCAACGTGCGGAAAGTGTCGAGAAAACCTGCGTTGAGGAGTTCGGTGAACTTCTGTCTCTCCTCATCGGTGAAGCCCGCATTCTGATGGTTTGTCTTTGGATTCTTAAGGTCAATTTCCTCGTGAGCCACGTTGAGGTCACCACATGCTATGACTGGCTTCTTCTTATCGAGAGCCACGAGATATGTACGAAAGGCATCCTCCCATGTCATACGGTAGTCGAGACGCTTCAATCCATCTTGTGAGTTAGGAGTATAACAGGTAACGAGATAGAATTCTGGATACTCCAGCGTAATCACTCGTCCTTCATGGTTGTGGTCAGAATCTGTATCATAGATGATATCACCACTATCCGTCACCGTGCCAAGACCATAGAACACCTTCTCTGGAGCGTGCTTAGCGAAGATTGCAGTTCCGGAATATCCTTTCTTCTCGGCATAGTTCCAGAAAGACTGATAGCCAAGAAAAGCGATATCAAGCTGCCCTGCCTGCAACTTCGTTTCCTGAAGGCAGAAGAAATCAGCATCCAGCATATCGAAAGCTGTCTGAAAACCTATTGTTCCTTTCTCTACAGTCTCTCCGTCTTTACCTACACAGGCACGAAGGCCATTGACATTCCAAGATACAAATTTCATAACTATTGTGAGTTGCATTTCCTCTCCTTTGGGGAGGTTAGGAGGGGTTATTATTTCTTTATCAGATTCATAAACTCCTGTCGTGTATTCATATCCTCGAACACACCAGAAAAAGCCGATGTAGTCGTTATGGAGTTCTGTTTCTCCACACCTCTCATCTGCATACACATGTGCGCACCTTCCACAACGACCATCACACCTTCTGGCTTCAGCGTCTCGTTGATGCATTCCATAATCTGATGAGTCATACGCTCCTGCACCTGCAGACGACGTGCGAATACCTCCACCACACGAGCAATCTTTGAAAGACCTGTGATGGTACCATCAGGGATGTATGCCACGTGCACCTTACCGTAGAAAGGAAGCATGTGATGCTCGCAAAGCGAATAGAAGTTGATATCCTTCACGATGACCATGTGATTGTATGCCTCATGGAAGATAGCCGATTCAAGTATCGCCTTCGGATCCTCTGAATATCCTTTAGTGAGGAACTGCATAGCCTTTGCCACGCGCATAGGAGTCTTTATCAATCCTTCGCGTTCTGGATCTTCGCCAAGCAATCCCAGTATCTTATGATAGCCTTCTGCCAGTTCTTCAAGTCCTGGACGTAAGTATTTTTCCTGTTCCATTCTCTTATTCTTTTTTCTAGAGATTCTAGGTGCTCTAGATCGACTAGTTTTTTCAATATTGTACACTTATCGTTCCCTTCACAATACAAGCTTGCGGATATACTGTCTTTATCTGTTTCAGATACTTCTGTGCCTCAGACGTACTACGATAGTTTCCCATACGACATTTCCAGGAAGGGGAGTAGAAATGTACATAGACGGGTTCATTAGGGAACATTCTCTTCACTGTGGCACCAGCCTCCTCCGCCTTTTGACGGTCATTGCGCGAGTTGCCACCAGAGAACACCTGTATGCGGTAGCCTGTTGTCTTGTAACTATTGCGCATCACCTTCTTACGAGTATCAACGACAACATCCGTATCATAGTTGTCCGTTGGTGTCGCTGCATCTATCTTTGCTGTGGTCGAGCGCTGTTCAGGCTTTGTTGTTTCATTATTAGGAATGCTTGCAGTTGTTGTCTGCGAAACATTATTTGAAGACGCCGTTGGTGTCTTCGGTGTGTTCTGGTTGACGATATTACGATTACCATTCACAAGGTCATCGATTTCCTTGCTTTGCTGCACGGTGACCTTTCCTTTTCCTGCCTCCATCCTGCGGAGGTCATCAATAAGAGTCTGAGCATTGATGGACATAGCCATCAATGCCAGACATATTGTCAATATGATTTTCTGAAAATTCACAGAAATATTCTTTATAATTTACGATTAGTTCCAAGCGTCGATGATACCCTTGAAGTCAGCAGCCTTGAGAGAAGCACCACCGATAAGACCACCGTCGATGTCAGCCTTAGCGAAGAGCTCAGGAGCGTTAGAAGCCTTGCAAGAACCACCATAGAGGATAGTTGTGTCATCAGCAACCTCAGCACCGTAAACCTCAGCAACGCAAGAACGGATGTAAGCGTGAATCTCCTCAGCCTGCTCTGCAGTAGCAGTCTTACCTGTACCGATAGCCCAGATTGGCTCATAAGCGATTACGATGTTCTTCCACTGCTCAGCAGAGAGATGGAATACAGAACCAGCGAGCTCTTCCTTACATACAGCCTCCTGCTCATTAGCCTCACGCTGTGCGAGTGACTCACCGATACAGAAGATAACCTTAAGACCATTAGCGAGAGCGAGTTCTACCTTCTCCTTCAGGATTTCTGGAGTCTCGTTGTAGTACTCACGACGCTCTGAGTGACCGAGGATAACATACTCAGCACCTGTTGACTTAACCATCTCAGCAGAAACCTCACCAGTGTAAGCACCAGAAGCCTTGTTAGCGCAGTTCTCTGCAGAAAGCTTGATGCAGCTATCCTTGATAACGTCAGCTACAGAAGCAAGGTGGATGAATGGAGTACCGATGATAACCTCGCAGTTAGGGTTCTTAACTACCTCTGTGAGTTCCTTAGCGAGAGCAACGCCCTCCTGCAGGTTCTTGTTCATTTTCCAGTTACCTGCTACAATTTTCTTTCTCATTGTTTTTGATTTGTTTTTTATGTCCTCGGCAAGCATATTGTCAAGAACGGGGTTAATACCTAATTTTATCTTTTGTTTTCTCTTAATCCACTTCGACCAGAGCCATAGTCTGTCGGCAATGACGAGTAGCGCGAGAGGCATGGCGTACCATAGCAACAGGAGGATTATCTGCTGTGCAGTAGCATCCCTTGGTATCTGTCCGAATTCGCTCTTCTCCAGCGGTGCCTCCATCATCTCCTCGGAAGGCAGAGCATTGTGACTCCATTTGTTTATTATCGTTCCTTCCTTGAGCAGGAGAAGTCCCGGATTGCTTCGTATGATGGTTTTCAACGTTGTCTCATCGGTATGGCAGAATCTGTATTCCGCTCCCGTCATCTCCCTCCATCGCTGTATTGCAGAATCTCCGCTCGCCGTAAGACAATAGAAGTTGTAGCCATTGTCATTAGCGTACTCGTAGATCATATCGATGTCGCCGAAGTTGGAGTCATCGGCATATTCCAGATGTGGCGATATAAGCAGGAAAGTGTAGCCATCATCGGTGAGAACTTCCTCCGTGATATCCTCCTCATCTGCATCTCCATCCTGTGGGGAAGGTATCAGCTGTATGTCGAAATCGTGTATAGGAGGTACGAAACCTTCTGCCACTTGCTTCGTCTTACTATCGATGAACGTCCAGGTGGAATCTGGATAGTCATCGAGGGAGAACTCCTTTCTCTCTCCATCCTTTTCCATTATGAAGGTTGTCTCGAACTCAGGGCCCTTCTCTCCCTCAGGTATCACCATCCCTTCTGGTATATTTGTTCCCACCTTATATGGGCGAAAATCGAAGAGCGGGAGATAATAGAGACTCCACACCGAAATGCCGAGGATGAAGATGAAGGTATAGTGAAACACTATCCATTGATTGTTGAGCGTTACGAAGCGAGGCATCCTCAATGGCATCCAAGCCACTACTGCAGCCATCACAAGCAGTATGAGATTCTTTACGAGCGTTTCACCATTGGTGAGATGAATAGCATCGCCGAAACATCCGCAGTCGCTCACGGGATTCTCTATCCACAGCCAGAGTGTCACGAGCGTCATCACTAGCATAAAGAGCAAGACTACACGCGACACGAGTTTGCGCATCATAGCGAAGAGCAGGAACACACCGAGTGAGAATTCCATCATCGACAGCATCACCGATGTGCCAAGCGTCACCATGTCAGGCACCATCTCGTTCAGTCCTACCGCCTCAAGATAGTCGTGTATCTTATATTGCGTGCCTATGGGATCCACAGCCTTCACAAACCCTGAGAAGATAAACGTCAGGGAAAGCAGTACACGCGATATGTTTACGATTATACTCCTGAACAACTCTTACTTTGTCTTTATAAGTCCGAAGACTGCATAGTTGATAATATCCATATAGTTGGAATCGATACCTTCCGACACGGACACCTTACCCTGATTATCCTCTATCTCCTTCACACGGTTTATCTTCGTAAGAATAAAGTCGGTATAGCTTGTCGTACGCATGCCTCTCCACGCCTCAGCATAGTCGTGGTTCTTCCTTATCATCAACTGAAGGGTTTCCTCTGCATACTTATCATAGAGTTCCATAGCCTTCACCTTGTCGATATCCGGTTCGTCAACATATCCCTGCTCAAGTTGGATAAGACCTATGATTCCATAGTTCACGAGAGCCATCACCTCAGGGCGTATTCCCTCTTCCACCATAGCCACCTCGCCAGTTTCCAACTGTCGGATACGCTTTGCCTTGATAAACAACTGATCAGTGAGCGATGAAGGACGCAGTATGCGCCAGGATGCACTATAATCCCCGAGTTTTGCCTCGAAAATATCGCGGCATTCCTTCAAAGCTTCCTTGAATTCTTCTTCTGTTGACATTTGTTCTTCTTAATTATAATGTTAAGCGAACAGAATTTCTATTTGTTCACCTATATATAATATATACAATTCGAGTGCAAAGTTAACCATTTATTGCGAGAATGCAAAGAAAAAGGGATAGAAATATGGCTTTACCCCCTTTTATGTTTTTTTTGAGAATGTTTTTTTCGCGTTTTCGGAAAAAAAGAGTATTTTTGCAAAACAAAAATATAAAAACAGCAGAAAAATGGAATTAGACAATAAGACAAAGATTGTAGAAGAACGCCCTGACGTGTTGGAATGCGACGTTATTCGCTTCCAGAACTTCAAGGAGAAATGGGTTGCTTTCGTTGGTCTCCTCAACAATGAGCCATACGAGATATTCACAGGCATTCAGGATGACGAGGAAGGTATCGTATTGCCTAAAAACATCCTCAAGGGAAAGATCATCCGCCAGACAAACCCTGACGGCACTCACCGCTACGACTTCCAGTTTGAGAACAAGCGTGGCTACAAAACAACTGTAGAAGGACTTTCCGAGAAGTTCAACCCTGACTGCTGGAACTATGCAAAACTCTTCTCCGGTGTCCTCCGTTATCACATGCCTATCCCTTCTGTCGTGAAGCTTATTGAGTCGCTCACTTTCAAGGAAGAAGAGCTCAACCAGTGGAAGAGCGGTGTGGCTCGCGCGCTGAAGAAGTATATCCCAGGAGAGGGAGAATAACACCAAAACATCGAAATCTCGAAATTCCCGAAACATCGAAATCCCGAAATCCCGAAACATCGAAACATCGAAACATCGAAATATCGAAAACTCGACAACTCGAAAACAACGAAACCCACCCTCTTGCAAGGCACCATCATCATAGACGAACTTCGCCTCCATGCCTTCCACGGTGTATTGGAGCAGGAACGCGAGATTGGCAACGATTATGTTGTCAGTCTCCGTATCGGTTATCCTATGGACGATTGTATTCTGAGCGACGACGTAAACGACACACTCAGCTATGCCGTGGCGGCAGAGATCGTAAAGCAGGAGATGAGCAAACCTTCCGCCCTCGTCGAGCATGTGGCAGGACGCATCATAAAATCTCTCTGCCTGCAGTTTAGCGACATCACAAGCATCAAAGTCAAGCTCATCAAGATTGCCCCTCCGATGTCCTTCGATATGAAGGGAGCAGGAATAGAATTAGAGTATATAAAGTGAATAAATTCTAAATTATAAGATAAGAATTCCTGTTTCTGCGCTTTTTTTGTAATTTTGCATTAATTTTGCGAACAATGCCGAAAAGAATATACACATACATCACCTTTCTTCTCTTTGGAACAGTCATTGCCATGGCTGCTCCTCACCGTTTTACCCTCGTCATTGATGCCGGACACGGAGGAAAAGACGCTGGTGCGGTGGGTGCTTTCTCTAAAGAGAAGGATATCAATCTGCGCACAGCTCTCGCCTTCGGTGGCTACGTGGAGCGCAACTGCCCCGACGTGAGGGTTATCTACACTCGAAAGACGGACGTATTCGTTACCCTCTACGACCGCGCCGAGATAGCAAACAAGGCAAAGGCCGATCTCTTCATTTCCATACACACCAACGCACTTGCAAAGAACCATGTGGCAAGAGGTCTTGAAACCTACACCCTTGGTATGCATCGCGCTGGCGACAACCTTGAAGTGGCAAAACGAGAGAACTCCGTTATCCTCGTGGAGAACAACTATAAAGAGCGATATGAGGGCTTTGATCCTAACTCTGCAGAGAGCTACATAATGTTTGAGTTCATGCAGGATCACAATATGGCGCGCTCCGTGGAACTGGCAAAATACGTGCAGAACAACGTATGTTCTGCCGCCAACCGTCCCGATAAGGGCGTAAAGCAGGCTGGTTTCCTCGTCCTTCGCGAGACGTCAATGCCAAGTTGTCTCATTGAGTTAGGCTTCATCTCCACCCCTGCAGAGGAACAGTTGCTCAACAATGAAACTCACATCAACAACATGGCACGAGGCATCTATCAGGCATTCGTGGCATATAAGAACAGATACGACGGCAATGCTGTTATCCCAAGCAAGGTGATAGAACCGGAGAATACATCCTCACCTATCGTTTCCCAGGAACCAGCTCCTAAGAAAGAGCCAGTACCTGCAAAGAAAGCTGAGCAGAAGAAAGAGGTATCACAGGAAAAGAAGAGCAACACAAATGCTCCTGTCTTCAAGGTACAGATTTTCGTCTCCGACCAGATTCTCAAAGAGAAGGATTCACGCCTGAAAGGAGAAAAGGCTGAATATTACAAGGAAGGAAAAACAGTTAAATATACTATCGGCAGTTCTACGAACTATAACGAAATCTATAAGCTTCGCAAGACCTTGCTCGACAAATTCCCTCAGGCTTTCATCATTGCCTTCAAGAATGATGAGAAGATGAACATTAACGAAGCTATCAAAGAATTCAAGGAAAGGAAATAAGATTATGAAATACTTTACAAAAGAAGTGAAGATTGCCATTGTGGCTGTATTGGGTATCGTTGCCGTGTACTTCGGCCTTAACTTCCTTAAGGGAATGGCTACATTCTCCAACGACTATGCCTACAAGATGTCGTTCAAGAATATCGACGGCATGTCCAGTTCTTGCCCTGTCTATGCCGATGGATATCGCGTAGGCACCATCATGGGTATCGAATACGATTACGAGCACCCAGGAAACATCATCGCAAATGTTGACATCGACAAGAATCTGCGCATTCCTCTCGGTACTACGGCAGAGATTACTTCCGACCTTATGGGCAATGTGAAGGTGAACCTTCTCCTTGCCAATAACCCTCGTGAGCGTGTAAATCCTGGTGACATCATCCTCGGCGCAGTTTCTGAAGGCGCTATGGGCGAACTGAAGAGTATGATTCCTGCCGTACAGCAGATGCTTCCAAAACTCGACAGCATCCTCGCTTCCATCAATATGATTCTTGCCGATCCTGCCATCACAGCATCTATGCATAATGCGCAGGAGATATCAGGAAACCTCATTACCACCACACAGCAGCTCAACACTATGATGGCAAGCCTCAACAAGAGGGTGCCAGGCCTTCTCGACAAGGTTGACGGTGTAATGGCTAACACAGAGACACTCACAGGCAATCTTGCCGCTGTTGACATTGCTACTACCATGGCCGACGTCAACGCTACACTCGCCAATGTCAAGTCGCTTACCGATGCTCTCAACAGTCGTGAGGGAAGTATAGGTCTCTTGCTCCACGATCCTGTACTCTACAATAATGTGACTGCAACGGTGGCATCTGCAGATTCTCTGCTCATCGACCTCAAGGCACATCCAAAGCGTTACGTTCATTTCTCTCTGTTTGGAAAGAAAGACAAGTAATCGTAAATTACCAATCGAAAGCATAATCGTCAATTGTCAATCGTCAATCGTCAATTAGTTCAATCATGCAGAATCCGAAGGCCTTATGGGCCTCTTGCCAGAATTTCTTCAAGCAGAGCCTTGACGCTGAGGTGTATGACAAGTGGTTTTCGCTTGTCACGCTGAAATCGTTCAATCCCTCTACTAACACTCTCACCCTATGCGTTCCGAGTCTTTATGTCTCAGAATACATAGAGAAGGAGCATGTGGATCTTCTGCGCACCGCCATCATAGGTACCTTCGGCAAGATACAGAGCCTTCAATGGTTTGCCACTGTCGTTGACAAGAATGCTACATCCCCTTCCTCCAAAAGGAAAGGAGGCAGCACCACCATAGAAGGCGAGGTGGATGCCCTCACTCCCGATTACAAAGCTTCCGATGCTGCTGCCGCATCCGCTATGCATGCCCCTGGCACTCCCGACCAGCAGCTCACCGAGATTGACTCACAACTGAATGCCCGACAGACCTTCCGCAACTTTGTAGAAGGTGATTCCAACAAGCTATGCCGTTCCGTTGGTATCAACATCGCCGAGCATCCACAGGGCACGCAGTTCAACCCTCTTTTTATCTATGGTCCTTCCGGTTGTGGAAAGACACACCTCGTCAATGCTATCGGTCTTCGATGCAAGGAACTATACCCAGAGAAGCGTGTCCTTTACGTAAGTGCACGAACATTCCAAGTGCAGTTCACCAATGCTCGTTTGAAGAATAACATCAACGATTTCATTGCCTTCTATCAAACTATCGACATGCTCATCATCGACGATGTGCAGGAATGGATGTCGGCACCGAAGACACAGGAGACCTTCTTCCATATCTTCAACCATCTCTTCCGACTCGCCAAGCGTATTGTACTCGTAAGCGATCGTCCTCCTGTTCAGCTCGAGGGCATGATGACACGTCTCATCACCCGTTTCTCCTGCGGTCTTGTGGCAGAATTAGAAAAGCCTAACATCCAGTTGTGCATAGACATTCTCCATCGCAAGATAGCCCGCGATGGTCTCGTCGTTCCAGAGGATGTGGTTCGCTATATCGCAGAGAATGCCAACGGCAGTGTCCGCGACCTTCAGGGTGTCATCAATTCCATGATGGCATATAGCATCGTCGATAACTGCAACATCGACATGCGCCTTGTGGAGAGAATCCTCAAGCGATCTATGAAGATAAACGATCAGGTACTCACCATTGACGATATCATCCACGTTGTCTGCGATCATTTCAACGTCACCGAGGTTGCCGTCAAAGGACGTACCCGCAAGCGTGAGATTGTCGTCCCACGCCAGATTATCATGTATCTCGCCGACAAGCACATGCGAATGCCAGCATCTCGCATAGGTCGTCAGATAGGAGGTCGTGATCACTCCACCGTCCTTCACAGCCTTCAGCTCGTCTCCACTCGTCTCACCAGCGACGCAGAGTTCCGCTCACAGATGATAGAGATAGAGCAGAAACTTGGCATAGATGCCTAAAAGACAAAACATAGAAATTCTAGAATCTAGAAATACTAGATAACCTAGGACCTCTAGAACAACTATAAAAACTAGAATTCCCTCTAACCTCTAACCTCTCGCTCAGCGGCTTTGCCGATGCTTTTACAAAGCGGAGCGACTAAAAGAACCCCTAACCTTCTAATGCTTACCTACATCCGTTCTCTTTGCTTCGTCCTATACAAAGCAACCCAAGATCTCTTCCCTGGTTCCAAGCTCTTCATCGAGCATGAGATATCCGGAGGCTATTACTGCAACTTCCTCCGTGTTCAGGCTCCTTCGCTTTGCGAAGGCTCCCCCATCCCCGTTCCCTGCGCTTCTACGCAGGGTTCCCCCTCCCCTCGCCATGGCATCACCCCTGCTGAGGTGGAGCGCATCCGCCTTCGTATGGAAGAGATTATCGCTCTCGATATGCCTTTCGTTCGCAAGGAGGTTCCAACGAAAGAGGCTATCCGTATATTCCGCGAACAAGGACTTAGTGACAAGGTAAGACTACTCGAAACCATTGACAGCCCTACTACCGACTACTATATCCTTGGCGACACTACCGACTATTTCTATGGTCCTCTCGTGTCATCCACGGGAATGCTCAAGGTGTTCGGACTTGTCCCTTACGGTGAGGAGGGAATGCTTCTCCGTGCACCATCAGAAAAAGATCCGAGCAAACTGGAGGAGATGATACCTCAGCCAAAGACCTTCGAAGTATATAAGGAACACGTGAAGTGGAACGTCATTATGCGAATGGCAAATGCCGGTGATGCCAACAAGGCTTGCCTCAACGGGCAGGCAACGGAAATGATACAGGTGGCAGAGGCACTTCAAGAAAAGAAAATCGTCAAGATGGCTGAGGAGATAGACCGTCGCTATCGTGAGGATGATCTCAGACTCGTCCTCATCGCAGGTCCTTCCAGTTCGGGAAAGACTACGTTCTGCAAGCGACTCTCCATACAGCTCCTCGCCTGCGGATTGCGCCCTATCAGCTTCTCCACCGACGACTACTTCGTTAATCGAGTGGATACCCCTTTGCTTCCTGATGGCAGATACGATTTCGAGAACTTCGAAGCCGTGGACCATCGTCTCCTCTCCGATCATCTCTCACGCCTCATCAATGGCGAGGAGGTAGAGACACCAGAGTATAATTTCAAGACAGGACAGCGCGAATACAACGGTAAGCGTATGCGTCTCACCGATAAACACGTTCTGCTCATCGAAGGCATCCACGCCCTCAATCCTCGCCTCACCGCCCTCGTTGACGATAGATATAAGTTTAAGATTTACATCTCTGCCCTCACCAGCATATCTCTCGATGCCCACAACTGGATTCCAACCCGCGATAACCGTCTCCTCCGCCGCATCATCCGCGACTATAACAAAGGAGCCTTCTCCGTTCAGGAAACTATCGCTCAATGGCCTCTCGTTGGCAAGGGTGAAGAGCAATGGATATATCCGTTCCAGGAGGATGCCGATATGATGTTCAATTCTGCCATGAACATCGAGTTTGCCTTCCTCCGTCATTACGTGGAGCCTATCCTCTCTACTGTTCCTAAGGACTGCCCGGAATACTCCGAGGCACATCGTCTCCTGAAGTTCTTACATTATTTCATCCCTATCAACGATAAGGACATCCCTCCTACCAGCATCATACGCGAGTTCGTAGGAGGCTCAAGTTTCAAATATTAGTGATGATGAAATAATAACTTCGGACGATTTTGTTCAGATTGTTGAGATATTTTTGATTCATGAAGAGGGAGTGATGCATAGAAAGTTCATCCAAATTAATAATTAGCTTCATATTCATCGTATTTGCTGGCAATGTAGTTTTTCATTTGTTCCCATGTATCCTTTGAGAACATCAATGGCATTGGGTCCGATTCAGCATCATCGTAATAAGCCAAACTTTTGGAAGCAAGGAAGATTGAAGCTTCTGGATATTTTTGAAAGTAGAAACGTAGTATTTCTGACAATGTAAATTCTTTTAAAAGAAAAGACCCAACTAGTCGAGTACTTGCAAGACAAGGTATTGCCTGAAGCTTCTTCAGGAGTTCCAGAGTGTTGGATTCGATTGTCTTATAGTGTAGCATCTGAATTCTTCTTTTGGAGTTTTTGAAATCAATGAAATATATGCCAATGCCTTAGGGTCAAGGCTACGGAGTCCCTTGCAGACCTCCACAATCCTTGCTATTCCAAGTTGGTTTCTTAACAACACCCAATCTTCTTGAAGACCATATTCCAAGACACGCTGTACCACATAGGCCACGTTTTTATCGAGGTCTATGTCTTGTCTGTTTACATCCCAAAACAGATGTGATGACATATTATTTATACACTCTTTCTTTGACATACTTTTATGGTTACGAAGTGCATTTATTCTTATTCGATTGCAAAAATACAATTTTATTTTCAAACTACAATACAGTTTCACTATATAATTCAAAAAGAATAAACATCTCATGAGAATCAATATGTAAAAAATGGCTCAAAGAACAAGTCCCTGAGCCATTAGTTATTTGATATCACTACTGTCCACCAAAAATCGCAAAACGTTCTTTGAAATAATTGAATTATAGTTAGTTGCAAGAGTTTTTTGTGCGCAACGATTTGAATTTGTAACTTTGCAGCCATAAACAGGACTGCATATGCTAAAAGACAAATA
>JAZQOH010000069.1:0-13739 GCA_045627725.1 Prevotella sp. | reverse complement strand
TCCGTTCCTTTTACTTAGCCAAGCCGGTAAAAAGGATATAGAAATCATAGTCATCCATGTTAATTGTGACTGTGAACTTATCGCTATTCTTAACCTGGAAAGGAATGAAGCCTATAAGGCTCTCGCCTGGCTTGATGCTGTTTGAGCGCAAAGCCTTAGGGTTTGTGTTAGGATGCTCTTTGAGATAGGCCTGGACGCGGTTATCCTGTGCCTTCTTGTATGCCTGCTCCAAGGCTGTGAGTCCCAGTTTTGCCCATTCGTTCTTGGCATTGATGCGCTCATGAAAGATCTTGTTCTCTAAGGACATTGAAAAGTCATCATTAGTCTGTATGCGTGCTGCATAGCGACGGCTGCTCTCTATCTTGTTGTCGTAGCTCTCAGGAGTATAGCGTGACACCTTTACTGGCTTTCCTTTCTTGTCGGTACCTCCTTGGCGCACCTTGGCGAGGTCGAACATCACACCATGGTCGGAGTTGTTGGTAATCTCAAGGTTTATGATGTAGTCCTTGCCATTCCATGTATTGTAGTACATAAGCATGACATTATCCTTGATGTAATAGTGATAAGTATGTCCGTCCTCTTTATAGTAACCAAAGATAGCATGGCTGTCGTTTAGGAATCGCTTTGTGTCGATAGCTTCATTAGTGTTAATTTTCTCAAGATGGATGCCATAGAAATTAAACACATTATTGCCATGCATGCTTTCATCCTCAATGATGTCGAAAGTTCCGGAAGAGAGGTCAAACTTCTCGAATTCCAGCAAGAAGTTAACCTTATCGCCTAATTTTGTAGTGTGTATGAATCTTGGCTCAGCATCATTCTTGATAGGCATGTTTACAGAGTTAGTAATCTTGTAGCTTGCATTGTTCTTCTCCACCTTTGCCTTACGACTAATGTCCCAATTTCGGTGATCATCATAAGTGCTTGTGAATGTACCATACACCAGTACCCTGTCACTGGTTTCGAGCACCTGGAGGAGCTTGATATTCTCAGCTTCCTGCTTGTCAACAGAGCTTACCTTATACTGGGCATTTGCCACGATTGATGCCATGAGGCAAAGAATGAATAGGATTTGTTTTTTCATATTAGAGATAACTTTGTTTTAGTTATATGACAACCCCGAAGACTGATGCCTTCGGGGTTTGTCGATTTATGAAGTTTCGTTATGTAATCAGAGGAGATTACTGCTTTGTGAGAGTGCCAGCGGCTTCTGACGCAGAATTATTAATTGTCATAGTCTTGCCATCATCGCTGATCTTACCAATTGTCTGACCTGTCTCTGCTGTAATATAAACAGTCTTGTTGTCGCTAGACATTGAATAATTACCTTTTGTAGTGTTCATTAACAAAGAACCATCAAGTGCCACGATGGAAATCTCATAAGTGGTTGTATGGAATTTAATAGTTGTTTCAGCCTTTAAAGGACCGTAAGAAATGACACCCTTCCATACTGTGCCAGTGAGAATTGTTGACTTTGCATCATCATCATCACCGCAAGAAGCGAGTGTGAAAGCACCGAATACGATTGCTGCCGCGAAGGCAAACATAGAAATAAACTTTTTCATTTTTTGTTTGATATTAAATTGTAACGATATTGTTTTTTTATAATTTCTGTTGCAAAGATAAGAAAAAAGGGATAAGGACTATTTGCAAAACGTCCAAAAGACATTTTGCAAATATCATTTGTTGACGGAAGTCAAGACATTTACAATTAACAATTGACGATTGACAATTGACAATTGCCGTAGGCCGGAAGAAAAACAAATAAAAACAAATAAAAACATATAAAAATAAAAAAAACATGCTTCTTGCGAAGCAGAGACAAAATAAAATTTACGAAATAATTCGCGGGCAATTCACCGAAAATTTATTCGAAAATCATTTTTTTATGTTTTTATCTATTTTTATTTGTTGATATTTTTTGGCCCACGGCAATTCAATTGACAATTGACGATTGACGATTGATAGAAGAAAAAGCAACGAGGTCGCGTCAGAATTAACTGGCACGACCTCGTGATATTTATAAAGACATCATCAGCACCCCTTGTTGCCGTTGTTGTCGTCGTCGCTACTGCATTCTCTTAGACATACGTTTTGTAATCAATGGAATTCCAGCAAGAAGCTTTCCTTCAAGAACTACACTTGCTTCAAAACAATCCATATTTATAGCAAGCAATACAATATTTGTTTTATCTGCAACATTTTCAATAACCGCCAAACCATTATAAACTGTATAAGGCGCATTCTGGAAATTGAGTTCATAAAATGGAGAACGGGTAAACAACATATCAACAAATTCTACGTGACCATCAACCAAATATTTATCACCTTCCTTTTTGAACGTAAAAGAACAGAATTCTACAAAACCAAAAGGAGTAGGCGCTTCACCCTCCCATTTCCCCAGTAAATCATCATTTGTCTTTGGTACTACACGTTCACCACCACCAGATGATTCCGGCCATGAGATAGGAGTGTAATCAGTCTGCTTCACGGTTACTATTTTATCATTCACAAAGGTCAGAGTCATGGTCTTTGCCTGCTCGTTGACAGTAAAATATAGTGTATAATCCACATCATCGTAATCAACAATATTCCAGGTATCTCCGTCTTTCGATGCAACAGATTTGATGAACATCTTATACTTCTCGCCATCTTTTTGATAAGTGAACTTGGTGCGAGTTTCATCCTTATACACCTTTCCATCCTCATCTTCTATCTCATAAGACGAAGTGAAATAGCCTTCACTATTGGAAACGATACTGATCACCATAGGGTTGTCAGGATTATCTACTTCAAGAGTCCATGAGGTCTTAGCCAGCGAGCTCTTGTTGTCATTGTTGTCGTCGTCGCTACTGCAAGCAACGAATGCGAATGCTGCCGAAATCATCAAGGCAGACGCGAAAAATAGTTTCTTAAGCATATTGAGTTATAATAAAATTAGTTTCTTAAGCATATTGAGTTATAATATTTATGGAGTCATAACGTATATTATTGCAAAACTTTTTATTCTATTTCTGCAACGAGACGGACACTGTGACCATGGTAGCTGCGAGTACTCCAATTAGTTTTTAAAGTAGGATCCTGAGAGTTGTATGAAATGAAGTACGCCATAAGATATTCTATCTCAGGATGCATAATATCTGGCATAACAACTCCTGTAGATGACCAGTAGTTGATCCAATCATTGAATTCCTTGATCTGACCACCAACTCTTTCACCCGCAGCAGGAAGGAAGACTACGCCTTCGGGAATCTCAGCAATCGTTCCTGACAATGCGCTGCCATTGTAATCATCTGGATAGATGACTATGCCCAGAATGCCACCACATCTTATGCCGAGGGTGTAGCGAGGTCCTCCATTCTTCATTACTCTGGTTTCGAACAGATACTTCCACTCGTCATGGGTCAGTGTGCGCCAGGTCGTGCCGTCACCCATCGTGCATCCCCAATCATGATCCTGAGACAAATTGCCTGATGTTTTGTCAACATTGTCTTCATGTTTTCCATCAGGAATTATGGACTGTACCGGATTGTAACCCCAGTTGAACAAGGAGATTTCCTTATCGTGACCAGCGGCATAGGTTGATGGTCCACAATCGCTCTGCTTGTCGAAGAAGCTCCATGTCTGGGTAGCAACGGTGTAGCGAAGGTTGCCCTTAGAGAAATGTACCGTCTTGTTCTCGGCATTTACAGTAAACACTCCAGATAGTGCATCGCTTTCTAACTGGCAAACTGTATTTACGGATAAAGCAGGGTTAAGAGAACTTTTAGTAATATTAACATCATAGTGACAGTAAGAATCATGATCCTGAATGATGGTCAGGGTACGACGCTGGCTTGTCTGGTCCAGTTTGGGTACTGCAATCTGGAACACAGCCTCGCCCTCTGCGTTAACCTTGCCGGCAGCGAAGTATGAGTCGGCTGTTCGGACGATGGTTCCGTTTGCATCGCCGGTGACGGTTGGGGCTTCGGTGCCAGAGAGGGTGAGTTTGCACGATGTGTTTACATTTTTCAGGCTTGCCCGGGTGATGGCAGTATTCGCCTTCAGCCCCGTGCAGTTAGCCTTGATTACAGAGGTTGCAAACTGGAAAGGCACAACGGCATTGGTGATGGTAGTTTTTTTGTAATCCAGCGTAGCATAGACGACGAAAGGAGCCTTCGCGCTATTCTGGTCGGCAAGGGAGATTGATATGGCGTTGTCACTTACGGCAGGAGCTTCGGCAAGCAGGGGACTATACACGAGGGTAAGCTTCGTAGTTCCCTTGGCAGGTGTCTTCACCGTATGGGTTGCATCGGTCGAGAGAAGGGCATACCTGTCGTCATCGCCCTGCAGCGTTGCTTTCAGTGAGCCAAGGTACTGTGTTCCATCATAAACATAGACGGTCTCGCCGCCTTCCCATGAAACTCTTACTGTATTTACAAGTGAAGCTCTGGTAACGTCGTTCTGGGAATATTCTCCCATCAGTCCGATGATTTGAAGGTCAATTGTTCCTTTGTTATCTTCTATATGTTCTGCCGTCTCATCGGAATTACCGCAAGAAGCAAGAGCGAAAGCACCAAATACGATAGCTGCCGCGAAGGCAAACATTGAAAGGAATTTCTTCATTTTGTTTTTTAATGATTGAATTGTTATTATATTTATAGTTAAATCTGTTGCAAAGATAAGAAAAAAGGGATAAGGACTACTTGCAAAACGTCCAAAAGACATTTTGCAAATATCATTTGTTGACGAAAGTCAAGACATTTACAGTTGACAATTGACGATTGACAATTGACAGTTGCCGTGGGCCGGAAGAAAAACAAATAAAAACATATAAAAATAAAAAAAACATGCTTCTTGCGAAGCAGAGACGCTTACGCTGAACGTAAATGCCCGCAAATTAACCGAAAATTTATTCGAAAATTATTTTTTTTGTTTTTATATGTTTTTATTTGTTGATATTTTCTGGCCTACGGCAATTCTTATCCTATGTACGATTTAAGTTTTTGATTACATAAACTTTAATAATGTTAATAGATTATTGGGGAAATATAATAAATTAATATCTTTGCAGAAGAATTTGTACGAAATCGTACTAAGTTGTTTTTTCATCATCAAAGAAATGAAAATGAAAAGTATCATAACGGGAGTGTTGCTTTCGGCTTTGTGCCTGCCTGCCGTGGCGCAGAAGCAATGGACATTGCGGGAGTGCATTGACTACGCAATGGAAAACAATATATCCCTGCAGAAATCGGGATTGCAAAGGCAATCGACACAGGAGGACCTGATGCAGTCGAAGGCGGCGCTGCTGCCTTCTCTCAACTTCTCCACGAATCAGGGCGTGAACTATAGACCTTGGCCTTTTGCGGGACAGGCAACGGTGACGGAGGGCGTGGTGATGAGTTCCATCGACAAGGTGTATTACAACGGATCTTACTCGCTCAACGGCAACTGGACCGTATGGAATGGTAACAGGAACCATAACCAGGTGAAGCTGAACAGTCTATCAATGCAGCGCAACGAGACGGACTCGATAACGTCGGCGAAGAACATCCAGGAGCAGATAGCGATGCTCTTCATCCAGACGCTCTACACGAAGGAGAACGTGGGTGTGCAGAAGGCTACATTAGAGTCGGCGAGGCTGATAGAGGACCGCGGCAAGGAGATGCTGGAGGTGGGAAAGATGAGCAAGGCTGACCTCATGCAGCTCACGGCGCAGCGCGCTCAGGATGAATATAACGTGGTGCAGGCAGAGAGTCAGGTGAACAACTACAAGAGGCAGTTGAAGGCGCTGCTGCAGATAACGTCATCGGAGGAGTTTGACATCGCTCCATTAGAGGCTACCGACGAGATGGCGCTGGCGCAGATACCGCAACTTCAGTCTGTATATGAGGCGGCGCTGGCGAATCGCCCTGAACTGAAGAGCGTGCAGCTGAGTCTGGAGAGCTCTGACGTGAGCAAGAAGATAGCGAAGGCGCAGCGTATGCCTACTGTTGGCATGAACGCGAGCGTGGGCACTAACACTTCGAGTCAGAGCGACAAGACGTGGGGCAATCAGATAAAGGCGAACATGGGCATCTCGGGTGGTGTGAACATCAGCGTGCCTATCATCGACCAGAGGCAGTCACGCACAGCCATCAACAAGGCTGAGATAGCGCGTCAGCAGGCTTTGCTCGATCTTCGCGACAAGCAGACAAACCTCTACAGCACCATCGAGAACTACTGGATTCAGGCAGAGAACAATCAGAGCCAGTATAAGGCGGCGAAGGTGAGCACGGAGAGCGCGAAGACGAGTTATGAACTTCTCACGGAGCAGTTCACCCTCGGACTGAAGAACATCGCACAGCTGATGGAGGGAAAGAATCGTCTCCTCTCTTCGCAGCAGAGCGAGTTGCAGTCGAAGTATATGACAATATTAAACATCAAAATGCTCAATTTTTACACTCAACCATAACAATGAAAAAGAAATATATAATCGGCGCCATAGCAGTTGTTGCCGTCATCGCCGGAATCTCCATGTGCGGAGGAAAGAAAGAAGCAAAGGTAAGTTTTGAGACCGAGAAGGTGCAGAACACGACTATCAAGAGTAGCATAACAGCTACGGGAACCATCGAGCCTGTAACGTCTGTCACGGTGGGTACGCAGGTGAGCGGTATCGTGAGCCATCTGTACGTGGACTATAACAGCGTGGTGAAGAAGGGACAGGTGATAGCAGAACTGGACCGCACCAACCTGATGTCGGAACTGAACACGCAGAAGGCTAACCTCACCTCTGCGCAGAGTGACTTCAACTATCAGCAGGCTAACTATAAGCGATACAAGACGCTATATGACAAGGGTCTCGTTTCGGCTGATGAATATGAGAGTGCGAGACTGTCATACCTCCGCGCTCAGCAGACGGTGAACACGGCAAAGGAGAGCGTTCAGCGCGCTCAGACAAACCTCGGCTATGCTACGATTACATCGCCTATCGACGGTGTGGTATTGAGCAAGTCGGTGGAGGAAGGACAGACCGTTGCTGCGAGCTTCAACACTCCTGAGCTCTTCACCATCGCGCAGGACCTGACCAATATGAGAGTGATAGCAAACGTGGACGAGGCTGACATCGCCGAGGTGAAGGAGGGTGCTCATGTGACATTCACCGTGGATGCATACCCAGAGGATGTGTTTAACGGCACGGTGACACAGGTGCGCCAGGCTGCCACAACGACGAACAATGTGGTGACCTACGAGGTGGTTATCTCTGCTCCTAATGCGGACTTCAAGCTCAAGCCTGGGCTTACTGCCAGCGTGACCATCTTCACGATGGAGAAGGCGAATGTCATCGCTGCGTCGAACAAGGCGCTGCGCTTCACTCCTACGGAGCTGATGCTTCAGCCTGACGGTAAGATTATCGACACGGAGGCGAAGGCGAAGGTATGGGTGAAGGATGGCAATGACCTGAAGGCTATCGCCGTGACCACTGGTGTCACCAACGGTGTGCTCACAGAGATTCTCACTGGCGTGAAGCCTGGTCAGGAGATTATCTCCGGCTTCACCATGGAGGGCGAGGAAGAGGACAACCAGAAGCCTCGCAGTCCATTCATGCCAGGGCCTCCAGGAAAAAATAAGAAGAAGTAAACCACCCCGATAGTGGAGTGAAGAGTGAAGAATTCAAGTTACAATTTTTAGATATACAGGATTTAGTTAGAAAATGTGCACTTCGTGCGGAAAAGAAAAATAATAAAAACAGATAAAAACAATAAAAAAGATGCTTACTCTTTTATTTTTTTTACCCATTTTTATTGTTTTTATTATTTTTTCTTTTAGCCGAACAGGCATAATTCTTACACAAAATCCATCAATATCACATTTTAAAATATAATGGAAGATAACAGAAAAGTTGTCATAGAACTTTCTGAGGTCCGTCGCGAATTCAAGGTGGGCTCGGAGATAGTGAAGGCTTTGCGCGGCGTGTCGTTCAAGATATATGAGGGTGAGTTTGTCACCATCATGGGAACGTCAGGCTCGGGAAAGTCAACGCTGCTGAACCAGCTGGGATGCCTCGACACGCCTACATCGGGAGAGTACTATCTCGATGGCATCAGCGTGAGGACGATGAAGAAATCACAGAGGGCGAAACTGAGAAACAGGAAGATTGGCTTCGTGTTTCAGAACTATAACCTGCTGGCGAAGACAACGGCGGTGGAGAACGTGGAACTGCCGCTGATGTATAACTCGGAATACTCTGCGTCGATGCGTCGCAAGGCTGCCATAGAGGCACTGGAGCGCGTGGGACTGGGTGACAGACTGGAGCATAAGAGCAATCAGATGTCGGGTGGTCAGATGCAGCGCGTTGCCATTGCCCGCGCCTTGGTGAACAACCCTGCCGTTATCCTTGCCGACGAGGCTACGGGTAACCTCGACACGCGCACTTCCTTTGAGATGCTCGTACTCTTCCAGAAGCTTCACGCTGAGGGCAGAACGATTATCTTCGTGACTCACAACCCGGAGATAGCGCAGTATTCGAGTCGTAACATCGTGTTGCGCGATGGTAAGATTCGCGAGGATAAGTTAAACGAGAATATCCTCTCTGCAGAGGAGGCTTTGGCAAATCTCCCTAAACCACAAGACGATTAAGACATGAACTTCATAAATCTTATAAAGGTGGCATTACGCGCCATAGCAAGCAATGCCTTCCGTTCATTCCTGTCTATGCTGGGCATCATCATCGGTGTGGCAGCCGTGATAGTCATGATGGCTATCGGTCAGGGCTCGAAGGAGTCTATCCGTAAGGAACTTTCCACTATGGGCACCAACCTCATCAATATCCGCCCTGGTGCTGACATGCGAGGAGGTGTTCGTCTGGACCCTTCTGCGATGCAGACACTTAAGGTGGCTGACTACGAGGCTATCGTTGACCAGAAGAAGTTCGTGACATACGTTTCGCCTGAGGTGACATCAAGCGGACAGGCCATCTATGGTTCCAACAACACGACGACGAGTCTCTATGGCGAATCGCTCGACTATCTAAGCATAAAGCAATGGGACGTGGAGCAGGGCACTACCTTCACGGAGGATGAGGTGAAGAAGAGCGCGAAGGTGTGTATCGTGGGAAAGACCATCGTGGATGAGCTATTCCCTAACGGCGAGGACCCTGTAGGCAAGACGATACGCTTCAAGAGCATTCCGTTCCGTATCTGCGGAGTGTTGAAATCGAAGGGCTACAACAACTGGGGCATGGACCAGGATAATCTCATCATCGCCCCATACACAACGGTGATGAAGCGTATCTCGGCGCAAACTTATCTCTCATCAATCACCTGCTCGGCAATAACGGAGGAGATGACTGATGATGCTATCAGCGAACTGAACGGCATTCTTCGTGCCAATCATAAGATAAAGGATGACAGCGGCGCTTCGGATGACTTCACCATACGTTCACAGCAGGAGATGATGGACACGATGTCGTCAACGATGGACACCGTGACGCTCATCCTCGTAGTGGCAGCAGCCTTCTCGCTCCTCGTGGCTGGTATCGGCATCATGAACATCATGCTTGTTTCCGTCACGGAGCGCACGAAGGAGATAGGTCTTCGCATGGCTGTGGGTGCCAGGGGCATTGACATCAGCTATCAGTTTCTTATCGAATCGATAATAATATCGCTCACGGGAGGTGTGCTTGGCGTGCTTCTCGGTGAGGGCATCACGATGTTTGCCGCTGCGGTACTTTTCCTCCCAACGAGCGTTCCTGGCTGGGCTATCACCGTCAGCTTCATCGTCTGCACCCTCCTCGGCGTTGTCTTCGGATATTTCCCAGCACGCAAGGCAGCGAGAATGGATCCGATAGAGGCGATAAGGTATGAGTAGGAAGGCTTTTGCAAAAATGCAAAAGAACCTGAGTGAAGAGTGATTCTTCACTAAAAAAAAACACTAATATACTCCACTCTTCGATGGAGTTGGATGAGAACAAAAATTTCCAACGATGCGCCAAAAATTGTATCCGAAAATTTTCTAAAGATTAAATATTTTATTTTTGGAATTAAATTTTGGGCGTATCGTTGATAATTTTTGGTAAAAACACTCAATGGAGTCTATATGTATATTATAGCAAAAAAGCAATCCAAAACTGGATTGCTTTTATTATTTTGTTGCGGAGGCTCGACTCGAACGAACGACCTCCAGGTTATGAGCCTGGCGAGCTACCAACTGCTCCACTCCGCGATATTACCGGCTTAGAGAAAGAGTATTTCTCAAAAGCGAGTGCAAAGGTACAATATTTTCCTGAAACTGCAAAATATTTGGGAGAAAAATTATAAAATAGGGCATATTATCCGTGTTTTTGGTCGATTACGAAGCTATTTGTTTGCTCATTTCAGTTATTTTATCTACCTTTGCACATGGAATAAACGATGTGCAACTTTTATGTTAACGGCAAGTGTTATCTTTGTCCTAACACTCGCCTAAAATAAGAAACTTATGTCAATAAGTAAAACAGAAAAGATGTTTGTTGACGTTGCCCGTCAACTTTTTGCAAAAAACGGTCTGGAAGGAACGACGATGAATGACATCGCCATTGCTTCGGGCAAGGGCCGTCGCACCCTCTATACCTATTTTAATAAGAAGGAAGATATCTACTCCGCCGTGATAGAGTCGGAGCTGGAGCGTCTTTCTGAGCACCTTGATGAGGTTGCGGCAAAGCAGATTCGTCCTCAGGACAAAATCATCGAACTTATCTACACCCATCTTAACATGATTCGCGAGACCGTTGTGCGCAATGGTAACCTTCGCGCTGAGTTCTTCAGGAACATCTGGATGGTGGAGAAGGTAAGGAAGAAGTTTGATGCCGACGAGATAGCTCTCTTCCGCAAGGTGTATGAGAGCGGCAAGGCATACGGGGAGTTTGACATAGAGAACGTAAATCTCGTGGCAGACATCACTCATTACTGTATCAAGGGTCTCGAAGTACCATACATCTATGGCCGTCTCGGACAGGGACTCACGGAGGAGAACTCCAAGGCGATAGTAAAAAAGGTCGTCTATGGTGCGTTGGGGAAGAACATATAAGAACCCCTCCTTACCTCCCCCAAAAGCCCCACCTAACCTCCCCCAAAGGGGAGGAACCTGGATAGTAAGGACCCCTCCTTACCTCCCCAAAGGGGAGGAATCTGGACACTTCAAGTGTAATAATAAAGTTACAAATTACAACATTAAATATACAAGAAAAAAAAACTATGGGATTATTAACTGGTAAGACAGCACTCATCACAGGTGCTGCTCGTGGCATCGGTAAGGCTGTTGCCATGAAATTCGCTCAGGAAGGTGCAAACATCGCATTCACCGACCTCGTTCTCAACGACGAAATGGCGGCTGGCCTCGAGGCTACACGTCAGGAGATTGAAGCTCTCGGCGTAAAGTGTCTCGCTTACGCTGGCAACGCTGCTGACTTCGCAGAGACAGAGGAGGTAGTGAAGAAGATAAAGGAGGACTTCGGCTCTATCGACGTACTCGTAAACAACGCTGGTATCACAAAGGACGGTCTCATGCTCCGTATGTCTGAGGCTCAGTGGGATGCAGTTCTCAACGTAAACCTTAAGTCTGCATTCAACTTCATCCACGCTTGTGCTCCTATCATGCTTCGTCAGCGTGGCGGCTCTATCATCAACATGTCTTCTGTAGTAGGTGTTCATGGTAATGCTGGTCAGTGTAACTACTCTGCTTCTAAGGCAGGTATGATTGGTCTTGCAAAGTCAATCGCTCAGGAACTCGGCCCTAAGGGTGTTCGCGCTAACGCTGTAGCTCCAGGCTTCATCGAGACTGCTATGACAGCACAGCTCCCAGAGGAGATTCGCGCTGATTGGATGAAGAAGATTCCACTCCGTCGCGGTGGTCAGGTAGAGGATATCGCTAACGTTTGCGTATTCCTTGCTTCTGATATGTCAAGCTACGTTACCGGTCAGGTTATCCAGATCGATGGCGGTATGAATATGTAAAGCCCCTTCCCAGCCTCCCCGAGGGGAGGAGTATAGTTACTCCATCCGCCAAAGGAAGAGGCTGGGAAGATGCTTTTTATTCTGTTAACAAAAAATCCTTTTACTATCATGTACAATAACAACACTCCTCCCCTCGGGGAGGCAGGGAGGGGGCTGATTAATTTCCTCAACGCTTCGCCTGTTAATTTCCTTGCCGTAAAGACACTCAAGGAGACACTTGACAAAGCAGGCTACAAATACCTCTGCGCAGGAGACACCATGCCAGCGATGAAGGCTGGCGATAAGTTCTACGTCACGAAGAACGACTCATCCCTCTATGCCTTTGAGATTGGCGAGAAACCACTTGCCGAGGCTGGGGCACATATCATCTGCGCTCATTGCGACTCCCCTACTTTCCGTATCAAGCCTAACGCTGAGATGTTTGGCGATGGTGGCATCGTGAAACTCAACACGGAGGTGTATGGTGGCGCAATTCTTTCCACTTGGTTTGACCGTCCTTTGAGCCTCGCCGGCAGAGTGGTTCTAAACAGCAGCGACCCACTCCACCCTGAGGTGAGACTCCTCCACATAGAGCGTCCTCTGCTCACCATCCCTAACCTCGCTATTCACTTCAACCGTCAGGTGAACGATGGTGTGAAGCTCTCGAAGCAGAAGGACACACTCCCTGTTCTTGGCATTATCAACGACCAGCTGGAGAAGGATAACCTTCTCATGAATCTCATCGCTGCGGAACTCAACGTAGAGGCATCGAGCATCATCGACTTCGACCTTTATCTCTATGACACCACACCAGCATGCCTCGTGGGCATTCATAACGAACTCATCTCTGCAGGTCGCCTTGATGACCTCAGCATGGTGCATGCAGGTCTTGAGGCTTTGCTTGCTTCGGAGTCAAACGGCACGACGAAGATTCTTGCTATCTTCGATAATGAAGAGACGGGAAGCGGCACGAAGCAGGGTGCTGGCAGTCCATTCTTTGCCAACACGCTGCAGAGAATAATCCTCGCTCAGGGAGGCACTATGGATGATTACTATAGAATGGTGGAGAAGTCATTCATGATAAGTGCTGACAACGCTCACGCATGGCATCCAAACCATAGCGAGAAGTATGACCCAACGAATCATCCTGTGATGGGTGGCGGTCCTGTCATCAAATACAATGCTGCGCAGAAATACTCCAGCGATGCCTATTCCGCATCCATCTTCTTCAGTATCTGCAAGGCTGCAGGAGTGCCATGCCAGCAGTTCGTCAACCACAG
Source organism: Prevotella sp. (assembly GCA_045627725.1). Classification (GTDB taxonomy): domain Bacteria; phylum Bacteroidota; class Bacteroidia; order Bacteroidales; family Bacteroidaceae; genus Prevotella. The sequence continues at coordinate 529 of JAZQOH010000069.1, read as the reverse complement.
CGACGTGGCAGGTGGCTCTACTCTCGGCAATATCCTCACCTCAAACATTCCTCTCTGTGGAGTGGATATGGGCAACCCTGTATGGGCTATGCACAGCGTTCGCGAGACAGCCAGCGTGGCAGATCATGAATACTGCATCAAGGCATTCACGAAGTTCTATGAACTTTAAGTGCATTGAAGGGTAAGTCAAAGCATCCATTCCTGATGCTTTCAGCAAAGAAAAAACGAAGCGTAAGCAAAAAGACATCTTTGATTACACATTGACAAAACAAAGACAAGCGAGAATTGAAAATTTGTCATCACGAAGAGAAGTGACCGCAAATTTTCAATTCTCGCTATATTTATAACTATCTGATACTCAGCTGTCATACTTTCATATCAAAGGATACGCACAAAAAAAGGGGTCGTGTCAAAAGTAACTGGCACGACCTCTTTTTGGTTTTATACGTCATATATCTTTGAAGGGGCACATTTTTAGGCTGCTATCCTAAAATTGCGATTTTTAGCTTCGAGGCGCGTTATATGAGGT
>JAZQOH010000068.1:0-69777 GCA_045627725.1 Prevotella sp. | reverse complement strand
GTAACTTTGCCATAGCTTTTTAACTATGTACAAAGATACAAAAAATCTTTGACATAACAAAGCCCTGGCTTGGGAAAGTCGGGGCTTTGATCGTTATATAATGTTAAGAGGTCGTGCCAGTTACTTTTGACACGACCTCTTGATTTTCAATGTAGCGAGAGTGGGGCACGATCCCACGACCTCCGGATTATGAATCCGACGCTCTAACCAGCTGAGCTATCTCGCCATCATCAATAAAAATAATGCTATGAGATGGTTGCATTACCTTTTTGCGGGTGCAAAGGTAGTTATTTTTTGAGAAACTACCAAATTTTTATTGCATTATTTTTATTGATGAGTGAATTTTTATCACTTATTGAGCAATTCGAGCATCGTTGCGGCATATCTGCGACCGAGAATGCGATAGCCTGCAGCAGTGAAATGTAACTTGTCTGGACGACCTGGGCATCCCAGCGAAGGGATAGGATATGCAGTAGGGATGGTCTCCTTGATGTGAGAGATGATGGCATTATGATGATAGCAGCATCCACCATCTTCCTGTGTCATCAGTTCGCCAACGAGAAGAGGACAGTCCTCAGCCTTGAGGTTGAGTTCGTTGAGCATACGGTCATAGACAATCTTGACGCGCTGTGGCCAGTCCTGCTGGTTGTTGTCGGTGCACCCCTGATGGAGGAGGATACCCTTGATGACGCCCACCTTCTGCGCCTTCTTCGCGCATTCCATCAGCACTCGCATTGGCTCATTGTTATAGTCCTTGCAGAAATTCTTGAACCAATCTGCCTGCCTTGAGATATACTCAGTTGTCTTATCCTCATCGAAGAGGTCGATGCTGGCACCACCTACGGCAACATTGATGACACCCACCTTGATGTTCTCTGGGAGACAGTCAACGAGAGTGCGACCGAAATAGTCAGCAGGAGTGAGACCTGTCCAAGCACGGCAGAGAGGTGGCACGGCAACATACCATTGTCCCTTCTTTCTTCCCGTGTTGTCCATGTCAACAGCTGCCATCATACGGAAACGAGGACTGAGTTCCTGACGATCCTGTGGCTCAATCCTTGCATTGCCCTCCATGTTCGACTGTCCGAAACAGAGATAGATATGGAAGTTAGGATCAAACTCGGTTGGCTGTTCCATCTCGCCCGCCTGCTTGTTTCCGTCGCTATAGTCGAGTTTCGTATTCTTCTCATAGAAATTGGAAACATTCTGCGCAGAGGCATTAATGGTAAAAAGTGATGAAACGAGAATGCCCACAGGCATCATCAACTTAAATAGACTTTTCATAACTTACTTATATTTTAGGTTAGGGATTATAGATTTTGTTGGCAAAGATACTCACAAATGTCCAAAAATCAAAATAATTTCCGCGATAATGTTACAATATAAAAAAAAAGTGTTACCTTTGTCGAGAGAAATACTATAACTTGCCTAATAAATGCTAAAACTAAATATGAGAAAAAGAACTATCATCATCGCTATGCTGTCAATGATTGTTGGCAACATAATGGCGCAAAACCGACAGGAGATAAACCTGAAGACCTGGGAATTCTCTCAGGATCAGAAGCTGTGGAATACCGTTGACATTCCTCACGACTGGGCCATCGCCGGACCTTTCGACAAGAAGTGGGACCTTCAGGTGGTTGCCATCGAGCAGAACGGAGAGAAACAGGCTACGGAGAAATCAGGTCGCTCCGGTTCCCTTCCCTGGATAGGCGAAGGACACTATAAGACAAAATTAAAAATTAACAAAGAACAATTAATGGGAAATGCCATGCTCGTCTTCGATGGTGCAATGGCAGAACCTACCGTATATGTGAATGGCAAGAAGGCTGGCTACTGGGCCTATGGATACAACGCATTCCGCCTCGACGTCACAAACTTGCTGAAGGAAGGTGAGAACACCATCAGCGTAGATCTGCAGAACGTGGAGGAGAGTAGCAGATGGTATCCCGGAGCAGGCCTCTATCGCCCTGTAAAACTTGTGCTGACAGGAAAGTCGCACATCGATCCTTGGGCAACGAGTATCGCTACCACAGCCCTTGGCGAAGGTGTTGACAACCACGGACAGACAGAGCCTCAGGCAACCATCGATTATTATACGAAGATACAGAACGTGGAGGGTGACCTTGCCTGCATCATCGATATCATCAATGCACAGGGCGCATTTGAGACAGGCATCCATGTTGACGTTGCTCCTGATGGCGTCATCAGTCATAAGATGACTCTCGGCAAGCCATACCTCTGGACACCGGAGACTCCTTATTTATATAAGGTGCGCACAAGACTCTTCAAGAATCATCAGCTCATCGATGAGACAATCACTCCGCTCGGTGTCCGCACCGTGGAGGTGAGCAAGGATGGAGGTTTCAAGCTCAATGGTGTGTCAAGAAAGATACAAGGTGTTTGCCTGCATCACGACCTCGGTCCTCTCGGCTCGGCAGTAAACAAGGCAGCCCTCATCCGTCAGGTACGTCTGATGAAGGAGATGGGATGTGATGCTATCCGCACAGCCCACAACATGCCTTCCACCCTTCAGATGGAGGTTTGTGACTCCATGGGTATGATGGTTATGGCAGAGAGTTTCGACATGTGGCTGTATCCTAAGTGCAAGAACGGCTATGCCCGCTTCTTCAAGGATTGGGCAGAGAAGGACATCACTAATCTCATCCTCAATCATCGCAACCATCCATCTATCGTGATGTGGTCTATAGGCAATGAGATACCGGAGCAGGGAGACAAGAAAAACGGTGTGGCATGGTCAAAGAAACTGCAGGACCTTTGCCATCAGCTCGATCCAAGTCGCCCTGTCACTCAGGGACTTGACCGCGTTGACAATGCACTCGAGAGCGGCGTTGCTGCCCTCATGGACGTTCCAGGCATCAACTATCGCACACAGAAATACGTGAAGGCTCTCAACGAAACATCAAAGGGTTTCATCCTTGGCTCCGAAACAGCCTCGACTGTAAGTAGCCGTGGCGTTTATAAGTTGCCATACAAGACCACCAACCGCGGCATCTATAGCGACGGACAATGCTCTGGCTATGACAATGAATGGTGCTCATGGAGCAACCTCCCCGACGTTGACTTCGAGGACATGGAAGACCTCCCTTGGACCATCGGACAGTTCGTCTGGACAGGTATCGACTATCTCGGCGAACCAACCCCATACGATGAGTACTGGCCAAGCCGCTCATCATATTTCGGCATCTGCGACCTCGCAGGACTGCCAAAGGACCGCTACTATCTCTATCGCTCCGTATGGAACAAGAAGGAGCACACCCTACATATCCTTCCACATTGGACATGGGGCAAGGACATGATAGGCAAGAACATCCCTGTGCAGGTTTATTCCGACTATGACGAGGCAGAACTCTTCATCAATGGCAAGAGCCAGGGTCGCATAAAGAAGGACAAGAGCATCACGCGCAATGCCGAAGGCAAGCAGATAACAGGCACGGAGGAGGCAAATCCTAACCGTGGCAGTTGGGATGCAAAGGAAGACACCAGCCACGCTCCTAATATGGACCGCTATCGTCTCCGCTGGATGAACACGAAGTATGAGCCAGGTGAGGTGAAGGTCATCGCCTACGATAAGGACGGCAAGCCTGCCATGGAGAAGACCATCCATACTGCCGGCGAGGCAGCAAAGATATCTCTCGAGGCAGATCGCAAGTCACTCGCTGCTGACGGCAACGACCTCTGCTACATCACCGTTTCCCTCACCGATGCCGATGGCAACCTATGCCCTGATGCCGATGACCAGATAGAGGTCAGCGTAGAAGGCGCAGGACAGTTCAAGGCAATCTGTAATGGCGATGCCACATCGATAGAGTCTTTCGTCATTCCTACGATGAAACTCTTCCATGGTCAACTTGTCATCACCGTGCAGAGCGCTTCGCAGAAGGGCGACATGAAGGTGACCGTGATGCGTCCAGCCCTCTATGCTAAGGGATTCAGAAAATCAAAGCTGATGAGAACAGAGATTGCAGAGACTATCACTATACCAGTGAAATAGTCCTAAAACATACAATCAAACATTTCACGCTACAAAGTTGTTGACAATCTCTTATATACCAAAAACAGGGAAGCCAATTGGCTTCCCTGTTTTTGGTGACTCGCTTGGGGTTCGAACCCAAGACCCCCACATTAAAAGTGTGATGCTCTACCGACTGAGCTAGCGAGTCTCCGTATGCTATCCTTTTCAGAATGCGGGTGCAAAGTTAGTAATATTTTTTAATACTACCAAATTATTTCGCTATTTTTTGTCCTCTGCGTCACTTTCCTGACTGCATTTCCCCTCCACAGCAGATGTTATATCCCCAGTGACATAGCGTTGCCAATAGGCCATTACAAGAGTGGTGAGCGGAAGTGCTACGATAAGACCAATGAAACCGAGCAACGCTCCCCATACGGAGAGTGAGAGAAGTAGCACAGCTGGATTGAGTCCCATCTGCTTACCCATTATCTTTGGTGTGACTATCATGTCGATGATGACCTGAACAACACAGAAGACAATAACCGCCATGCCAAAGATCATCCAGAAATTCTCGCCTGTATTCAAAGCCTTCAGTCCTGCGAGGAATGCAGTAGGGATGAGGGCAAAGGTGTGAAGATAAGGTACGAGATCGAGGATGCCGATGAGAATACCAAGACCTATCGCCATTGGGAAATCTATGATAGTGAAGCCTATGCAGAAGAGAATGCCCATAGTGAGCGCCACGAGGCACTGTCCGCGTACGTAACTGTTCAATGCCTTACCAGCATCTTGTGCCAGTTCGTGCCAGAAAGCGTGGGTTGACTTAGGGAATATCTTAATCCAGTTGGCTGTAAGATACTCATAGTCGAGCAATATGAAGAACATATACATCAGTACGATACACGAAGCAATGAAACTCATCATCATGCTCCATGTCTTTCCGATAAAATTAAACAACTGAGGCATCGTCTCCTTTACCGTTGACATGAAATCTTCACTCTTCAGGAGAGAAGCAAGGTCGGGAGTGTTATCCTTCACCCAATCAGCCACAGCCTCAGGAATATTATCCACATGAGCTGCACGATGAAGATAACCTGTGGCAAGCTTTGTGAACTGTCCGAACTGTTCTATCATAGGAGGTATGATGAGATAAACGACCAGCGACACCACTGCTATCATACCGAGCATCGCCAGTATGATGCTTAATGCCCTGACCTTCACATGGAGGCGATACTGCACAAACTTCACCACGGGATACATCAGATATGCCAGCACCCACGCAATAAAGAACGGAAGCAACACAGCACTCAGATGATTCAAGACTAAAAGTGCAACAATTACTGCAGCGCCTATAAGCGCCCAGCGAATAAAACGATCGAATGTTATTTTGTTGTCAAGCATTTTTCTTTTTGTATAATTAATGTTGTATGTTGTATGTTTATTGTATGATTAATGATGTATATTTAACATTTTTCACTTGCAAAAGTAACAATACTTTTAAAAAAAGCAAAGAAATATGCCGTTTTTTTGCTTTTTGTAATTATTTCTATTATCTTTGTTGCCACATTATGTGAATAATTTTGCACACCTACCTGAAGAAAAGAGATACAACAATGGGCATACTATACCTCATCCCCACCCCTGTTGGCAACATGGAGGACATGACGCTGAGGGCTATCCGCCTGCTCAAAGAGGCAGACGTAATCCTCTGTGAGGATACACGCACGTCGGGTATCCTCCTGAAGCATTTTGACATCAGCGGGCAACATCTTATGGCTCATCATAAGTTCAACGAGCATGGCACTTCTGCTGCCATCGTTGAGCGTTTGAAAGGTGGACAGACAATCTGCCTCATCACTGATGCAGGCACTCCAGGTATCAGCGATCCAGGGTTCTACCTCGTTCGCGAAGCTGTGGCTGCAGGTATAACGGTGCAGACACTCCCTGGTGCTACAGCTTTCACACCGGCTCTCGTTTCCAGTGGACTCCCTTGCGACAGATTCTGCTTCGAGGGATTCCTTCCGCAGAAGAAAGGACGACAGACACGTCTCGATGAACTGCTTCTCGAGACACGAACGATGATATTCTATGAATCCCCTCATCGACTGACAAAAACACTGGAGCAGTTTGCTGAGCATTTCGGCAAAGACCGTCACGTCAGCGTTTGTCGAGAAATTTCCAAGATGCACGAAGAAAGTGTGAGAGGCACATTGGAGGAGGTCGTTGCCCATTTCCATGAGACAGAGCCTCGTGGAGAGATTGTCGTCATACTGCAAGGAGCTGATGCCGACAAAATAAAAGAGCAACGCAAGGCAGAGAAGAAAGCCGAACGCAAGATTAGCAAATATGCGGCAAAGCAATTAAACGAAACTGACGAAGAATAATCTAACTAAATATAAATAAGGAACATCAATATGAAGAAGATAATAACCATCGCAATATGTGCACTGACACTCTTCAGTTGTCAGGATAAGCGAAACGCTGCCGTAGAAGCAGACACTACAGAGCGCGACTCTCTCCTTCGCGTCATCAACCAGAAGGACAATGAGATGAACGATATGCTTGCCACTTTCAATGAGATACAGGAAGGGTTCCGTCTCATCAATGCCGCAGAAGGCAAGGTAGCAGTAATAAAGGATGGAGAGTCAACAAACAAGTCTGAGCTCCTCCGCGAGAACATGCTGTCCATCAAACAGGCTATGGAGCATAACCGCGACCTCATCTCAAAGCTGCGTCAGCAGATAAGGGAAAGCAGTCTCAAAAGCGACCAGATGAAGGCAACGCTGGATAACCTTCTGGCAGAGTTGAAGGAAAAGGATGAGCAGTTGAGAAATCTTCAGTCGGAACTGGAGCGCAAGGATATCCACATTGCAGAGCTCGATCAGGCAGTCTTGGACCTCAATCAGGATATCAGTTCGCTGAAAGAGGAATCTTCCTCAAAGACTCAGACGATAAACACTCAGGACAAGATGCTCAACACGGCGTGGTATGTTTTCGGCACGAAGAAGGAATTACAAGACCAGAGCATCTATACAAAGGGCAAGGTGCTTCAGTCGAACTTCAACAAGAACTACTTCACAAAGATTGACATCCGCGTAGATAAGGAGATAAAGCTATACTCAAAATCCGCACAGATGCTTACCTCTCACCCTGCAGGCAGTTACTCTCTACAGCAAGATGCTAACAAGCAGTATATCCTGCGCATCACAAATCCACAGACATTCTGGAGTACATCCAAGTATCTTGTGATATTGGTGAAATAAGGTTTTAAGGTTAGGGTGTGGTTTACTGTTGTCATAATGCTTGATTTTTGTTAACAAAATGTAAATAATCAGCAAATTATGAACTATGAACTATAAACTATGAACTAAAATTATTAACTTTGCACTCGCAAATTGCGTAAGCACCGTGAGCCAGCCATGCTGACACTCACTATTTGCTTCGCACGAGCCCTGTTTCACAGCTTTGCACTCGCAAATTCGATGATAGTATGATTGCGTCAGTGATTAGACGTCCATACATCAGAAGGATTTTAGTATATTCAATTATTTATTTAACACATTAATCACTCATTTACAATTATGTATTTGGATTCAGCAAAGAAGACTGAGATCTTCGGTCAGTATGGTAAGTCAGCTACTGACACAGGTTCAGCAGAGAGCCAGGTAGCTCTTTTCTCTTACCGTATCTCTCACCTCACAGAGCACCTCAAGAAGAACCACAAGGATTACAAGACTGCTCGCAGCCTTACCATGTTGGTTGGTAAGCGTCGTAAGCTCCTCAAGTATCTTAAGGAGCAGGACATCAACCGCTATCGTGCTCTTATCAAGGCTCTCGGTCTCCGTAAGTAATTATGGACGAAATGCCTTCGAGGTAAAAACCCCGGCAAGACTCCCCAAAAGGGAGTTGAGTCGGGGCTTTTTCTTTTCCATACCGTTGAGAAACATTTATGTTTCCCCTATTAAACCTTCGCTCGTTTTTCTTGTCTAACTAATAACTAACAATAACCAAAACTATTTATTATGAAACGACTACTGACCTCTATCTCTATTGCCTTGCTATGCATTGCAGCAGGTGCCCAGACCTATATCGAGACTTTGAATCGCGGTGTGGTGGCCCTTCCTGCCAGCGACAAGGGTAATTTCGTGAGTTGGCGACTTCTGTCAACTGATGCTAAGGATGTAACTTTCGACGTGCTCCGCGACGGTAAGGTGATAGCACAGAATATCAAGGGTGCTACCTCATTGACAGATGCTGAGGGCACTAAGGACAGCCAGTATATTGTTCGTACGAATCAGAACGGAAAGCAGGATGTCTCTGCTGCTGTGACGGCATGGGCAGAGCCTTATCTCTCGCTGCCTCTTAATCGCCCAGCAGAGGGCGTGAGTCCTGATGGCAGAAAGTATTCCTACACTCCTAATGACTGCTCTACGGGCGATGTGGATGGTGATGGCGAGTATGAGATAATACTGAAATGGGACCCTTCAAATGCTCATGACAATGCTCACAACGGATATACGGGCAACGTGATTCTCGACTGCTATAAGCTCAACGGCAAGCAGCTCTGGCGCGTTGACCTCGGTAAGAATATCCGTGCCGGTGCTCACTATACCCAGTTTCTCGTATATGACTTTGATGGCGACGGAAAGTCGGAGATGATATGCAAGACGGCTCCTGGCTCCGTTGACGGCAAGGGACAATTTGTCAGCGAGGCTGCTACGGACAAGACTATAAAGAAGGCTGACAATAGTGCGAGCTATGTGGAGGAGAACGGCAGAATACTCTCTGGTCCGGAATATCTCACGGTGTTCTCAGGCGTTGACGGCAAGGCTCTCCATACCATATATTATAATCCTAACCGTGCCTTCGGATATGGTGGCGATGCTCGTTATGACACTAAGGGATGGGGCGATGGTTCTCCTGGCAATCGCGGTGAGCGTTTCCTTGCCTGTGTGGCTTTCCTCGACGGTAAGGATAAAAACCCTTCTGCCGTGATGTGTCGCGGATATTACACTCGCTCAAATCTCTGGGCTGTGGATTTCGACGGTAAGGAACTTTCTACTCATTGGCTGCATGTAAGTCCAAGTCCAAGTGAGTGGTATGTGGAGAATGCTAAGGGTAAGGTGATAGCAAAGGCTAATAACCTCAAGGCTTCTGCCTATGGTCAGGGTGCTCACAGCCTTGCCGTAGGTGATGTGGATGGTGATGGCTGCGACGAGATAACATACGGCTCTGCTGCTATCAACAATGACGGCACATTGCTCTATTCTACAGGGCTCGGTCATGGCGATGCACAGCATCTTGGCGACCTCGATCCTGATCGCCCTGGACTCGAATACTTTATGCCTCACGAGGCTCGTCCTTATGGCTCTGACTTCCGTGATGCCCGTACCGGTGAGATTCTCTTCCGCGAGTATGACCGTCAGGATACAGGTCGTGGCATATGTGCAGACATCGATCCAAACCATCGTGGCGCTGAGTTCTGGTGCTCGGCAGCAAAGAAGATACATGCAGTGAATGGTGATGTGATAGCAGAGACAGAGAGCTGGACACCACAGAATTTTCGTATCTATTGGGATGGTGATCCATACGATGAACTGATAGGCAATGGAAGTGCCCGCTTCGCTCCTGGCACTCGTAACACCCTCGACCCTCAGCAGGGCAATGGAGGTCAGGCTCCTGCACGCAGACTCCCTACCTATTATATAGCAAAGTGGAACGGCTCAGGATGCGATCATGTCCTTCTCAACGGTAAGGACCTCAGCGACTATGGCAGTTCTTCATCTTGCAACGGCACGAAGGCAACCCCATGTCTGCAGGCAGACCTCTTCGGCGACTGGCGTGAAGAGCTCGTTCTCTTTGATGCTTCTGACAGAGCACATCTGAACATCTTCACAACGAATATCCCTACTGAATATCGTGTGCCTACTCTCATGCACGACCACGTTTATCGTATGGGCATAGCATGGCAGAATGCTGCTTACAATCAGCCTCCACATCTCGGATATTATCTCCCAGATGCTGTGAAGAAATAAAAAAGGAAAAGGGCGATAGATGAATTTCTATCGCCCTTTTATTGTTACTTCTCTATTATTATCTTTTTGCCATTCCTGATGTATATTCCTGGTGTGACTTTGGCATTCTTCACTATTCTGCCAGAGAGGTCATACATTGTATTATTATCTTTCGGACAAGAACTGATGGTCTCTATACCATCAACGATACCAAAATATGCATCAAGCTCTGCAAATCGTGATTCGTACCAACCAACGATATAGTCCACTTCTTTGGACAAGTCATTCACGTAGCATGGCTTATGCTTCTGGTTGTCAAAGTATTCTGTCATTCTCTGCCACGCTCCTGTATTGAGGAACAAATCCCTATAGGAATAAAGTTTGCTCTTCACAGAATTTATAGAGAGGGCACGAACGCGCTCTTTCTCCCAGCATTCCTTGAGCAACTTCTTGTATTCAGCAGACCCCATGCAAGAGGAAAAAGGATAGACTCCGTTTTTCGTAATATCGGCAACAGCCCAATTTGTATAATTGCCATCATATCGACTTCCATCATACTCGCCTCCAAGACTGGTATCCAAATCCCATGGAGTGATGACAAACTTACGACGAGAAGCCTCTGCAGGATCAGGATCGTTAATATCCTTCTGTATGTTTGGAATAGAGAGGTATCTATTCTTGTTTCCCCAGTTATCCATAATGCTGAGAGACATTATCAGCAACTGATACTGAGCAAGATTCTCCATATAGAAATACTTCTTGATGTAATCCAACGATTTACCATTGTCATAAGCATCAAGAAGAGGCTCCCACGCCTCTCGACTAGGATAATCATCCGGCTCTGTGAGTTCCCACGCATTATGCCATGAAATGGTTGCAGCAGAGAAATCCTCGTTGAAGTTACGCTCATTCTGGTTGCCAATCTCATCTGTACCATGTTTATACAACACCCCACGAGGAGAAACACTACCGTCACTGTTTACCTTCACCTTCTTCAAGTCGAGCAATTTACGGTTAATGCGGTCAGTCAAACAATATATACCATAATACTTGTCGTTGATATACACTTCGACAAATTTGCCCAACGTCCCGTTTCTGCTATCGAATTCCGTTTTGTAAGGCAGCTTGCCAAACTCATTCCATATATCGAAGCTGACACGATTGCGCATGCAAATACGGTCAATAGCCATCGCATCCAATATCCATGAGGAACAGGAACGAATGCCAAGCAAAGTGGAATCGAGCGACTCGCTGTAATCCTCATTGCGCAGTTTCATATTGAAGGAAGGCTTCATAGTGTACTTCTTTGCTGTTGCACCGCGAGTCTTGAACTTGGCATTCAGTTTAACCACGCTCCCGTCTTCATCTGTCAGTTCCATTGATCCATCGAGATAATCTGCCATGGTAGGCGAGAATGATCCCCCAAAACTAACCTTCAATACGGGCAACTTCTCCTGCGCCTCCATTGAGACGAAAGAAATAATTAATGATAATAAAAGTATAATACGTTTCATCATTTTTAAATTATACAGATGCACTACAAACACTAATATTCAGTTTATCAACTTTAGTCTATCAGAAGTTCCCCCTTAGGGGAATAGGGGCTTAATATATACCGAATGCTCCGATGAGCAATATAAGGAGAAGCATAGGGACAACGTATCTCAGCATGATGATATAGAGCGTCTTGCGATGGAAGGCATAGCCATTCATACGCATCTCGCCAATAAGCAGACGAGGCTTGACTATCCATCCGAAGAGTATGCAGGTGCAGATAGCCACGAATGGCATCAGTACGTTGTTGCTCACATAGTCAAATATGTCAAGTATCTGGGCTGTGGCACCGTTAGGGAGTGTATATTCGAAATAGAGATTGTTATAGCCCTGGCAAACGAGGATGGAGGTGAGAAAGCCGAAGAAAGAGACGATGATGACGGACTTCTTTCTCGACCAATGGAACTTGTCTATCATACTCGTGACGCATGCCTCAAGGATGCTTATCGCACTTGTGAGGGCTGCAAACAATACAAGCAAGAAGAACAACAGTCCAAAGACGGTTCCGAAACTGCCGAGCGAGTCAAACACCTTTGGCAACGAAATGAACATAAGACCAGGACCTGCCGACATTCCCTCTGTGCCGGAGAATACATACACGGCAGGGATAATCATAAGACCTGCAAGGATGGCTATCATAGTGTCGCAAATCTCGATGCGGTCAACTGCCTGACCGAGATTCACATCCTTCTTCATATATGAACCGTATGCCACCATGATGCCCATGGCTATGGAGAGAGAATAGAAGAGCTGTCCTGTAGCGTCGAGGGCTATCATCAGGAAGCGGCGCAAGGTGACTCCCTCAAAGTTCGGAACGAAATATATGCCAGCACCTTCAATGCCTGTTCGCGTCACTCCATTGGCATCCGTATGACTGATGAAAAGCGAATATACACACACGAAAAGTACGAGAATGAGCAATACGGGCATCACTATCCTTGAGAATTTCTCAATGCCTTTCTCCACACCCCTATACACCACGAGGAAACAGATGGCGGCAAAGATTGCCATACACACCATCGGCGGCCACTGGGAAGTGATGAAGCCGGTGAAGAAATCATCTGCCACGGCATCCTCGCCCTTGAACGTAAGATAGGTCCATAGGTATTTCGTCACCCAGCCACCTATCACGCAATAGTATGGATAGATGATGGCAGGCACGATGAACGAGAAAAGTCCGATGAAAGCCCATTTCTTGTGGAAATACTTATAGGCTGTGAGCGGTCCCTGCTGCGAGCGTCGGCCTATGGCAATCTCGGTGATAAGAAGGGTGAAGCCAAAGGTTACGGTGAGGACGAGATAGATGAGAAGGAATAGTCCGCCACCATCTCGTGCTGCCAGATATGGGAAGCGCCAGATATTGCCCAATCCTACTGCGCTGCCGGCAGCTGCGAGTACGAAACCGAGTGAACCGCTAAAGGTATTTCTGTTATTATTCATTGATACAATCTGTAAATTTGCTTGCAAAGTTAGCATTTTTTTTACAAACAATCACATTATTGCCAGAAAAACTTTCAATCTCTATCGCCAAGAACAGGGAATTTCTTTCTGAAGGCAAGGAGGAAATCCATATCTATCTCTGCGGAGATAACAGAAACCTCGCCATCAGGACAGGCTGCCACGGTTCTGCCGTAGGCATCGATGATGGCTGTTCCGCCGTTATATTTGCAAACTGGATCCTCCCCCACTCTATCCACTCCGCAGACATAGCATTGATTCTCAATGGCACGAGCACGGAGAAGTGTATCCCACGGTGCGCGGCGAGAGGTAGGCCATGAGGATACATAGAGCGCAACATCGTAAGAGTCTGGACCTTCTGCCGAGTTGCGAGAGAAGATAGGGAAGCGAAGGTCATAGCACACCTGAAGGAGGAAACGCACTCCGCGCCATTCCACAACGACGCGGTCCTTGCCTGCTGAGTAGCGATGATGCTCGCCGCTATATGTAAAGAGATGATGCTTGTCGTAGTATGCCGGCTCTGCCTCTCCTGGCTTTACGAAATAGAATCGGTTATAGAACTTTCCATCCTCCTCGGTGGCGATGCTTCCTGCTATGGCTGCATCCATCTGGTCGGCCATCTTCTTCATGAAGAGGAGTGATGACTTGTCGCTTTCCGCAACACCTTTAGGATCAGATGCGAAGCCTGTGCTCCACATCTCCGGGAGCACGTAGAGGTCACTCTTTGGGGCAGAGATGATGGCTTTCTCTGCTGCCTGCTGATTGGCGAGGGGATTTCCCCATACTATGTCTTGCTGAAGAAGGGAGATGGTCATATTTTTGTTGTATGTTTAACCTTGTATGTTGTATAATTAACCTTGTATATTGTATGTTTATTATTTGTATGTTGTAAGTTTTGTTTGCAAATATATGGAAAATAAATCACAAATTGTTTGTTCTGTGTTGTTTTTTAATGTTTTTTGCTTATCTTTGCAAAGGAAACCTAAACAATACAAAGTTAATCATACAATATACTAAGGTTAAACTTAAAAAAATTAAACATACAACATACAAGATAAAACATACAACAATGAAAAATTATCTATTTTCCTTCGCGATGCTTGGTGCATGCAGTATTGCAAATGCACAGGATGTGACATTCTTCTCGCCTACAACGGTGAGAATAGAGAAAAAGGCTCCTGATACGAGCAAAGAGACTAACCTGTCGCTCGTGGTGACGAAGAAGCCGGAAGCGGTAAAAGTGACAAAGAAGGTCGTTGGTGATAAGATTGTATATTCTTCTTCGGCTCTCATAGTGACCGTGGACACGAAGGAGAAGAAAGTCTGCTTTGCCGACAAGAAGGGCAATGTACTCTTGGAGGAGGGCACTATGGGCTTCACTCCTATCACCACAGGTCCTGATGAGGGCAGATACAAGGTGAAGCAGGGATTTGCTCTTAAGGAGGATGAGCCAGTCTATGGTCTCGGTCTTCTGCAGAATGAGAAGATGAACCAGCGCGGAGAGCATCGCCTTATGATGCAATCCAACCTTGAGGACTACTCTCATTTCTTCCAGAGTCAGAAGGGATATGGCATCTATTGGGACAACTATTCCCCTACTCGCATCGATGATGGCAAGGAGATGACGCTTGAGTCGCAGGTGGGAACGAAGATAGACTATTACTTCATGTATGGCGGAAATGCTGATGGAGTGATTCGCGAGATGAGAAACCTCACGGGCCATGTGCCTATGCTTCCGCTCTGGACCTACGGTTTCCATCAGAGCCGTGAGAGATATAAGACTTCGAGGGAACTGCTTGAGGTGGTGGATACATACAGGAAGACGGGAGTGCCTTTCGATGGCATCATCCAGGACTGGCAGTATTGGGGCAACAACTATCTATGGAACGCTATGGAGTTCCTCAATGAGGATTTCTCCAACTATAAGCAGATGATAAAGCATGTGCATGATGTCAATGCCCACATGAGCATTAGCATCTGGGCAAGTTTCGGTCCTAACACGAAGGCTTTCCGCGAGATGCAGCCAAAGGGACTTCTCTACGACTTCCAGACATGGCCTCAGAGTGGTCTCTCGGCATGGCCACCTAACATGGAGTATCCAAGTGGTGTTCGCTGCTATGACCCATATAGCGAAGAGGCTCGAAGCATCTATTGGAAGAATCTCTCGCGCCTCCATAAGCTTGGCATCGATGCATGGTGGATGGACTCTACCGACCCTGACCATATCGACTTCAAGGAGAGCGACCTTGACCAGGTTCGCCCTATCACGAATCCGGCTACGGGCAAGGACTTCATGGGCTCATGGAGAATGGTGAGAAATGCCTTCCCTCTCTGTACCGTTGAGGGTATATACAACAAGCAGCGCGCTGAAGATGAGAGCAAGCGTGTATTCATCCTCACGAGAAGTTATTTCGCTGGCCAGCAGCGTACTGGTGCTAACACATGGAGCGGCGATGTAAGTTCTTCATGGGATAGTTTCCGTAAGCAGATTCCTATATGCCTCAACTATACTCTGACGGCAAATCCTAACGTAAACTCTGACATCGGCGGCTTCTTCGCGAACATATATAATAAGAACTCGCAGGACAATACTGCTACGAAGAATCCTCTCTATCAGGAGCTCTACGTGCGATGGATGCAGTTCGGTCTTTTCTGTCCTATGATGAGAAGTCATGGCACGGAGGTTTATCGTGAGCTCTATCATTTCGGCAAGCCTGGTGAGCCTGTCTATGATGCTTTGCTCTCTGCCGTGAAGATGCGCTATGAGATCATGCCTTACATATATAGCCTGAGCTGGCAGGTGAGCAAGAATGATGACTCCTTCATGCGTGCCCTGGTGATGGACTTTAAGGATGATGAGAAGTCATGGAACAATAATCGTGAGTATATGTTCGGACACTCTTTCCTCGTGGCTCCTGTTGTCAATGCTCTCTACACTCCTGAGACGAGAAACCAGACTGACGAGATGTCGGGATGGGATAAGAACAGGAACTCTCTCTATCGCGAGGGATATAAGGTGGACTGGTCTGAGACGAAAACGTATGATGTCTATCTGCCTGCTGGTGCTGATTGGTATGACTATTGGACTGGTACTCGCCTTGAGGGTGGACAGACCATTAAGGCTGATGCTCCTCTCGCTCATTCGCCTCTCTATGTGAAGGCTGGCAGCATCATCCCTCTCTGCAAGTCTAATCCGCAATATACGAATATAGCTGACTGGAAGTCTCTCGATATCGTTGTATATCCTGGCAAGAATGCTTCCTTCACTCTCTATGAGGACGAGGGCGATAACTACAACTATGAGAAGGGAAAATACTCCACTATCCCTATGACCTGGAACGACAAGTCGCGCACTCTCACTATCGGCAAGCGCCTCGGCTCTTTCGATGGCATGGTGGCAGAACGTGAGTTCCATGTCCGCTTAGTCAATGGCTCCATAAAGACTATCTCATACAACGGCAAGGCGAAGGTTGTGAAGATGTAAACAATTGACGATTGAAGTGAGATTATAGGGACAAGTTCCGTTGATTCATAAAACTTATCTACCGACGATTGATTATTAACAATAATTAGCAATCAACGATTACATAGAGTTAAGACACTTAAAGTATCGTGTAAGTATCTATAAAGCATAGCTTTAGCACTCCTAAAGCTATGCTTTAACTATATAGAAACTATGCTCCGCAACACTTACATGATTTTTCAAACAAAATAACTGCACAACTGCACGTTTTGGATAAACCTTTTGATAATCAGAGATATAAGCGTGCAGTTATGAGAAAATAACGGTACAAAACTGCACGGAAACTGCACGCCCTAAAAGCGCGCAGTTTTTGTATTATTATTGACTTGTTTTCGTTTCCTCCGTGAGAAACGACAGTTCCCACCGTGAGAAACGACTGTTTCCATCGTGGGAAACGAGTGCTAAAGCATTGAGTTAGCAACTCTAAAGCTATGCTTTAGCTATCGAGAAGCTATGCTTCACAATCTTCATACTATCTTCTATATAACAATTTTGTTATTGCTTTACCATTCTTCCATCTCCTCCCCCTTAGGGGAGGCTGGGAGGGGGCTACTATTGTAAAAATACAGCCGTCCAACCACACGAAAATTGACGTTCTATGAAGCGTGCAGTTTCCGTGCAGTTATTTAGTTAATATTTGTAAAACTACACGCGTTCTTCCCCTCTATTTAGTAGGGAAGACGATGGGTGCGTGCAGTTATGCAGTTATTTTTGCGAAAAATAAAAATATTTTTTTTAGAGAAATCATAAGTATTTATTTTGTTAAAAATATGCAATATTTGAGATTATTCTCCGTTTTCTTTGTTTATTTTACAAAATACGACTAACTTTGCAATGGACAGTACAAGAATACCGATTAACATTTAATGAAGATAAGATACTGTCTAAAAAGAGAAAACAATTAGAATCTATGCAATAATATGGCAGACTATTCAAAAAATATCCTAGAAGAGGAATTGAAGAATAAAGTAGCCAAGGACTGGTTCCAACGCTATGACACAACCCAGATAGTCGGCAAGATAGACTTCTGCGTGTCTGTTCCTGTGGGCAATGGGCCTGAACTCTTCGAAACCGAAAGTTTGCTTTGGGCAGAGGCAAAGAAAGGCACGAAACAGGACATTTGGGAATCTTTCGTTCAACTCATCCTCACTATCGGCAAGGCTCGCACTTTCGACCATCACCTTCCTCCGGCTTACCTCGGAGCATTCGATGCCGAAAAGATTGCGTTTGTGCCCTACAACACGGTATTGGATGTATTCTATCAGAACGATTTTAATTGGAACGTAACGCCTTCCGATCATCAGTCGAAAGAGTTTCAACAACTCTACAGCCTTGTGAGTGATACGCTTCATAGTGGAGCCGTAAAGTATCGTTTCAAAGAAGATGAAAAGGAATTGCGCCATTTCATCCGCAACAACTTCATCGTAGGCAAGAGCCGCCAGACAAAGGTTCGCATCAACAAGAACAACTTCACTGCTATCTATCAGAAATGGTGCCAACAGGTGAAGCCTACCATTGCCGTGGATTGGGAGTTGGTAAGCAAGAGCGGTATTATCGATGCAGACTTCTACCTTGCCGATATACTCTCTGAACATAATCTGACGTTACGCGAGAAGCTGTATGTTCTTCTTCGCGCCGACCATTATGAGCTTGCACGCCACATAGATGCTCAGACGGGCCTCTTCTCTTCATCTTCGGCGCCGTTTACCGACAAGCAGAAGGCACACCATGAGTTCTGGCAGCGCTACAACCGACCTCCGAAGCGTGAGTATTGGGATTATATCGTAGAGCGTCGAGACCTGCTTGTGTCGCAAGATGTACGTGAGCGCAAGGGTTCGTATTTCACTCCTCAGCAATGGGTAGAGCTCTCACAGCAGTATCTTGCTATGGAGCTTGGCGAAGATTGGCAGGACGAATACTACATCTGGGATTGTGCTGCCGGTACGGGTAATCTGCTCACTGGTCTCACCAATAAATACAACATCTGGGCATCTACGCTTGACAAGGCCGACGTGGATGTAATGCACGACCGCATCAAGCGCATGAACGATAATAGCAGCAATGGCCAAGGTGCGAATTTACTGGAAAGTCATGTGTTTCAATTTGACTTCCTTAATGATTCTTTCGACAAACTGCCTGATGGATTGCGTCAGATTGTAAACGATCCTGAGAAGCGAAAGAAACTGGTGGTGTATATCAATCCTCCGTATGCGGAGGCAAGTAATGCAAGGACGATGACAGGAACAGGTGAGAATCGTGTAGGTCTCTCTACCACTATGATAAAGGAAAAGTACAAGAAAGAACTTGGTAGAGCAGCGAATGAGCTTTTTGCCCAATTCTATGTACGAGTAGTGAGAGAACTCCATTACGCGATACTTGCAGAATTTTCAAAGTTGAAAATTCTGCAAGGTCCCAACTTCAAGGAGTTCCGAACCTCTTTCCCAGCGAAGCTGGGTCGATTTTTTTGCGTTCCCGCTGATACCTTCGACAATGTTAGTGGACAGTTCCCTATTGGCTTCAAGATATGGAATACAGGCATAGAAGAAGAGTTTGTTGAAGCTGAAGCTGACATATATGATGCTAAAAGCGAGTGTCTTGGCCGTAAAAACATTTATTCATACAAGAATGAAAAATATATAGTAGAATGGCTCAGACAATACTATGACAAAGTAAATGAGCATATAGCCTATTTAAGATTCCTCGGAACTGATTTCCAGAATAATAGTGGTGTATTCCTTACTCTCAAACCTTCTGACAACGATTTAAAACAAGTCAAGGGAACCTGGATTACGAGAAATAATGTTAGAGAAGCTTGTCTCTATCTGACCGTTAGACTTCATACCCCAGCCGATTGGTTAAACGACCGCGACCAATTCCTTTACCCGAATGATGGTTGGAAATCTGACCATGAGTTCCAAACAAATTGTCTAATCTTTGCTCTATTCCATGGTCAAAACCGTGTTAGTTCACAACATGGCACAAACCACTGGATTCCATTCAGCGAGGTCGAGGTTAATGCTCAAGACAGCTTTGAAAGCCATTTCATGAGCGAATATCTGTGCGGCAAATATGGTAAGACAGAAAAGAACGTCATTCAGCAGTCATTGTTTGAAGAAGAAGAAACAACCGACGACTACATCCCGATGAATCATCTCAGTGAGTCAGCAAAGGCTGTAATGGATGCAGGTCGTGAACTTTGGAAGTATTACCATGCACAACCTGATGCTAACCCTAACGCATCGCTTTACGACATCCGACTTCATTTCCAAGGCGTAA
The DNA here is from genome assembly GCA_045627725.1 of Prevotella sp. GTDB lineage: Bacteria > Bacteroidota > Bacteroidia > Bacteroidales > Bacteroidaceae > Prevotella. Next base: position 49,976 of record JAZQOH010000068.1, on the reverse strand, counting down.
AGGTAACAAAGAGCGGTAAGGAACAGATGAACAATGAAAGCGAAGACGCACGCTACACCGAACTGATAGGCAATCTTCGCCAATCGCTCAAGATACTTGCCTCGGAAATACGTCCAAAAGTATATGAATATGGTTTTCTGAAGAGATAATAATATATGGGTACGATAATAGAAAGGCAAAATACTCTGTATGTTTTGAAGCAGATGGCTATGGCAGATGGCGTGCTGACCGATAACGAGAAGCAAATTTTTCGTCAAATTATTCCCATGACTGACGATGAGGCCGAAGAATTGTTTCGTACTATTGAGTCAGAACTCGAAGCCGTACAATCAGAAACCGAAGTTATTGATTGGAAAAGAAAGAATGGGTATGATTTCGAGAAGTTCATTGTTAGCCGTTGCCCAGCGAAATTTGAAATCAAGCAATGGACGAGTGATAAATTTATGGAAGGCAAATTCGATGCACATAGTCTTGAACCAGATCTATTACTTGAGATCGTTACCATTGCTCAAAGATACTCAATAGCCATAGAATGCAAATTCCACATGGGCTTTGTTAATGACTGGCTCTTCGTGGCGAGAGAAGAACAACTAAAAAGGTATCTCCAATTTCAGAAAGAACGTAAATATCCAGTCTTCATTGCTATCGGCGTCGGAGGCTCAGGTGCCAATCCAGAAGAACTGTTTATTGTACCCATTTCTGCTTTGAAATATCCACATGCTCGACGCAGCTACCTTCAACAGTTTGCCGTTAATCCTCGGTACAAACTATTTTATGACATAAAAAGCAGTAGGTTCCGAGGGAGGAATGGTAAACAATAACTTCACACCGACAATTGAAACATTTGATCCCATGGACTGGCTCCGTTGATTCATAAAACTTATATCAAACGATCATGACAGAACAAGAACTACAACAATACCTGCTTTCTAACTACCCTAAGGAGAACGAGGGGTGCGAATGGAAGGAATTCAAGAGCCTGAAGAACGACTTCAATGGTAAGGAGAAGGATGACGTGATAAGTTACGTCTCGGCTCTTGCCAATATGGAGGGCGGTCATCTTGTCATCGGCGTTGCGGACAATACGTTGGAGATTGTGGGTACAGACACCTACAACTACGATACGGACAAAGCTAGTCTCCGACTGAGGGATCAATGTGCAAATTTACCAACAGAGGGGTTGCTGATTGAGGAGTTAATGACGGATGATACGCAGAAGACAGTGTGGGTAATCCATGTGCCTAAACACATGCCAAAACTACCTGTTTACGCTCATAGCAAAGCGTTCCAGAGATTGAAGGATTCGCTCATAGAACTGACTACCGAACGCCGCAATGCCATACTTGAAGAGGTCAGCATGAGCGCAGATTGGTCGGCTCAAATAGTAGAGGATGCTACACTTGATGACCTTGAACCACAGGCTTTGATGATGGCTCGTTTCCAGTTCAAGAAGGTACATCCTGACCTCAGTACAGACATTGACGGATGGGATGACATGAAGTTGCTGACCCATGCTGGTGTGGCATCGCATGGCAAGCTGACACGGGCGGCACTTGTCCTGTTGGGCAAGAGCAGTTCTGCGATTCTACTCAACCCTGCCGTGGTGCAAGTGACATGGATATTGAAGGACGAGGATGGTAGGAAAATTGCCTACGAGCACTTCGGAATGCCGTTGCTGACGAATGTAGATCGCATACTATCCAAAATACGCAACCTCACGCTTCGTGAACTGCCAGGCGGAACGCTTTTCCCCGACATCGAGAAACAGTATGACGACTATAGTATCCGCGAGCTCCTCCACAACTGCATCGCCCATCAGGATTACACGATGCAGGAGCGCATAGTGCTGATAGAGGAGCCTGGGCATCTGGTATTCTCCAACGGTGGTTACTTTCTGCCGGGAACGCTCGAAAATGCCCTTGAGAATGGAGGTCCGCAGAAGTTTTACCGCAACTACTCCCTCTGCCAGGGCATGGTAAATTTCAACATGATAGACACCATCGGTCATGGCATAGAGAAAATTTTCTCCGAACAGAAACGTCGCAAGTGTGCGTTGCCAGAATACATAATCAACAACGTGTCGAAGGAGGTCAGCGTGAAGGTCTATGCACGTCAGGAAAACGTCAGTAAAGAGTCTTTCATGATGTCAGAAAAGAACGAACAGCATCAGGATAACGTCAAAAAAGAGCCTTTTATGACGCAAGAAGCATCAGGAAAAGCGGAAGAAGGCATCAGGATAAATATCAGTAAAAATCAAGATTTCATTCTCCTTGCTTTGCAGCGCGACCCTCACATGACTATTCCAGAACTCTCGGAACTGGTAGGAATCTCGGAAAGAAACATCTCCGAAAACCTGAAGAAACTACAAGTTTATGGAATATTGGAGCGCGTTGGTAGCAGGAAGAAAGGATACTGGAAAGTTAATCAAAGATAGAAAACAACATAATAATATGTCAAACGTAAAAATTCAAACAACACTTGGCGACATAACAGTTCGCCTCTACGATGAGACACCAAAGCATCGTGATAATTTCCTGAAGCTCGCGAAGGAGAACTTCTATGATGGAACTCTCTTCCACAGAGTTATCAAGGCATTTATGATTCAGGGCGGCGACCCTGAGAGTAAGGATGCTCCTGCCGGAAAGATGCTCGGCACAGGAGGTCCGGGATATAATATCGACGCAGAGATTCTGCCTCAGTTCTTCCATAAGCGTGGCGCTCTCGCCGCTGCTCGTCAGGGCGATGAGGTGAACCCAGAGCGTAAGTCGAGCGGTTCGCAGTTCTATATCGTCTGGGGACAGACTTACAACAAGGGACAGATGGCTCAGCTCAACCGTCAGATGCAGATGCAATATGAGCAGCAGGTGTTCAACGGTCTTGTGGCAGAACACAGAAAGGACATCCTCGATATGCGTAAGAATCGCGACCAGGCAGGTCTCATGGCTCTTCAGGAAGACCTCATTGCTCAGACAAAGGCTATCGTTCTAGAGAAGCCAGCACCAGGTCTTACTCCCGAGCAGCAGGAAATATATTCCACAATAGGCGGCACTCCTCACCTCGACGGGCAATACACCGTATTCGGAGAGGTGACCGAAGGTCTCGACATCGTGGAGAAGATACAGAGCGTTGCAACAGGTCAGGCAGACCGTCCAAAGGAAGACGTGAAGATTATATCAGTAATTACAAATGACTAATTAATTAGTAATTCGTAATTATCACACGCTCACGCCATACTCATGCTTCACTTCCTCCATCACGAAGGTGGACTCTAATGTGGCAATGTTCTCGTGACGACCGATGACGTTGAGGAGGAACTGCTGATAATATTTCATGTCAGGCGACTGAATGCGAAGCAGATAGTCGAAGGAACCAGAGATATTATAACACTCCGTCACTTCGGGTATCTGCTTTATCATATCGGTGAAGGCATTGGCATGGTCGCTATTGAGGCGACGAAGCTTAACGCTGCAGAAGACAGCAAAGCCTTTGTTGAGCTTCTGAGCATCGAGGATGGTGGCATACTGCTTTATGAAACCGAGACGCTCGAGACGCTTCACGCGCTCGTACGTAGGCGTAGTAGAAAGATGTACCTTTGAGGCAAGTTCCTTATTGGTGAGTCGGGCATTGTTGAGCAGGGCACGGAGAATCTCCGTATCCTTTTCATCGAGTTTGTATGATTCTGCTTCTGTCATGTTTTTTGATGTTTTGAGGAATAATATTCTGTTTGCGACTGCAAAAATAGTAATATTTTCTTTAATTTACAATCTTCTTGTGTAATATTTTCTTTCTTTTTACCTTTGCACTCAGAAATTAGAAACGCGCCCCGCTTTCCAAGCGACGTTCGCTATTTCTTTCGTGCGAGGATTCTTCGCACGTTGCACTCAGAAATCATCAAGGAAAGTTCAAAAAGTGAAAAGTTGAAAAAGTGAAATGAATATCCCTATCGATTTCAATAAAAAGAATAAAAAAGAAAAAGTATAACACCCCCTGCCTTCCGGCCCTCCCCCTCGGGGGAGCGGGGAGAGGGGCTAAAAGAAAGGAAAAAGATTATGACACAGAAACTTCACATCGAAACACTCGCACTTCACGTAGGTCAGGAACAGGCAGATCCAGCAACAGATTCTCGCGCAGTACCTATTTATCAGACTACATCATACGTGTTCCACGACTCACAGCACGCAGCAGACCGCTTCGGACTCCGCGATGCAGGTAATATATATGGTCGTCTCACAAACTCTACTCAGGGCGTTCTCGAGGACCGCATCGCAGCACTCGAGGGTGGCGTAGCAGGTCTTGCGGTGGCAAGTGGTGCAGCAGCAGTTACATACGCTTTGCAGAATGTATGTCAGGCAGGTGATCACATCGTGGCAGCAGATAATCTCTATGGCGGCTCGTTCAATCTCATCACCCACACTCTCGCCACTCAGGGCGTGACAAACACCATCGTGAAAGTGAATGACCTCGAGGCTCTGGAGGCTGCCATTCAGCCAAACACAAAGGTGATATACGCAGAGACCTTCGGTAATCCAAACTCTGACGTCACCAATCTCGATGCAATAGCAGAAGTGGCTCATCGTCATGGTATCCTCTTCATCGTGGATAACACCTTCGGCACTCCTTGCATCATCCGCCCTATAGAGCATGGTGCTGACATCGTGGTGCACTCTGCAACGAAGTTCATCGGTGGTCATGGTTCATCTCTCGGTGGCATCATCGTGGATGGTGGTAAGTTTGACTTCAAGGCAAACGCTGACAGATACCCAACAATAGCAAAGCCAGATCCATCATATCATGGTGCTGTGTTCGCTGACGTTGCAGGTGCTGCAGCCTTCGTAACCCGCATCCGTGCCGTCATCCTCCGCGATACAGGTGCTACTATCTCGCCTTTCAACGCATGGATTCTCCTGCAGGGCGTTGAGTCATTGCCTCTCCGCATAGAGCGTCACGTGGAGAATGCCCTGAAGGTGGTGGACTTCCTATCGAAGCATCCAAAGGTGAAGAGCGTAAGTCATCCTTCGCTGCCTTCTCATCCTGACCATGAGCTGTATAAGAAGTACTTCCCACAGGGTGCTGGCTCTATCTTCACATTCGAGATTAACGGCACTCAGGAAGACGCTTGGAAGTTTATCGACAACCTGAAGATATTCTCACTCCTTGCCAATGTGGCTGATGTGAAGTCGCTCGTGATACATCCTTATACAACGACTCACTCGCAGATGACTCCAGAAGAGCTTGCAGCACAGCATATCACTCCTTCTACTGTTCGTCTCTCAATCGGTGTGGAGCATATAGATGATATCCTTGCAGATATCGAGCAGGCGCTTGCTTAATTAAAAAAATATTCAATCGACCAAATTAAATTCCAACACTATGGCTAATATCTCAGAAAATCTTTTGTCGCTCGTAGGCAATACACCTCTTGTACGACTTAATAAATATAGCGAAAAGGAAAGTCTCGCTACGCCTGTCGTGGCAAAGGTGGAGTTCTTCAACCCGGGAGGAAGCGTGAAGGATCGCGTAGCTCTCAATATGATTCTCCGTGCAGAGGAGAGTGGTGCCATCAAACCTGGTGCCACTATCATCGAACCAACATCAGGCAACACAGGCGTAGGTCTTGCATGGGTGAGTGCCGTTCGTGGCTATCATCTCATCCTCACCATGCCAGAAACGATGTCGATAGAGCGTAGAAAGCTTGTTGCGGCATACGGCGCAGAGGTTGTTCTCACTCCTGGCAGCGAAGGCATGAAGGGTGCTATCCGTAAGGCTGAGGAACTCCGCGACAGCATCGAGGGCAGCATTATCCTCCAGCAGTTTGAGAATCCTAACAACCCAGAGGCACACTATCTCACTACGGCAGAGGAAATCTGGCGCGATACGGATGGTAAGATTGACATCTTCGTGGCTGGTGCTGGCACAGGTGGTACCGTGAGTGGTGTGGGCAAGCGCCTCAAGGAACTCAATCCTAATGTGAAGATTGTTGCTGTGGAGCCAGAAACAAGTGCCGTACTGAGTGGTGAACCTGCTGGTGCTCATAAGATTCAGGGTATCGGTGCTGGCTTCGTTCCAAAGATTTTCAATCGCGAAGTCATCGACGAAATCATCAAATGCCCTAACGAGGCTGCTTTTGAAACTTCAAGAAAGTTGGCAAAGACAGAAGGACTCCTCGTTGGTATCAGTTCGGGATGCGCAGCTTATGCAGCATCTCTCCTCGCCAAGAAGCCAGAGAATGCAGGCAAAACAATCGTTGCCCTTCTCCCAGACACTGGCGAGAGGTATCTCTCAACGGTTCTATTCGAATAGTGAAGAGTGAAGAGTGAAAAACACTCTTCACTATTTTCTTTCCTATAACTTGACCTTAGTAATATCTACGAGATTATTCACGATGGCAAAGATGGTAAGACCTGCCGTTGAATGAATGTCAAGTTTCCTTGCTATATTGCGACGATGAGTCATCACGGTGTTCACGGAGATGAACAGTTGCTCAGCAATCTCTTTATTCGACAATCCCTGCACGAGACAGATGATCACATCTTTCTCGCGCTCGGATAGTATCGTCTGCGCATCCTGTGTCTGACCTATCATACAAGATATCTTTGTGCTTACATCATTGTTCTCAATGTTTTTCTCCAGAGTTCTGATGGCAGGAATGAAGATATCATCCTCCACCTGCGAGTGCAGTTCCAACCACTCCTCATTATTATATAGATGATGTAATGTCGTGGTGAGACGGTTATTTGCCAATCCATCCGAAGGAAGATATTTCAGTATGATATCTTTCAGTTCATGGAGCAAAGTGGTGGAATCCACATGATGCTTTGAGAATGTCTCCACGTTATATTCCGGCAGTTTGTTTCCCTCAAGTAACGCCTCTACGTATGGAAAAAGAGTCCTTTCCTCATATCTCATATGTTTGAGGATAGATTGTGCATAGGCATCATACAATTTCAGGATAAGTTTCTGCATGTGGGCATCATTCTCCAAAGCCTCCTGCAGTTCGCGACGAATGAAAGGGAGTTGGAAATCAAGGAAATACTCATGTGAGGCACGGAGATAATGCATCAGCGTAGCCACGGAGATACTCTCGTCTGGTCCCTGATGTCTGTATCCGTTTATGATAAAGTTCACCACAACAAGAAATGTATGCGTATCAACATTCTGCTGTTTACACACCTCGCTCACGGTCTTGTCGCCAAAACCGAGATTAACACCAAATGCTCCAAGAGCCTGGAGTACGTTGTAGTTGTCGCGAATGAGGGTTATCATACGATCATTCGCCTCATAGAGTTTCATTCGTTTCATAATGATAGTAGTTTGCGAGTGCAACGTGCGAAGCATCCTCGCACGATGCAAACAGTGAGTGTCAGCAGAGCTGGCTCACGGTACCCTAGTAGTTTGCGAGTGCAAAGTTAGTGACTTTCTGCAACATGTGCAATAATTAAATATAGGTAATTTGTGATTATCAGGTACTTTTTTTTATTTCTTGTTTAGTCACTATTAAGTATTTCGTAAGATAAAAGAGTAAAAATACAGAGTTATTTATTAATTTTGCACTCACATTCATCACCATTTATGATTAGACAATTTATATTATTCGTGATGGCATTGACTGCCATCGCAGTGAGTGCTCAGGAAAAGACAACAGGGGAAAGCCGTTTTGACTTCTCTTTGAGATACGACGGGGAATTGCAATGCAATTTCAAAGATGGAAGCAATTTCCTCAACCTCTTACGTCTCAATGGTTCCTACGCTTTCTCTGACAACATAAAACTTTGCATCTCCACGCTCAGTATAGCGAAATCCAACGATTACATCATGGATGACCTTCAAGTGTTCTCCAATCTGGAAATAGAAGACGACATACCACTCACCTTCGCAGTGGTTGGTATCGAAGCCAGCTTCCCCACCAGCAATGGTGAGCATACGGCATTCTTCGGCATCAGGAATACAGGCGAGGATTACTTTGCATCAGATGTGACTTCTTTCTTCGTCAATAGTTCGTGCGGAATTTTCCCCGTCATCTCTGCCAACTTCCCTATAGCCACCTATCCCTTCGGTGCGATGTGCCTCCACTATTCCTACGACAGCAAGCATTGGGGAGCGAAAGCCAGCATCTACAACGGCGAGGGAAGGTATAAACTTACTGGTCGCGAGAATATCTTTCGCATCAATCCAAAGAACGACGGTATCTTCTGTATGGCGCAAGGAGAATACAAAAGCAAGGGAAGCAGCTATTTCCTTGGAGGAAGTCTATACAAGTCCTCCCCTACCCTATGGTCATACTGCGAACAGCAACTCTGCAAGCAACACAATATCAAGGCAATAGCGTCCTTAGGACACAGTTTCGACGAGGAAACGCTTTGCCGGAATTTCATTGGTATCGGAGCCTCCATGTGTATCGGCAACATAGAGACAGGCTTCTTCTGCGACTATGCCGACATGGGCGAGCACCATGAATATGCCACCGAGTTATCCGTCAAAGTACCTCTCACCTCCCATCTTTCTCTACAACCCGCCCTTCACTACATCAACGGCACCACTGCCACAGGGTTCATCGGAATGATTCGCCTCGGAGTGGAGATATAAAAAGAAGGAACCACAAAATCAACAATATACATAGAAAAAAGAGGCCATAAAGCCTCCTTTTTCTCTTGTCGGGGTGAGCAGACTCGAACTGCCGACCACACGCCCCCCAGACGCGTACGCTAACCAACTGCGCCACACCCCGCTATTTCTCTTAAAATCAACGAAGTAACATATTTTAGAATTTTCAAACCCTTAATTTTGGTGTGGCATTGGTGTGACATTTGTAAATTGCACTTCCAAAAACACCATATTACATCATTAACCACCACATCACCGTTTGCAATGAATCTGAGTGCTATCATTCGCCCTCAATTACATAATGATGTGCGAGAAATGTTATGCAAACTTAGGCTCGCATTTAGCTTAAAACGAGTGTCTGTGATAACAGGCTCGCAATCGCTTATGCGATTAAGCAAATGCAAAGTTACACAATTTTCATGAATTACACAAGACTTACAAACGGTTTGTAAAGGAATGTACCTGTTTTTTGATTTTTCTTAACTCTATTCCCGGCTTGTCCATTTATAAATTCACCTTTATTTATAATATACGTGTGCAATTATCGGATTATTCTTACTAAAAAGCTCACGAGAAACTGTTTTGGGCTCGTAAATTACATAAATTTTCCAACAAAACCAAATTTTTCTTCGAAAACCTTATTATATTTTAGAAAAAATCATTACTTTTGCATTAGATTTCCTTAATTGTATCAAAATGGAAGGTGTGTCACCCCAGTGAATCACCCACCAGTAAAGGTTCGATTGAAGTCCACGCCATGCTGAAACATGTGATGGCAACATCAAGTGTTGAAGCGGGTATTGGGCGGGAAATCACGACATAGTGATAAGGCGTTCAATTGGCGCTTTGTTCTTGACGTCAGGAAACTTCGCAACTTTCTAAAGATTGTCAGAACATTGCAGCGATGAATGTCCTCGGGATGTGTCTATTTGCACATCCCTTATACCTTACTACAAGGGTGCGTTCTTCCCAAATAAGGGATTAGTGTACCCTATGGGTTCGATATAAGGGTGTTTAATATTCATATCTGGCGTGGACTTTCGCGTTGCTCCGTTCAACAATCTTGGGCAATGCGAAGGCCTCCTGACGTGGAACGAGCAACAATGAAAGTTCCACGTCTTGTTTTTTTGTCATAACTGTTAGTGATAAAATCCGTATTGAATACTAAACATACCTAAACTCATACACTTATGATGAACATTATTAAGAAGAGTAACTTTGTTACTGCACTTATTTCTGGTATTTGCATATCAGCAACCACATCTTGTAGTTTTATCGACAGTATTATAAATCCTAAAGAGGATTCCTTTAGCGATAAATTAACTGAATATCTTAAAAAGGATTTGCCGGTTGTTCATGTTAGTAGCGAAAAATATGCTGCTTACTTCGATTTTACAGGAGCTATGACAGCATGTGATGATCCCCAAACTGGACAAACTTTCAATGGTCTTTGTCAGAAGATCACAGGTGATGCTGCAAACTTTGATATCTATAAACTTGGTGATTCTAAGATAACTCCACTCACAGGAGACGTTAGACCTGCACAAATATTTGCGCAATTAAAGAACGCAAGCAGCCAGCAGGAGTTCTACGCACCAATTGAAGATGCGCTGAAACAGATAACAAAGGAAGGACGTAGTGCTGTACTTGTTACAGATTTCGAAGAGTACACAAAAGATGGGCAAATCTATCGTCAAGCTTATGCAACTCCTTATTTTAAGGCATGGCTTGCATCTGGTGGCGACATTACTTTCTATGTTACTGATTACAATGAAGGCATAGCAAAGCATCTTTACTATGTTGTTTTTGACTACAACGAGCATAGTTTACTAAAACTTGTTGAAAATAGTCTTCAGGGACTTCCTGTAAACTATAAGCGTTTTACACTCGCGACTAACTCTTATCCAATGGGAACCAATTATCTAGCAGCAGCAAAAGGTGGTACTTACCATGATGCTTCTGGAGATGACATAATAAGCATGTCTAATGAAGATGGAGGTGACAATGGATTCTTTAAAGTAGAAGGCCTTCGTGCTGAAAGTTACACATTTGGTGCATCTTGGGAGGATATTGTGACTAATGCCAAAGATCAAACAAGGGAAAATGGGGCAGACGGCAAGAATGGTAACGATGAACCTTTTACACACCTATTTCGTAACCTCTTTATCGATTTGTCGCATTCAGACTCTTACAAATTGAATAGTCTTGACGTGAGAGTGACAGACGTAAATGATGATTTAGAGAAGTATTGGGCTTGGCACATTGCTTCATCAAACAAACCAAAGATTGAGAAGGAAGAAGGTGAAATTTACCTTGACTTTGAAGGTCATGAGGATGGAGAACCATATTATGACGAGAAAGGTAACATAAAGCCAGAATATGACTACACGAAAGCACCTGGCAACGTAGGTGAAATAAAGGACATGTTTATCTTTGATGATGAACTATTCACAAATTCATATAGAAATAATCCAGCTAACACAGAACTTGGAGTTAAGTTTAAGTCTGGCTTTACTGGTCAAATCCTTCAGTTAGGTGATGGTGAGCATATATTCCGAGTTGACATCATTGTAAAGTCTGCAAGTATTTGTGAATTGAATACACTCAATGAACTCTTCGGATGGACTGGAAATGATTGCCTTTACTCATCAGTTAAGAACGCACTTCAGGACATGAATCCTGTTGGTCGTCCAATTTATAGTTACTTCATTAGATTGCAATAACAAATAAAAAATATAAACACTATGGTACTTTTAGCAGCAGTTTCAACAGCATCAGCTTACATGTCTGGTGTAATCACAAGTCTCGTTCTTATTCTTGCATCTGGTCTGATTGCGAAATCAATCTCCTTCAAACCAGATCTCTCTGACGTTTCTAAGCGTAAACTTTGGTTCTGGGTTCTAGCTATCCTTTGCCCAATTATCACATTCGGTATTACTTTTGCCATTTATAGTGGTATCAAAGGAAAGAGCGCACAGAACTCATATATGGTTGCAATGTGCATTTCTGCCGCAGTGTCATTCGTATTGTATGTAGTGATTGGCTTTATTGCAGCAAAGGCGAACAAGAACGGCAAACTCGGTAACTGGTTCTAAACACCCATCAACGTAATGGATAAACTATTTGTAATAGCAATAGGTGGTACGGGCATGAGATGCCTGGAATCATTCGTCCACCTTTGTGCTATTGGTATGTTCGATAATGAAGAGATTGAGATTCTCACTCTTGATACCGACCAGACCAATGGTAACAAAGGACGTGTAGAGCAACTCATAGAGCTCTACAATAGAATTAAATCTAACGACGTTGCAAATCTTGATGGTGGTCAGCCAAATGTTGACACATTCTTCTCGGCAAAACTGAATCTGTACAAGTTCTATACGGACTATACAGATCATAGTCGCAAGACATATAAGTTGTTGTCGGCAATGCAGAACGCAACAGATGAGCAGAATCGCGACAATCAGGATCTTTCTGATTTGTTCTTAGATGCTTCTTCCGTCCAGTCATTTGACCTTGACCATGGTTATCGTGCTCAGACCCACCTCGGAAGTATGCTGATGTATCACGGCATCATTGAGGCTGCCGTAAACTATGCAAAAGATAAGACTACAGCAGCATCACAAGAAGTTGAGTTGATAGAATACCTTAACCTTTTGGCTCAGGCTGGTCAGAATGCACGTGTATTCGTATTCGGTTCTGTATTCGGTGGTACTGGTGCTTCTTCTATACCAGTAATCCCAACTGCATTGAAGGAGGCAGTATCTATAAGCAGCACCAACACACTTGACCTTTCACAGGTTAAGTTTGGCTCAACTCTGCTTACTGAATATTTTACATTCACAGCACCAGATGATACTCAGAAATCTAAGGAACACATTGTAGCTGATGCAAACAACTTTGCGATGAACAGCCAAGCTGCTCTCCAGTTCTATCAGGATGATCCTACTGTAAAATCTGTATATAAAAAGTTGTATCATGTTGGTTGGCCATTGCAGAGCGTAAATGTTTCTGATGGTACAGCAACAACAATTACTGGTGGTGCAGAACAGAAGAATGCTTGTCACGTTGCTGAGTTGATGTGTGCTTGTGCAGCTTATGACTTCTTCACATTGCCTGATGGAGATCTTTCTGATTCAGGCAAAGAAGCAGAGTACCTTTATCGCTCAATACCTTTCTCTGGAAATTCATTTGATTTTACCGGGGATGACTTTGTTGGTGCAAAAGGAAATGTCTTCATGAATAAGCTTGGCGCGATGTTATCTCTCGCACACATTATCCTTGTAAAGCACGCAGCTGTAAGAGGTATGGCAGGAACAAAGGGTATGCTTGAACGCTTTACAAAGCAAAAGATTGACGCTTACGATTCTTTGACAGACCAACAGGCAAAGGAGATTGACGAGTATTTCAAGAGATTCGCTTATGATATTAACAAGGCAGGTCGCTTTATTCCTGGTTGGATTTATCAGGTTCGTAGCTCTGTAGGTTCAGGTGCATTTATGTTTAAGTCTGAGGCGTTCCCTGATGGAGCAAGTCTTAAGAACGTCGATCCTGGCGACATCTTCGTTGATGAAAAGCATAAGTGGGATAAGACACTCCTTGGTAACAGATATGACAACTTCATTGAGAAGACAGTAACAGACAAACTTTGCCTTCCAAAAGACAAGCAAAAGGTCAACACCGTAAAGGAGAAGTTTCTTGCTCACATCTACAATGGTATCACAATTGCACAAAAGTTTAATCTCTAATTCGTAAAATAATCATGGCAGATAGCAAACCTTTAGTAATAAGCGTACAGCCAAAGTCTGTTCCAAATGGTGGCCCAAACGAATGGAGAGACATGACTGCGCAAATACATGTCTTCACAAGAGACATTATTACACCAGACATAACAAGTGATGCAGATGTTGCAGCTATGGTTTCTGGTATTCCTACCGTTTTCGCCAGAGCAAACATGTTCAACACTGCATTGTCTTACGCAAGCAGCATCAAGGGCAACACAAGTGCTCTTAATCAGTATTACCTTGGTCTTGTTGATGAGTGGCGTGGCGCAATTGCATGTATAGCACTTGATTCAAATGCTATAGATGTGCGTACTATCGAACTCGGATATTCAGACGGTAAAGATTATAAAGACACAGCTAACATTTATGAGCCAAAGGGGGCATTCGGTAATATGCTCTTTGAGCGCAAGCAAGCTTGGTGTTCTCAGAAAGCTTCGCAGAATGAAAAAGTCCTTCCTTTTATCAATGTAATAAAGATAAATGGTAAGGTTGTTGCTGGTACATCACCAGACACACTTTTGTTCACTTCCGCAAACTATAAGCTTGCACAGGGCAAACCTTATGTTGATGTTACAACTGGAAAATTCACTGATCCTCAGAAATCTAATCTTACTGCGGAACAGTGGTTGTCTTTATATGCTTATGTTGACAATCTGATAAAGAAGATACCAGCACTCGCAAATTACTATACACCAGCAGGACAGAAGTCTCTGGTCGACTATAGCAACGTATCACAGAACCTTACAACATGGCTTAAAGAGATTAAGGATAACATCCTCCGAAAAGGTTATGATCTCGAGAAGGCAAGTGCATTGCCTGTAAACTCTTTCAAGGAACCATTTGATAAGATTTTCAACTTCACAGATGAGCTCTATGCGTTGAATGGTGTCATATCTCAGATTGATGGTGAAAACAAAATCATCTTCAATCCAGAGAAACTGCTTTTGGAAAAGACAGCAGAGATTGCTCGTATTCCGCTAGGAATGGAGTATTCTAGAAACCCTGAGAAGTTGTCAGAACTCTCTATCTATGTTCTCAAAGCTTCACGTCTTGGCAAGGATGGATATGCATTCTTTGCGCTTCCTTTAAGCGAATTAGGCATAAAGGTATTTGGACAGAATATCGGCGTTCTTCTTGGACAGGACAGAACAGGCACAAGTATAAAGTCACAACTACAAGCTTCATTTGATGAGCAGAACAACACTCTTGATGTTAAGCTTGCAATCATTACCGATGATAACAAGACAAAAGCAATAAATGTAACATACAAGGTTCGCTCAGAAATGATTCACAAGAAGGATCTTGTGCTATGGCCAAACTTCATTTCTAAACAGTGGAACAGATATTTCTTCTACTCTGAGATTCCTCACAATGTTCACTCGGAGGATTGTCCTTTCCGTGCAGTACCATTTGTAGGTGATGAGAATGACGATTTCTTTAATGTCATCAAGGATGAAGATAATAACTTTATGTATTTAGCTGATAATGGTCATGTTATCGAAGATGACAGAACAAAGGCGAAACTACATGTCGTTGCTGACCATCGTGTTGCAGATAGCAAGTATCAATATGAAATATACGAGAGTGCTCACCCATTCAAAGGTGTCAAACTCACTACAACAACTAAGGAAAGTGGATATATATTAATAAGGTATTCACAGAATGGTGGTACTCGTATGCCATGGAATCGTCTTGGTGATTCTCGTGAACTCAGAGACGCACACCTCGGCATTGACTTTGGTAGTACAAATACTTCTGTCGCATACTACGATACTGTAAAGCGTGAGAACCCACAGGGTATAACATTTACAGACCTTCGTGTTTCCCTCCTGTGCGATATGCATGGCAAAGAGACTCCGATTACAATAGAAAACAGTTTGTTCTTCTTCCAAGGACAGAAATTGACTTCTAACGCGATCAAGAGTATTCTAGCACTTCAAGACTTCAAGCGATTCCCTAAAAACGCAAGTGAATCGACTTTGACCAAGAAAGAAGTATCTGGTGGTTTCCCATGTTTCTGTAAGAATTTGCCTGTAACATCTATTCAAGATGACAAGATAAATGTAGAGTTTATCAATGGCACAGGAACTAACGCTACCCTCATTCATAACATGAAGTGGAGTGATCAAGAAAGCGACAAAGCACATAAGACTGCTTTCCTGTCTTCTCTGCTTTTACAGATTTATGCACAGCTTTTCACAGATGATGTAGTTCCTGTAAAGTTAAAGTGGAGTTACCCATCTGCAATGGGTGATAGTCTTGTAAAGGACTATGATCAGATTTGGAACAACCTTAACACCATCTGCCCTGTAACTGACCAAAAGGGAGAAAAGAAAACTTTAAATGTTACAGAATGGCGTGCTGGTCATGTTAAGGTCAGTGATGAAGGTTGGGGTGACAAGGGTAATTCTAGTGATCCTTGGGCTGCAAATTCTAAAGACGCATGGGGCTCTGGTTCCAATGCAGCAGCAAATAATGACTGGGGCGCTCCTGCTGCTTCCGATGGTTGGGGGGCCGATTCTGGCACTTCTGATGGATGGGGCTCTGATTCTGGGTCTTCTGGTTGGAATGACTCTCCTGCTCAGGCTGATGGATGGGGCAGCGCTAATGTTCAAGCAAAGCCAGTAGATCTTAAGCCAGATGGAGGTCCTATTAAGTTTGACTTCGTGGATGTTAATCAGGAAAGTTGTTTGACAGAAGCTTGTGCTGTAGCAAATTACATGTCAAATGACCAGAACATTTTCGTTGATGCGAGACATCTTGTTCTATGCTTTGACGTAGGCGGTAGTACCACAGATATCTCTGCATTATGTAAGATGAAAGACAAGAAGGGACAGCTCCGCACTGCAATGATTAAGCAGAACTCTATACGTTTTGCGGCACAGCGAATATCAGGTGCGACAAAGGGCATACCTACATTTAAGAAGGTTCTTGATGCTATATGCGAAAAATACAAGATTCGCATTCTCGGCTTGAATATGGGACCAAATACTTACACCCAAGAGACCGCACCATACTTCTATGAGCAGATTGTAGATAATCTGAACTCGGAGCAGTTGGTGGATTTCTACAAGTGTATTAGTGCGTTCAGCCCAGAACTCTTCAGTGTTAATCTCTATGTCACAGGCTTGATAATGTATTATGCTGGTCAGCTTGCAAACAAATTGATACAGGAGGTTCGCAGATCAGAAGATGGTCCTGGAAATGAATGGCGTCCTCAGGTGCAGATTGTTTTTGCTGGTAAGGGTTCACGCATATTCGAGTGGTTCAGCTGTACAAACTTTGAAAGAGCAAAGGCTTACAGTAACGAGATGTTCATTCATGGTTTTGGTGGAATGGAACAAGCAAAGAACCTCCTCTATGGTCCTCCTTCTATTGGTCTTACACCTACAAGCTCACCAGACAACAAGTTTGAGGTCTCTAAGGGTCTTGCTATGTCATCATTACAAGCTGCTGGTGGAGGTCTTGTTGTGCCAGAGGAAGATAAAGCGATTGAAATTCTTGGCGAAGAGGGCTTCAGCCTGAAAACTATCGACGGAACTATTGTTAATCTGCAGTATGACAACTCCATAACAAGTGAGTTCATGGAGCATATTGGCAACTATTTCATGGGACCTGTTGATGGTACAGGTGAGATGACCTGTAAGAAG
The DNA here is from genome assembly GCA_045627725.1 of Prevotella sp. Classification (GTDB taxonomy): domain Bacteria; phylum Bacteroidota; class Bacteroidia; order Bacteroidales; family Bacteroidaceae; genus Prevotella. Next base: position 32,941 of record JAZQOH010000068.1, on the reverse strand, counting down.
TTCATGGACTTTACAAATGTCTTCTTTACATACGCAAAGAATCTTTACAACCTTGACCGAAAGATGAACCAAGGTGACTTCATTAACGGTTTCAAGAACATGAACATCAATGGCTACATCCAGGCATTACCAGAATACCGAAAGGCTGTTCAGGATAAAGGTCCAGATAACAAGTTCGATTTCGTAGCACCTATCATTATCCTTGAAGGTATGAAATTCTACGATGAGATACTTTTGCCAAAACTCCGCTAATAAAAAATAGATAATGAACTTTTGTATTCTTATAGAGCTATCTAAGAAGAAAATTTCATTTCTTTATAATAGAAGTGATGGGGAGAGCAAATTCACACCATTTGTTGGTGAGGGATCTGCTCTGCCCCTTGCTATCTATTGCTTAGGCAATGACATACAAATTGGTCAGTTTGCTATTGATGAGGCAATGAACCAGAATCCTCATGCTTATACCGATGTTTTTCAAGCAATGAAAACCGTCGGTACTTATAAGTATAAGGGTAACGAGTATCATTATAATACCCTGCTAAAAAATGCTATCGAAAAGTATTTGAAGCATTTCTTCGATTCAGTTTTGTTCGGACAAAACGGACGTTTGGAGCAAAATATTGCCTCTATGCCTTTATGTTTTGTCTTCAACTCTGACATTGATGAAAACGAAAGACTTTTCGTTAAGAATTGCTTTGCAGAAGGTGGCTATAGCAATCTTGCAACAATAGACTATGATCAAATTGTAGTTGAAGCTTCAAATTTCGCAACTAACCACGCTGTATGTGTTACGAGTGATGGTAAAGACTTGTTTATGAGTCTGTATGAAACGAAGACACATAAGTATTTGGGAAGTGCTGTTATGACAAATCGTGGAAAAGATCCACGTGTAGAAACAGCAGTTACAAAGTTGTGGGAATCCCTTGGATATGAGAACTACTACCTCAATTTTGAAGCGGAAAAACCTATTTTGACAAAACTTGCTGAAGAATTTCTGTCGAGTGGAGAACTAGAACTACAACAAAATGTTCTGTTCACAGACGGATATTCCAGAGAATGTTTCTTGTCAATGCGAGAACTGAATGACTATAGATACAATGATGATGGTAAGATTGTTTCTGACTTAAAGAACCTTCTGGTAAAACAGAATATATCACCATTGGATTGTACTGTAGTATTAAAAGGTAAGGCTGCAAATAATGGTTACTTCAAGCATATCTTTAATGGAGAATTTAATTCTCTAAAGAATGTGAATGATTCATTCCGTAGAGAGGTTCTTTCACAGTTGCTCAAAGACATCAAAACTGCTAATTATAGATTTAATAGCGCAGCACCACAATCCCCACAAGATCCAACAGAACCTGGCGGTCAAGAACCACCACAGAACCCTAATCCACCCGTTGTGCCTTCAGGTGTACTCAAAAGAGAAGTACGTGGAAAAATTGCGGAGATTAAAGGTAAAATTCGTATCAAGAACTATGTTGATGCGAAGAAATTAGCAGGTATCTTACTTGATTACCTCCATGAACAAGGATTTGACATGTGGGATAATGAGGTTAATTCTATCTTGAAGGAAATTCCTATTGGCGGAACATCTGTTCCAAGAGAGCCCCAAAAGGATGAACCCATAGTCAAACCAGACGTTAACGATATCAAGATAGAAATAGAAGAGCCAAAGACACCTGAGCCTCCTAAAGAAGACTGGAAGAAGTATCAACGTGATGTACGTAGAAGAATTGCAGAAGCAAAAGCAATGATTCGCAAGGGAGATTTGAAGGATGCAGCAAGTTCTTTGACTTCTTTGAAGAAGGAAATGAATAATAAAGGCATTTCTGAGTTCGATAATGGTATTGCTGAAGCTTTAAAAGAAATTCCTGAGACTACAAAAACATCTACATCGGGCAAAACGACCAACACAAAAGTTGAGTCAAAGAAATTTTCAGAAGCAGAAAAGCTTCTCGCTTTAGGAAAGTTCCCTGAAGCGAAAAGGGCTTTTGCAAGTGAAGGAAACTCTGCTATGGCGCAAGTTTGTAGTGAACTGATAAAATCAAAGAGGACAATAAATCTCTATCAAAGTGGACTAGATTCTGCATTGCGCAGCAAAAATAAAAATACCGCCGCAGCTGCTATTAGGGAATTGTCAAATCTTTTGAAGATATACAAAACATATAATGTTGACTCAACAATTATTGAAGAATTAATTAATAAATACAAAACCATTAAATAACTTTAAAACAGTATTACTATGGCAAGATTTCAGATTGAAAAAGGCGAGCGTTTCTCGCTGAACAAGAGTGAAGGTCTCGAGAAAGTTCAGATTGACCTTAATTGGAAGTCAGGTGCAGACCTTGACGCATCAGCTTTCCTCGTAGGTGAGGATGGTCTTATTGGCGATGATGCAGATTTCGTATTCTACAACTCAAAGAATCGTGCAAATCCAGAGACAGGTGAGTTAGAACCTTTTGATCGTCACGTTCATGGTAGCCAGAGAAACTGGAAGGACAATACAGTTCCTGTTTCTGCTGATGGCTCAGTACTCGGTTCAGCTGATGACCTCGGTGATGGCGACGAAGAGGAAGGTGAGGAGTCTGGTGAGACAATGCACGTTGATTTGTCAAAAGTTGGTCCAAAGATTAGCGAGATTATCTTCTGCGTTACTATTTACCATGGTGACAAAGACGGTGTAACTTTTGGTGACGTACGCGAGCCTTCTATCACTATCTCTAACGAAGAGACTGGTGAAGAACTCTGTACATATAACCTCAAGGAGAAGTTCTCTTCTGAGACTGCTGTAGAAGCTGGTAAGCTTGTATGCAATGATGAAGGTGAATGGGAGTTTGAGGCTGTAGGCGAAGGCTACGACGGTGGTATGCAGACTCTTATTGATATGTACGCTTAAAATTCTGAATAATATGGGAAGATTTAACATTTCTAAGGGTGATCGTTTTAAGATTGCCAAATCAGAAGGTCTCAGCAAGATCAAGGTTCAAATGAACTGGGCATCAGATGCAGATCTTGATGCTTCTACATTCCTTTGCGGTGATGAAGGTGTTATTCTTGAAGACGCAGGATTTGTCTTCTACAACTCAGAGAATCGCGAAAAGCCTTTTGACAGAGCTGTTTTTGGTAACAAGAAGCGTTGGATGGCAGAAACACGTCCAATGTCTGCTGATGGTGCAGTTCTCGGTTCTTTAGATGATCGCGACGGTGGTGACGGTGAAGTCATAGACGTGAATCTTGACAATGTTGATCCGAAGGTCTCAGAAATTGTTTTTGTTGCTACTATACATGATGGTGATAAGGACGGTGTTACCTTTGGCGATGTGAAGGATGCATACATCGCAGTAATCAATGCAGAAAACGACGAAGAACTTTGCCGTTATGAGTTGAATGAGTCTTTCACATCAGAGACTGCTGTTTCTGTTGCTAAACTTATTATTAATGAGGATGGTGACTGGGAGTTTGAAGCTATGGGTATGGGACATGCTGGTGGCTTAGAAACTCTTATCGACATCTATGCAAGCTAATATACTACTATGGCAGAAAATAACAACAATCGCAAGTCTAAAAGAAATTTTAGTCTTGAAAAACCTGTAGAGCGTCGTTTTGATATAGAGAAAGAGGTTGATGCAGCTCCTGTTGCACCAGCTAAACCAGTGACTCCAAAACCTGCTCCAGCAAAACCTGCGACTCCAAATCAACCTGCTGGAAAATCTTCACAAGGAAGATTTGATACTTCTAAAGAGCCTGTAACTAAGCCTGGTGGTAATGTTCCTCCAACAGGACCAGACGGAGGCGATGGAGGTAATGAAAGTGGTAATAGTTCAAAGAAATGGATTATCATTGCCCTCATAATCGCTGCGCTTGCTGCATGTGCATACTTCTTCATGGGAGGTAACAAGTCTGATGAAACAACAGAACCTGATACTCCACAAGTTGAGCAGAACGACAGCACTCAGAACGAAGAAAATGCTAATGATTCAACGGCAAATGCAGCTAATGAAACAAATGAAAATGCAACTGAAGACAACGGAAATGCAACCGATGATGCTTCTGCAGCAGATCAGGATGCAGGCAACAAGTCAGAAGGTGCATCTGAGCCAAAGCAGTCAACTCCTGCAGCTAAGCCTGTAAGTAACACTCCTTCTGCACCTAGTGGCGTTTCTTCACAGCCTGTAAGCAGTACATCAAGTTCTTCTATTGAACAGAAGGCTAAGGACGTTTGGAAGGGTGTTTATGGTAACAACCCTGATCGCCGTAAGAATCTTGGTAGCGATTATGAAGAAGTTCAGAAACTTGTGAATAAAATGCATCGCCAAGGATTGAACTAAAAAATCCTCTTAATCATCTTAGGAAGGGGCATTGCTTGCTAAGAGTAATGCCCCTTCAAAATCTAAACTATAATATTATCATGGCAAATCTGACAGAACTTAAAAAGGAACTGCTTGCTGATGGCGTAATTGATGCAGCAGAAGTAAAAACTATCAAAGAAGTAATCTACGAAGACGGTAAGATTGATAAAGAAGAGGCAGAGTTCCTTTTCGATATTAACGATGCAGTTTCTGGTAAGGAAAATGCGCCAGAGTGGAATGACTTATTTATCAATGCGATAACATCATTCATGCTTGAAGATGAGACTTCACCTAATGAAATCGATGATGAAGAAGCAAAGTATCTTTATGAGAAGATAAAAGGTGACGATCAGGTTGATGAATTAGAGCGTGCACTTCTCGAAAACTTGAAGGCTAAATCTAACAATTTCCCAGAAATACTTGCTTCTCTTCTTTAATACAGACCCAGTATGAACAAGTTTTATAGTTCTATAATTATTCTTCTGACAGCATTCTTTCTTGTCTCATGTGATTCAAAAGAGACACCAGTGAATGAACTGGATGATTTAACAGAGGAGATTTCTGAAAATTCTAAAGAGTATTCAGAAGAGGACTGGGAAGAAGCAGCTTTGCAATATCAGCAAATAGAAGCCGACTTAGAAAAGCATCATTCGGAATACACAGATGCAGAACTCAAAGAAATTGGAAAAAAGAAAGGAAAGTGTCTCGCTTTCTTCGCAAAACGTTCTGCAAAGAATCTCAAAGAGAATATGGAGGATATGATGCATGAAGCGAGCGGTCTAATAGAAGGATTTACAGAAGGACTAAGCGAATAAATATGAAAAAGGAAGAAAGAGCATCATTAGTACGTGTCTTGGTTGATCTAATCAAGGCTGACAATGTCATAGACGAAGGCGAAATGGAACTCTATGCTAAGTTGAAGAATGACTATAGCATAACTCGTGAGGATGAAATAGCTGCTTCGACTATGACACTTGCTGATGCTGTTTCTTCTCTTTCTGAATCTCCTAGTGAATTACGAGAGTCACTAATGTCTGTTTTCTCAGACATGACTGTCAGCGATGGCTTCTGCGCAAAGCAGGAGGCACAGCTGATGATTGCACTTATATACTGCTTATCTGAGGATAAGGGTAATATGTGCAGTATGTATTCTGTTCATGAGCCTGATGTACTGATAGAAGATAATCAGGTTCTATACGTTGAGACTTCGACAGACGAAAGTATCAACAGTAACATTGTCAAGAATTATCGTTCCATTGACAAAGAGTTGAGACTTGCAGGTTTCCACTTTGTCTATGTGCCACATATAGCAATTCATTTTGCAATAACTGCTCCTGAATTGTTCCGTGAGATAACGAAGTTCCTCGCGCCAAACATTACAGAGGAGAATATCCCTTCTCTGGTTAAGCAGTTGACAAACATAACTACGGCAGAGTATTGTAATGAGCAACTCTGCAATAAGCTTGGTATGCGTCATCTTCGTGATGTACCTCCATCCCTTCTCATCAAGATAAGTAACACACACGTAGGCGAACAATTATATACAAACTTTGTTCGTATTACCATTGATGGTGATGTACTTCCTTTAGTTCAGGAGTTGACGGACACATATTGTAAGATGCTTAGTTCTGACAAGAGAATCATCTCTAATAATGAAGAAGCGTCTGGACAATTCCTGTACCATGGATTCTACAAGCAGTTGTATGACATCTATGTGATAAAGAAAGGTGTACGCAGTAAGATCGTCATCGATGTGACAAGAGGAAAAATACTCTTGCCTGATCTTGGTATTGATTTGAAAGACATGCACCGTAAGGAGAAAGCACTTTATACGCTACTGTTATTGGAGAGTTCGTTAGGTGGCATTAACCTTACATATCCAAAGTCTGCCAAGCAGAAAGCATCATACGAGATAAGGGTAAAGGACATCCAAAATAAATACAAGCATTTGTATGGTATGTTCAACGGAGATAAGGCTGCAACACCTATGCTTGATGACCCAGAGATATTACGTCCGATGATTAGTAATATCAAGAAGACATTCAAGAAACTACATGACAAGCTTCACAATGTTGAAGACTATATTGTATCAAAGGACAGTTACAATAGCTATAAGATTGGATTTACCCTTGATATGGTATATGTCATAAACAGAAATGAATCAAAAGAACTTATCCCAATAGCAAACAGTAAGATATTCAATCAGTTATACACTAAAGAGTAAGACAAGTTGCAAGATTGCAACCATTTAAGGATTGCTAAATAGTGTTTCAAAGTAAAACCTTTTAGACATTCCTCGTGAGTAAACAAAACTGAGTACCTTTGCACCATCAAAAGTTAAACACTAAAATCGAACGAACAATGAAAAAGATTTTTTGCCTTGCATTTGCTTTCGCAGCTCTCATGTCATTGGAGTCTTGCGGTGGTGGTTCAAACTCTAACACTCAGAACCAAACTTACGAACAGAGTCTTAACGGTGGAAACACTACAACCCAGATAGAGGAAGAGAGTCCTTACATCGACAACCACCTTACCACAGGTAAAGTCCCTTACTCATGCAAGGGCGTTTCTGGCAGTCAGTCAACAATTACTGTAAAGACAGGAGCATCAGAGAACGATGTAGTAGTTATTATCAAGACAGGTGACACAATGGTTCGTAATGCTTACATCGTTGGTGGCGATTCATATACCTTTAATCTTCCAAACGGAAACTATCAGGTATTCTTCTATGGTGGTAAGGGTTGGAATCCGGAAAAGGAAATGCCTAATGGAGATATGGGTGGATTCGTAGCAAACGAGTCTTTTTCTAAAGATGAGCCTGTTACCCTTAATCATCAGGGATTAGAGTATGAGCTGATCCTTCAGCAGAATGGCAATTTCAGCACAGAACCAAGTAGTGCAAGTGAAATGTTTTAATAATTGGGAGGAATAACAATGAAAAAGATATATTCTATGATTATTGCTCTTGTCGCATTGACAACTTTCACATCCTGCCATTTTGTTTCACCTGACGCAGATGAAGAAGCTGTTTTTATTCAGAAACCTTGGTTCTTCGGACATGGAGGAGTGGATCCAGAGCCCGCTGGTACTGGTCTTTCTTGGTGTTGGTTCAGTACGTCAAGTGAGACTTTCAAAATAACGCCACAGCGATATGATGAATCGTTTGATGATATTTTCTCAAATGACAATACTCCACTGGATTTTAATACATATATTGTAATACAGATAGAAAAGGGAAAATCTCCAATTCTTTTGCAAAATTATGGTATTGATTGGTATAAAAACAACATACAAGTATATTACCGTAATAAAACTCGTGAATATGTAAGTATGTATTCGCCTTTCGACCTCATAAGCAACAGAGAAGTCCTTAATAAGATTGACGAGGCTATAATGAAAGATGTAGTTGCATACGTACAGAAACTGTCTAAGCAACGAGAACTTCCGATAATAATTAAGAGCATCACCACTGGTGCAGCACGTCCAAATGCTGATCAGCTGACAGAAATGAACAAAACAGCAGCTGCTATTCAGGCTGCAAAAACACAAGAACGTAATCGTGAGATGGAAGAATCACGTACGGCAGCAGAGAAACAACGTGCTATCGCAGATAAAGCATACATGGAAGAGATGCATCTTACGCCTGCTCAGTTTATTCAACTTCGTGCTTGGGATATCATAGAAAAGAAACAAGGTGCAAATATCGATGTACTCTTTAATGCTGAAGGCACAACAAAGATGTGGAACGTTAAATAGTGAAGTAATTATGAGAAAGTTAATTCCTATCATAGCAGTTCTGCTGTCCATCTTTAGTATTGATAGTTCAGCATTCACCAGATATGTGACCACGAATCTCAATCTGAGATATGAGCCAAATGCGAAGTCATGTCGTCTAACAGTCATACCGAAAGGAACAGCCGTTACAATAGATGAGAACTGTGATTGCAAATGGGTGCCAGTTGAATATAATGGATATGTTGGATATATTTCAACAAAGTACTTATCTAATTCACCAGTTAGAAAGTCCTATACATCCACAAGAACATCAAACTCTCGTCCATCGTACACTTCAACAAGTACAAGAAGGACTGGGGGAGTAAGATATTATACCAACACATACGGCAATAGAGTTCAGTCACCGACACATTACGACTCTCGACCATCAGGAGCCACAGCACTCTGTAGAGACGGTTCATACAGCTTCAGTCAAAGCAGAAGAGGAACTTGTTCCCATCACGGTGGTGTTGCAAGATGGTATTAAATAAATGAATAAACCACATAAATACATAAAGCATAGGAAAACGGTGGAGCCATAGGTTTCATCGGTTTCCTTGTGAATGTACGAAAGCATGATTATAATAAACTAAATTCAATAAATATGAAACAGATTCACTACACAGGCTTGACCGATGCCCAGGTGCTCGAAAGCCGCGCGAAGTATGGTGCAAACGTACTGACTCCGCCAGATGAAGATTCCTTGTGGGATCAGATTAAAGAAGTTTGTAAACATCCGATAGCTATTGCTATGTTTGTTTTAGTTGGTCTTACTCTCGTTGCTGCTGGAGCGCTATTTAGTAGCATGGGGGCAGGTATCTGCGTCATGCCTGCTATTGTAGCAGTTGCAACACTTCTGATACTCATTGTTGGCTTCTTTGGCGGTTTTGGCGATCCGCTGTTTAAGATTCTTATTACTGCATTCGTTCTCTCAATGGGTATTTCCATTTATGAGTATGAGTGGAATAACGCTGAATGGACTGCATTCTTTGAGCCAATTGGTATTATCGTGGCTTTGATTCTTGCTACAAGTATAGCATTCTGGCTCGAAAAGAAGAATGAAAAAAAATTCCAGAGCCTTAATCAGTCAAACGATGATGAACCTGTAAAGGTTGTTCGCAATGGACATGTTTGTCAGGTACCACGTAAAGACATCGTTGTAGGTGACATCGTGAAGTTGGAAACTGGTGAAGAAATTCCTGCTGACTGTACTTTGCTAGATTGTCTTAATCTTACAGTGGATGAGTCTTCTCTTACTGGTGAGCTCCAGGCAACAAAGTCTCTTGATACTAATGCATATCCAGATGCTACATATAAGGCAAATGAGATAAAGAAGGGAACAAATATCATCGAAGGCTATTGTACCGCTGAGGTAACTCAGGTTGGTATGAATACCGAGTGTGGTGAGGTTTACAAATCTCTGAATGAAGGTGACGAGATTACCGTTGGCTGGTTCGTGAAGAATAACACAACTGGTGAGATTGTCGGTAAATACAGCACTGAAGATGATGCTAATGATGTACTTGAAGAGTATCAGGGCGAACATGAAGATGACGACGTAGTAGTAGAACAGCCACTTATCGACCGTATGCGTGTACGTAAGGGTAGTGAAACTCCTCTTAGCAGAAAACTTAATGGACTTGCAGATTGGATTACAAATGCAAGTTATTGGATTGCAGGCTTCATAATCGTTGGACGATTAGTTTGGTTCTTTATATCAGGCGATATAAACTTCTCTTCTGCTGAGTTCTGGATTGAATTCGTTAGTTTCTTCCTTAAGACCATCATGATAGCTGTAACACTTGTAGTGGTGGCTGTACCAGAAGGTCTACCGATGTCTGTAACTCTGAGTCTTGCATTTAGTATGGATAAGCTTTTGAAGAGCGATACTCTTCCACGAACTATGCACGCTTGCGAAACAATGGGTGCAACATCTGTTATCTGTACCGATAAGACTGGTACTTTGACAAAGAACCAGATGGAGGTTGTGGATTCTAAGATTGCTTGCTCAGACAAGAAACTTGTAGCAGAGATGATAGCTGTTAATACAACAGCAAACCTCGATTTCACAGACAAGAATAATACAAAGGTTATTGGTAATCCTACAGAAGGTGCTCTTCTTCTCTGGCTTCAGAAGAAAGGTTCTGACTATCTGGAGGTACGAGATGGCGTTCAGATGATCGACAGACTTCCATTTACAACAGAGAACAAGTATATGGCAACAATCGCCAACTCTGCTGTCCTTGGTAAGAAGGTCGTTTATGTGAAGGGTGCTCCAGAGATTCTTCTTAACCTTTGCGAGATTAGCGCTGATAACAAAGCATCCCTTGAAAAAGAACTTCTGTCTTATCAGAACAGAGCTATGCGTACTTTAGGTCTCGCATACGCCGAACTCTCTGATACAGATAACATCTTTATGGATGGTAAGTTGATTGCTAAGAACCTCAAATTCGTTGGCATCTTTGCTATTCAGGATGATATTCGTGAGGGTGTTAAGGAATCTATCGGTGATTGTATGAAGGCTGGTATCGCTGTAAAGATTGTTACTGGTGATACTCCTGCTACTGCTAAGGAGATTGGTCGCAAGATTGGTCTCTGGAAAGATACTGACACGGATAAGAATATCATTACAGGTGCAGAACTTGCTATGCTTTCAGACAAGCAACTTCAGGAGCGTGCTATGGATCTTAAGATTATTGCTCGTGCAAGACCTATGGACAAAAAACGTCTTGTTGAAGCACTCCAGAGCCTTGACCAGGTTGTAGCAGTTACTGGTGATGGAACTAATGATGCTCCTGCTCTTAATAAGGCTGACGTTGGTCTGTCTATGGGTAATGGTACTGCTGTCGCAAAGGATGCTTCTGATATGATTATTCAGGACAACTCATTCAGCACTATTGCCAATGCTGTAATGTGGGGACGTTCACTCTATAAGAATATCCAGAGATTCCTTCTCTTCCAGCTCACAGTTAACGTTGCAGCATGTTTCCTCGTTCTCTTTGGCGCGTTCCTCGGAACAGAGTCACCATTGACAGTAACACAGATGCTTTGGGTGAACCTCATCATGGACACATTCGCTGCCATTGCACTCTCGGCTCTCCCTCCTCAGAAGTCCGTTATGAATGAAAAGCCTCGTGATCCAAAGGCGTTCATCCTTGACTCATCAATGCTTCGCAACATCTTTGGTGTTGGTGGATTCTTCTTCGTAATGCTTCTTGTAATGTTGGTTATCTTCCAGCACACAGATATTCAAAGTATGGGTGACTTGCTGAAGATGAACTTCACATTCGGAGAACGTAATCCTGTATCTACCTATGAACTCACCCTCTTGTTCACTGTATTCGTAATGACTCACATGGGTTATATGTTCAATGCACGTGGTTATAAGACTGGTGGCTCCGGTTGGAATTTGAAGGGATGTGATGGATTCCTTATCATCGCAACGATTGTTACACTCGGTCAGGTTGCGATAGTCCAGGTTCCTATGTTAAACAGCTTCTTCAATGTTGAACAGCTGCCAATAATGGACTGGATAATAATCTTCATTCTCGGATTCCTAGTAACAGGTGTACGCGAAGTAAAGCATTTAATCTTTAAGTAAGAATTAAATTCCCCTTTACTATTGTGTCATCTGATTAGCCAAATGGCATAATGGTAAAGGGGATATTTGTATAATAACAAAATATGATTAGCGCAATTATCATAGGACTTCTGGCTGGCTACATCGCTTGCCAGTTGAAGTCAAAGAAGAATAAAGGACTGATAATGTACCTTATACTTGGTATATTGGGTAGTTTTGTAGGTAATAAAATCTTTGAAGTATTTGGATTTGAAGCATATGGATTTGTAGCAGAACTGATTGTTTCCGTTGTCGGATCAATTATTCTTCTGTGGTTGTGGGCAAAAATCAAGAAATAGGTACGTCTTCCAATATACATTGTCCCTAAAGACTTAAAGAATGAGCAATAATAACAACCATTCCTTGGGTGAAGCTCCTTGGCTACATATTGTACTATCAACAGGGCTCGGTACAGGATTCATACCTTTTGCTCCTGGTACAGCTGGGGCATTTTTAGCTCTTGCCACATGGATAGCCTTGTACTACATGCTTTCACCAATATGCTTGTTGTGGGCAACTCTCATTTTGATAATGGGGTCATTTGTTCTGGGTATCTGGACAGACAATGTTATGGAAAAATATTGGGGTGAAGACCCAAGAGCTGTTGTGATAGATGAGTTTTTTGGAACTTGGATTGCTGTCATGGCTGCAACATTGATTTCCGAATCCGATTATCTTGTAATAGCCCTTGCTGTTATTGCATTTGGATTGTTCCGAATTATTGATATTCTCAAACCATTGGGGTGTCGATGGATAGACAATAATATACATGGCGGTTTAGGATGTATGCTTGATGATGCTCTTGCTGGATTTTATGCCTTCATCTTGACCATGATTATAAGGCACATCCACGTGATAGAATTTTTACATGATAAAATATAACAGATAGCCTATGAATACAAAATATAACTTGGATAGGTTTCTTGATGCTCAGAATAAACAATTCTGTGGTGAGACCATATATGACATGGCATATCACGAAATGGAATCTGGTATAAAGCGGAGTCACTGGATATGGTATATATATCCTCAACAGAAGGGGTTGGGATGTAGCTACAATTCTGAGTTCTATGGATTAGATGGACAAGATGAAGCAAAAGCATACCTCGCTCATCCTGTTTTAGGCGCAAGACTCCGAGATATTTCACAGATTCTATTAAAGCACAAAGGGGCACGGACAATCCGTCAAATTATGGGTAGTGGCATTGATGTCATGAAACTGAAAACATGCATGAAGCTGTTTGATTCTATTTCACCCAACGATATATTTGCAGTAATCCTAACTACTTACTTTCCAAAATCCAACTGATATGAACAAAATTAAAACTATATTGTCTCTTTTTATTGCGGTTGTGTGCTTTGCTTCATGCAACAAGGAAATGACACAAGCAGAATTGTATGAACTAACAAATAGTGGTTCAGTAATGATTCTGAACAAGTATTACTATCAGCTCAAGCTACCCAACAATGAGATAATATATTTCTCTGGACTTGATGCTGATGGTGATTTAGAAAATGTCACAACCGACGTAAATGAGATCAAGGAGCATTGCGCTCGCATGACAGGTACAGGATTCTTTGTAGATGAACATGGTTCGTTGCTGACCAATCGTCACGTTGCCCAGCCATATATAGAGGAAGATCAGATAAAGGCAGGTTATAGGAATCTACTTCGTTCTATTGCACAATATTATGGCTATCTACGTCAGAATATGAGCAACAGGTATGATGAATTGGAAAATAGTAAGTCTGATTGCTATTATACGGATGGCTATAACTATTACCAGGATTCAGATAAACTAAATGAAATTGAATCACAACAGCAAGAGTTGAGTTCCGCTTATCAGGAAACAGAAGAAATGATAGCAAACCTAATCTCATTGGATGATCCAAGTGCTCTTAAAATAAGTACTGTTTGCGAATTGGGTATTGCATATAATGACACACACGTTACAGGTGAGAAGGATTTCCTTGAAAAGAATCCATGTGTCGTTATAAATGTATCAGAAAAGTCTGATGTTGATTTGGCTCTTATTCAACTTAAGAACAAGAAAACACCAGAAGAGGCATACATCTTTGAAGCCGAAGCAGAACCTTCACCACTTGAAATGGGACAAGAGCTATTCATGATTGGTTACAATGCTGGTCCAGCCCTTGCTGCAACAAAGACAGGAATCAAAGTGCAGATGACAAGTGGAAAGGTCACACAGTTGTCAGATGGACAGCGTATTCTCTATGATATAGCTACAGTACAAGGATCAAGTGGTAGTCCTGTGATAGACTCGTATGGAAATCTGGTTGCAGTAAACTTTGCGAAACTTAATGGTTCGGATAATTTCAACTTTGGTATTCCAATTGAGCGTGTTAAAGAATTTATGAAATGGTAATAATGTCTATGAGAAGAATTATATTGTTCCTTTCCCTTATAATTTCTGTACTGCATTCTTACGGACAAACTGTCTATGTTTGTTCTAGTAGTTCTAAAAGTAAATATCATATAGACAAAGATTGTCGTGGTCTCAAAAGTTGTGGTAGTCCCGTAAAAAGCACTACCGTTGCAGCAATGACAAAGCAAGGACGAGGTGCTTGTAAAATATGTAGTGATGGAGTTGTTGGCTCTACTCCCCAAAAGTCAACCACACAGCCAACTAATAATACATCCAAACAGACAACCGTATCTACAACAAAGGCGTTCAATGCGACAGGATTAGAATTACCAACGACAGCACAAGGAAGAGTAACACAAATTATTAAACATGCCGGATATACAACCTGTTATAATGCAAATTGGCTTATTCCAAACTGGGTCGCTTATGATTTGACAAAGAAAGAAGTGCATGGTACTTTCCCACGTCCGAAAAAGCCTTTTGAGCCAGATCCACTTGTTAAAGGGAAATCTGCCGAGCATGGTGATTACACAAATTCGGGATATAGTCGTGGACACATGGCGCCAGCCGCAGATATGAAATGGAGCGAACAGGCAATGAATGAGAGTTTTTATCTCAGTAACATCTGTCCACAACTCGCAGAACTAAACGGCGGTGTATGGGAACGCTTGGAAGAAAGATGTCGAGCATTAGCAGATGAAGGTACTGTTTACATCTGTTGTGGACCGATAATGTCTTCATCTCCAAAACGCATAGGCTCTAATGGCGTTGCTGTACCAGCAAAGTTCTTCAAGGTTCTTTGTATGCAGCGTAAGGGACATTGGCAAGCTATTGGATTTATAATGCCTAACTCTGCAATCAAAGGCAGTATGTTTGATTATGCAATGTCTGTAGATGAAGTAGAAAAAGTAACAGGACACAACTTTTTTCCTTCACTACCAGATGACATTGAAAAAGTCATAGAATCTGCATGGAAGATGAAAGACTGGCAGTAATGTTATGGAGACAATTTTAGTATAGATCTAGATTACAGCGACTATCAACTATTGTATAAAGTGATAGTCGCTGATTCTCTTATAACTCTTGTTGTTTTTGGTTCTCCATTATAATCATGTTCTAGCGTTTCCTTCTGTAAGTTTGTGTTGGCGCGACATCTACAACCTGCGTTTGCTTAGGCGCAGTGATACTCTTTAAGTGTCAATGCATCGATGAATGAAGTCTTCATCTACTCATTGAGTTTGCGACCAGACCAATCTGTGAGCTGACCTTGCATACCTCCACCGCAGATGTTGCTCTTCATGTAGTTGGTGGTAGCATCGACGTAACCGAAGAGAAGGAACATTGCTGCATTTAAATAGTTTGACATTGTTAAAAATCAACAAATTCATAGTAAACTGCAATTATAATTTGCGTGGACAGAGAAAAATATGTAATTCTACTTAGTTTTCTTGCTGTCCACGCAATTTTTTTTTCATGGAAACCTCTTTATTCCTTAAACAGCACATCCATTGTCAGGCTGGTATCAATAGGTGCATTATGAATTCCTTGGCTTAAACCGAAAGTTGTCAAAAATACCAGGTTGATGGAATGTATGGGATTATGCTTCTTTGAATGCAGGAATGCATCTATCTTGTTTCGCAGATTTTGCTCATAATCCGCATCTATAGCATACGTACTTTCCGAGAACTTAATCTCAAAGAGGTAGTCCGTTCTCTCGCCTTTCCATTCTAGCACCATGTCTATCTGCGCACCAGTACCAGCAGTTGATGTTCCTTTCCAACTATAGCAGGCACTGATAGTACCGAGGCGAAGGGCGTTAGCCAGTTGCCGCTGATGCATCATCGCCACTAACTCAAAAGTGATTCCTGCCCATGTGAAGAACTGTGGTGAACGCTGCAATGACTTCCAACCTTTTTGGACGCTTGCCACCTTCTCTATGTGACGGAGATAGAACAGCGAGAAAAAATCGATCAACTGATAAACCGTTTCTTTCTGCGGACCTCCATATCGCGTATATGTACGGATAACATCCGACTCCTCTAGGTTTTCAAGCATCTTGGTTAGTCCTCCACCACTTTTCTGACCTATTGCTTTAGATATTTCTGTTCGCGTCATGCCATAGAATTGATTGCCCAAAGCTCTGACAATCCCGACATAGTTATCCTTCGAATTGAAGAGGCCAACATACACATCCTCAAATTCTTGCTTTGCCTTTGTCTTTTGGAAAAAGAACTCATCAAGATTCTCTGTCAGTGTCCGATCTCTACGAAGGAGATCAAGGTAATACGGAATGCCGCCTAATGCCATATACGAAAGCACCATTTCATAATGGCTCAGGTGGAACTGACGCTTTTGATAATATCGCTCACATTCATTCAATGTGAAGGGACGCACGTGCATCTGCGATGTGAGTCGTCCGTGTAATCCACCATATTCATGTATCACATTGTCAAGCATCCAACTAGTTGCACTACCGCATACCACCAACACGATGTTTCGCTGAACGGCAGCAAAGTTGTTCCAAAAGAACCCAAGCTCGGCAATAAAATCTGCAGATTTCGGTCCTGCCATCCAAGGTAACTCGTCCAAGAAAATCACTTTCCTCTTTGCACGCTTTCTTCGAAGCAACTGCTTCAACAGCGAGAATGCCTCTAACCACGTTGTGGGACGCTCTGTCGTTGCGGGTAATCCGTAATCCAAAAGACTTTCGTAGAAATGTTTCAATTGCTTTTGGCGATAAGAATCCTCTGTCAGTTCCTCGCTCTTAATAAATACACCGACAGTTCGGAACGCTATGGCTGACTTGTAAACCTCATCAACAAGGAATGACTTTCCTACACGTCTGCGACCATAGACTGCCAGGAACTCAGATTTATCAGTACCTAACAAATACTCTAATTCTGAGATTTCTTTTTCACGCCCAATAATATTATAGTTCATATTGCTTTCACTTTTACATTATTTATTGATGCAAAGGTAATTAAAAAGTTTTAATCAACCAAGAAACTTCGCCATTTTTAACAAATATCATTCAATTTGGCGAATATTTAAGGAACAACTAGCAGGTTATTGTCTCGCTTGCATGTATTAGAGGAAGGACAGGAATGATAGAACTGCCCTTCCTCAAAACTATCGCTTCCTACGATAGGTAACAGTTGGTGCAACATTTTCCACCTTCGTCTGCTTTAGCGCCGTTATACACTTTACGGTATCTACGCAACGGTGAATGAAGTCTTCATCAGACTCGTTGAGCTTGCGACCTGACCAATCGGTGAGCTGACCTTGCACACCTCCACCACCAACGCTGCTCTCCATATAGTTGGTGGCGGCATCAACGTAACCGAGGAAAAGGGACATAGCGGCTTTAGCAGGATCGCCTGTAAGTCCGGACGTATCGATTATATGTATTGCGTTGCTTACCGACAATGGTGTTGAGCCAAGGAGGGTGCACAGTTCTTTGGCGAACGTTTGGAAAGCGTGAAGCGAACTATTGACGGATTTCAACGTTTGGTCTTTCTTGCTGACCTCTTGCTCCAGTTCTTTGAGATGTGAGTCGTCAAGTGCATCAAGTTTCCGTTGAATGTCTGCTTTCTCATTGCATAGTGCACTGTAATCGCGAAACCATTGGCTGTTTTCTTCATGCGCCTTCTTAGCGTCTGACTTTGCCGCATCAAGTTCTCCACGAAGCATCTTCGTTTCTGCATTGTGTTCAGCATTCTCCTGGGCACGCGCATTTTTCTCATTATCGAGTTCTTTGGTGAGACGTTTTTTGTCATCCCATAGACCACGATATTTCTTGCCATACTGCTCTGGTGTAGGGCGGGATTTATATGTAAGATTACTTGCCTTGATGATAGCATCCATCGTTTCATCGGCACCAGCCTTACGTTCGTCGGCAAGCATTTCTTTGTACTTCGATGGCTGAGTGATGCGTGCCCACATACCACTTTTGGCAGACCTCAGTTCGTCTTCTGCCGTTACTAATTCCTGCTTTTTCTCTGCCAGTTCCTGCTCGGCTGCAACACGTTCCTGTTGCAACTCTTCAATCTCAGTTTGGATGGCATTGTACGTTGCTGGATCCATGTGCTTCGCTTTTGAACCCTTAACACCTCGCTCAAAATCAAACCCACGCTGCTTAAGAAACTTTGGAAAATTCTCCTGCCAACTCTCTGCTTTCTCTGGTGCAAATACCTCCTTCGCACACAAACGATTGGTGACTTCATGCTTCTTATAACGTCGTTTCGCCTTTCCGTTGCGTGCCTCTACCTGCTTCTTCGTGTCAGCACGCTCTAGTGTCGGTCCTTCAACGATAGGAACTACTGACACATGTAAATGGGCAGTGTTTTCATCAAAGTGGGCACACGCACCTACAACATTCTCTGGTCCACATTCTTGTTTTAGGAAGTCAATGCAGGCATGAGCGAATTCGTCAAACCTACCTTGTCTCACTATCTCATCCATCGTAGCCTTGTCGCTCGTGAATATGAAACAGAGAGCACGAACCTGGTTTGCACGTATTGCTCTCGCTATGCCAGCCTCTTTGATACGCTTCTCAATAGCTTCACTTCTCCCCATGCCCTTCGGTAGGATATATTCCTTGTTCAGTTTTGTCAACTCAGGGTGCTTAACGGAATCAGGTCGGAACTCGACCATCTTCTGTTGCTCAGCATCCCATATCTGTCTTTCTATATGTGCGGAAAGTCCTCCGCCAGCTGCGCCACCACTTTGCTTGGCGCATGTTAAAACGATTTTACCCATTCGGTTTTATTGGTTTTTATGACAGCGGAAGCTTGCTTGATGCCTGATGAAACATCCTCCATGGAATGGCTTACACCATAAATTCAGCGCGATAGTGCGGCACGAAGTGGAATTTTGGTATAGTAAGCTACCCCAAGATAATTATCTTGTGAAAGCCTCTCCCTCAGTCCCTCTCCTAAGGCGAGGGAAGTGCATGCAAGCATGTTTTCCTGCTGTCAGATTTAACATTGTTGATGATTGATTATTGATGTCTCTTTGAGAACTATGCTATTGCTCTGTAAAAGCTATCAAATCACAAAGAATTTACTAGTAAATTTGTTGTAATATGATAGCTTTTACAAAAGGCTTTGTAACATGCTGATTCTTAGAATACATCACTATACGATATAAGAGGTGTATTGTCTGGTGGATCATCCTTAGTCAAAGGTGCGTGCCCATCAAAGGAACGGAAGCATGTGGTGTTCCTGTCAAACTCCACAACGAACTTTGACGTGCCGACATTTCGTCCCTTGCGAATATCAATGAGCGCAGTACCGTGAGTACTTATCTCTTCGAACGGTTTGGGATAGGCAGAACCATCCTGCTCCGGTCGGGAAACAAGTATCACCATATCGGCGGCACTCGCTATCTCCTGGCTACCTCGCAATCGTTTAAGATTTGCATTGTTGGACTCGCCGGAAGTAGGACGTGAGAACTGCGAAAGCAGACACACAAAGATGTTCTGTTCCTTTGCCAACTGCTGAAATCTGCGTGCCGTATTTGTGAGGAACGTTGTCTCGTTGGTGTTGCTACCTGACGTGGCAAGTATCTGAAGGTAATCAACGAACACACCCTTGATGCCATACTTCAGAACCCACACCTTCACCTTTGCACAGATGGACTCTACAGTTCGCGGGTCGGCAATGTAGATAGGCAGTTGCTCAATCCTATCTGATGCTCGCTCTACCATACCAATCTCACTGTCAGATAACATGCGGTCACCATGAGCTGCAGGATTGGTGATACGTCCAGAACATATCCGTGTAGTGTGTGCCACGGCACGCCCAAAGAGTTGCGCTGGCGACATCTCAAGAGATACGAAGCCTATAGGCGAACCACTTGCTGCTGCATTAAGAGCAATCGACCATGCGAGAGCACTCTTGCCAACAGACGTGTCTGCACCGATGATGATAAGGTCACCGAGTGAGAACCCACCAGCAGTATTGTCTATCTCTCGCAGTCCTGTGGGCACACCAAGTTCCTCGCCATGATATGCTTTGGCAATACGTTCAATCATCTGCTTTTTGGCATCGCGCATTGTGATGTCGCTATTGGAAACGCAACTGGACATCTTGCACAACTCATCAAGAAGTGAGTCCGTTATGCCGTCAACATCCAGACTCATATCGTACGCTTTGTTCATCAGCATATTACCTATGGTGAGGAGGTTTCGTTTCTGATAGAGAGTCTTAACGATGTACGCATGCTCTTCTATGTTGACAGATGTACATACGCAATTTGCAAGTTCAAAGATATACATCACACCCTGCTCATCAAACAGTTTGTCTGTGATGAGCTGGTTGCGCAATGTAATGAAGTCGATGGGCTTGCTCTGAGAGAAAAGGGAAATGATACCCTCGAAGACTTTACGATTGCGAGGATCATAAAACATTTCCGGCGTGAGATATGCCACTTCCTGATACGCTCCTGGCTCTATGAGTATAGCACCAAGAACTGCGCACTCTGCCTCCACGTCATGAGGAGGCAGGTGGATTGTAGTATTACCATTCGTTGCCATAATCAGATTTTGATTTTACCTCTGAGAGCATTCTCCCTACGTAGCCAGAAAGTAAGTTTGTCAAGAAGGGAATACTTGGTGCTGTCGTCAAGTTTCAACCTGCCGCCACTAATCTCCCTTCCGTAGAACTGCATGAACTTTTTTACCGCATCGTTGAACTCTGGCATAGAACCGTATGTAATCTTCCATCCTTTTGATTCTATGATAGCGTTGACATCATCCACAAGTTTCTTACGGCGTTCGTCCAAAGAAGAAATTGTTGTTATGTGACTGTCACTCTCTACAACATTCTCTTTGTTATTCTCTATACAGGAAACCTCCGACGTGCCTTTCGGTGTGTCGGCATTAGTCCCTTTCTGAGAAGATTGTACTGATACAGAAGTACTTGCGGATGCCTCATTGCGTGCCACGTCCATGCCATTGCTAACAGCAGAAGGTGAAAGATTTGCTGAAACAGTGGCAGTTACAGTAGGATTCTGCGTGCCCTTGAATAGTTTCTCATAACCAACGATGGTAAGCAAAAGGTAATGGTTTGTGCCTACCTTCGCCAGTTTGCCCTCTGCCACGAGTTTGTCAATACGGCTACGTACTTCCTTCTTGGAAAGACCTGTACGCTCCATGAGAGCAGCTAAGGTGGTGATCATCTGCCCAGGAACAAGAGTACGCCCATGCTCTTGCACCTCACCAAAGTTGGCAAGGGCAAAGAGTTCGATACATAGCATCTTCATCTTCGGATCCTTGATATGAGAACCCAAAATGATGTCGGGAATGCGAGTAAACTTACACATACTGCACCTCCTTTCTGAACTGCTGACCAAGCGATGGCTTCTGCGCTTTATCTCTTGCATCATTCTGGTGCATCAGTTCTAAAGCGAGGTCGGCATCTATCATTATGGTGCGACCATTCTGGATGATAGCATCATCAATGATACCGCTACTCTTCAGGCGCTGGGCTGTGTTCTTACTCTTGCAGATAAGTTTCGCCAGACCATCTATGCCATAGACATAGCGTTTCTGCGGTGGCGCTTGCTGTAGAGACATCATCATATTAGGGATGATGGACTCCATGAAGGACTTGTACTGTGCACCAGTCATCTGCCAGAGAGGCATTTGAAGGAGTGCGTTATATTCCTCTGACGAGAGAGTATGAGGAGGTAATGGTGTCTTTCCTGTATTGAGATTGACGCCATTGAGTGGCATACCCATCTGCGACTGCAGGACGATTTGTCCTACAGCTGCCGCCACTTCTGATGGAAATTGTTTATTAATCATACGTATATGATGTTTTAAATGATACAATATGGGACGCGTTGACGTCATTGCGCCCCGTTAACCTGCATATGCGACTGCAAAGTTATATATATTCTTTTGTTGCACCATAAAACTTCTGATTATCAATACTTTAAGCACAGGGAGCTTGTTTTTATTTAATAAACACCCCACGTTCGTCAAACTCTCATTAAGCCCTGTTAACACATTTAAGACAACAAAGGCGGGCAATCAGTCCCATAAAGACCAATTGCCCGCCTAACGATGGTGGTATTTTGTTGTTAAACTATTTCAAGCCCTCAAATCGAGGTTGCCATTTCTTCATTATCCTATCGACCTGTTTCCATATACGTACATGGTTTTCCTGTTCATGAAATTGGTTGTTCAGTAAACCATAACGCTCCTGAGGTTTCTTGAAGCCAATCTGTTTGCCAAGCATAACTTCCATTGCACGATGATACACCATATACGGAACATCCCTAATGCATCCTGTTCTGTCAAGTAACCATCGCAAGAATGCTAGACCATACAAACCGTCCTGCTCTTTGAGAAATTCTATCATGAGAGCCTTAGCTTCTTCCTTGTTACGGCATCTCAGCAGTTCGTCTATCGACTTCTGCTCTGTAGGCTTGCCATGCTTTGCCTTTGCATTTCTGACAGCATACATTATTTCCTTCCATGCCTCGTCATTAACGTTTTTCTCTGCAACATCCTTCCACTCTTCTTTGGAGTCCCATCCGTTGCTGATGCTTGTATGAGCAAGGCGGTAGATGGTTGATTTGAATACTGTTACACCATCAAGATCCGAAGTTTCATCTATCACTACCTTTGAGAACACCTTCGCCATACGTTGCAATCCATGGTCGTAGGTCACAAAGTAATACATAGCATATAGCATTCCTTCTTTCTGGTTGACAGCCTTATCATAGAGGTTTGCCATCATTCCTGGCATGAAAACGAGATTCGCAACATAATGGATCTTCACCAAGTTGATAATGCTATCATACAAACCATTCTGCATAGCCTTTGGCATAGCGGAAAGTATTCGTTGGTATTGCTCCTTACAGTATGCCTTATTGTATAAGGGTAGTGAACCCCAAAATCCCATCAAGTTAGAGACATTAACTATGAGATATCCAGAACGAGGGCTGTCAGTGATTCTAATCTCTCCATTACCGATATTTATCTCTAACATCTTACCATTGATAGCACATTCTCCAATTTCATTGGCGTGTTCTAACTTCGTTATTCCCATGAGAGCATTCTGATCGCCAGAGAAAAGTCTTAGTAAGATGTTGTAGTACTGTTCTGCTTCTGGAGGCATACACTCCTTCATCATCCTGTACATTTCAAAGGCTGTGGTCATATCACCATCTGCCATCATATCAATGCCAGCAACGAAATTCTTGTACTCTTCTGCATGGTCACGCAGCCAGGTCTGTACGACCCAGTCTGCGCGTTCCTTGCCTTTGAAAATATCGACTATGCTTGAAAACAGGTTTATCATAACTGATGTATATTGATATAGTTTTTAACGTCTTGCAGATTCTTCAGCTTGGTTGCTATGCGGTCTGCTTGTTCGCCCTTGGTGACTTTGATGTAGTTCTCAAAGACTCTCTCTGTCTGATGTCCGCTGATAGCCATCATCTCATGGGTATCAAGGACTCCTGTTTTGTAGAGGTTTGTTACTCCGCTTCGTCGTGCTGTATGTGTTGTCACCATCTCGTATTTGAACTTTACTACCTTACCTTGTGCATTGCGCTCATAAAGTGGTTGTCCGTTGTGCAGTCCTGCGTATGCATGCATTGCCTTAAATGTGCGGTTGTCCTCGCTGTAGAGTTTCATACCCATATTCTTCCGTTTGAGAAGATCAGCATAGTGCGCCTCTTTACTACGTTCTTGGCATGTCAGTACAGTAACATACTTTTCATTGAGCGAAGGACATGTCTCTGCAACCTTTTTCATTGCCTCCAATAAATAATTGTTAATCTGTCGGCTTGCAATATGTGGAAAGTCATAGTTGTACTTTTTGCAAAGTTCATCCACTCTTTTATCAACGATAGGTATCTCCACCATAAAGTCTGTCTTTTGTTGACGTACTTTTATTATCGGAGTACCTGATGATGTATATAGAAAGTTATCAACAGACAACGCTCCGTAGTCACTGTATCGCTGACAACAAAGATAGCCAAGGAAGAATAAATCGCGCGCCTCTTCCTCCTTACCTGTTAGAGGAAAACTGTAGATTGCATCCAGTTCTTCTTCTGTCAGGTATATTTCCGTCCTTTTCTGCTCCTCGTGCACCTCACGTTCTTTCCATACTTTCAAACTTGTAGCATTCTGATTGATGCCGAACTCGGCTGCGCTATTACACAGTTTGCGGAAACAAACAACATACTTGTTGCAGGTCATTGGTAGTAGCCCAGATCCTTCTAAATAGACACAGAACTTGTCTGCAAACACCTTGGTTATATCATCGAATGTATCTGAAGGCTTGCAAAAATCGCACAAATAGTTGCCGAATGATTCCCATCCTGTGATAGAGTTCTTTGAATAGAGTTTGTTTCTTCCGTGTCTGATTTCGCCCGACTTAATTCCCTTCAGAAATATGTGATAGAATCCGATGATGCTCTTCTTCTGCCTTTCTTCTTCCGCTTTCTTACGACGTATAGTTTCCGCTTGTCTCTTTTTCTCTTCTTCATTTTGGCGGATGATGTCAGAATTAAGAATCTTTTGAATAGCACTATCAATAATGCTTTTATCGCTAGTATTGCGAATCTTTCCCTGAGCGAACAGGTCTGAGACCGCTTGTTCCATCAGTTCAAGTTTATCTGCGATAGGTTTGCCTTCTTCACTCTTCGTAAACTTCTTCCATGCTGCAACACTTTTATTTGCTGCAGTCCATTTGTTGTAGTCAACAGGTATATGCGTACATATACGAAGACGGATTTTTGGAGTCCTTTTCTGGACATTGAAATAGATGATGCTGGTACCGTCTTTACCTTCACCTCTAACGTAGAACTTAGCCATTGCGTTTCTTGTTAATGTAAGACAATACCCTCACTGGCATAGCCACGTCTTGCGTTTTGAGGGATATAAACGCAAAAACCGCTATACATTATTACAAGTAACTTATACCTTGTCCACAAAGAACAGGTAAAGATGAACCTCGTAAAAATGTATAGCGGACGCAATCATTTGACTTACCTTGCTGCTATGATGGGAGTGGGCGGTCGGCTGGTCACTATCCCACAAGGTAGTCTATACTGTCGGTATCCGAAGTGTGTCCTAACGCAGTTTCAGTCCGGCCTGCAACAGATTTGACCCTTCTCCTGTGCACCACCTTTCATGGTGACTAACTTAAATTCGAATGCAAAGTTACGAATACTTTTTGGATGCTACAAGAATTGAGATGTAGTTTTTGCATAAATCACTGTTTTTTAACGATATTTACACAAAAAAGTTGGTGTGACATATCCTTGTATTCGCTTAATCAGCACCAATAAAACAAAAGTCGCTGAGTTTTTGGTGTGACATTGGTGTGACATTATGAAAATCATAGGCAGGAAATAAGCCCCACAAACCACCAAAACCACTAAAAACATAGGTTTTCAGCATCATTTGGAATAAAGAAACCCCATCTTGGCATTTGCTAACCAACTGCGCCACACCCCGCTGCTTTCCTTGAAAATCAATCACTTAGCAATTTTTAGTCTAATTTTAGACCTGAAATTGGTGGAACATTTTGAAATGACACCCCATTTTATCCTCCACAATATCACTAACTTTCAAGAGCGAAATTTGCATTTCCATAGCCTATCATTTCCTGATGGGCTACAGAAATGCTAATGCAAAGTTACTACTTTATTCTGAATTACACAAGTAAAATGCATTTAATAATGTGAAATCCCTAAACTTTTTTCTTTTCAGACTTATTTCATAATGTCAGTTGACTATATAAATGTCTATCTACATACATCTTAATTGCGAACAATATTGTCAGCGGCAATATAAGTATTATTCTCATTTTATTCATTCTTTTATTGTTTGTCTGAAAACTTCTGTCAGAAACTCTGAGTTAATTGTTACGACATTACTTATCAACTTCCTGCTCACTTCTTCGGCATCATATAATGGATTCCCAAGTATGTAAGCATCTGCTATGCGCTTAATATGAGCATGTTGCATCATGAATCCTGTATTTGTACCTTCCGTCAGCATCTTCCTTATGTAATTATATTGCTCAAGATAGATATTCTTGGCATTATTAAGTTCGCTCTCCGTTATACCCTCTTCTGCCAATTGTTTCAACAATTGCTTGACAGCTTCAATAGCTTTATGCCTCATTTCGGGGTTCGCATCAATACATATACATAGGTTTTCTATATCATTGCCTGATAGCAATGTGGTGTTCAGACATTGTACATCTTTCACGCCATCTGGCATCTGATTATCAATCCTTAATTTAACAAAGTAATTGTTTATGTAGGTAGCAACGAGATTGACAAGTACTGAATGTTGAAGGGAATAACCAATATTTCGCAGTTCTGAAGTCATAGATAGCTTAAGTTGATAACGAATGTCTATTCTTCCATACAGACTCGTTGGACATAGGATGTTTGCCTCAGTGTAGAGTGGTATGGAATTTACACCTCCTGGCTCACTTACTAATGCTTCAAGGCTATCTATTGCAAGAGCGACATTCACATTTCCTGCAACAACAAATGCATGTTCGCCAGCTTTCTCTGCAAGTTGAATAGTCATCGACTCTTCTTTTTGACTTGTTATTGGATAGAAAAAGAATCGTGTTCCATCAGAAAGTATACCTTTTTTCACGATAGTGTCAGGCTGCATAATGGAACTATCTTCACATCCAATGTAGAACACACCCTGTTTAATGTAATTCTCTGTAGAAGACTGAGCAAATGACTTGCTCGATAGAAGCCACACAAGCACATTCAATAATATGCAAATGAGCAATGAAAAAGGAGTTTGATTCATAGGTTTATATGATATTTGTTAGACATAGGAACCTTGTTACAACACGTCTGCGACAAGAATTCACGGTGCAAAGGTATTGAGTTTTTGCTCTGTCTCAAAAAAACAAGGACAGACGTACAGGAAAAGGTATAAACGTATTATCTGGTATGGTTGTAACGTTTCGTATCAGGATTGGAACTATAACAAATCATTATAGCAAAGGCTTTTCATGCGTCCCTAAAGTTTTCCAAATATCCCAATATCTCCTATGAAACAAGTGCTTGTGCGAGTATTTGACAAATATTTGCTACCTTTGCATAAATTTATATTTATATGAAACAAATTCCTTCTCAACTTATCAAAGACTATGGCATTGTCGGACTATCATACATTGCCATCCTGCTCTTTCTGCGACCTGCATTCTTTGGAGAATACAACATAACGGATTCGCTTATTGTAGTTACAGTAGTACACACGTTTGTGCTGCTCCTCGTGTTTGCTATTGCCGAAAGCGTGACAACATTCATTCTACGAAGACCATTCTCTTATTCTGATTCGTTTGACACAAGATTATCTCACTTTGCACTCTGTGGAGGTATATGCATACCTGTTTTGATGGTGTTCCTGACACTTGCCAATGTTATAATGATGCATGGGATAAGACACATAGACTATGCATGGCTTGATCAGAACGGAAGTTTTACTTTAGATTGGCTAATGATGTCACGCTACTCATGCGTTGTTGCCTCTTTTATAATGGCAATAGCAATGACCGCACTGAGCGAAGTGCGTCAGATGCGGTATGTCCTACATGAACTGCTCCAGATGAATCAGATGCTGGAAGAAAAGAATTCCATATCGACACCATCAGAAGAGGAAAAAGCAATGGTAACACTACATGGTGATACACGTGAATCACTGACTATAGATCCTAACGACATACTGTACATAGAATCTATAGCCAATTACATAAATATAGTATATTTCAAAGACTCGGAATTATGCCAGAAACGTATTCGTAGCTCGCTTAAGGATATTGAAAGAGCTTTAGGTCCCCATGCATATATAGTTCATATTCACCGGGCGTTCCTTGTCAATATACGTTTCGTAACTCACGTAACTGGCAACTCTGCTGGTTATAAGGTAGAATTGTTTGGCTGTGACAAGATTCTTCCTGTGTCAAAGTCGAATGTGCAACTATTTAAGGAAAGACTTAAACTGTAACATGTGAACATCTTCGTAATGTTTTAGGAAATCTTATGAACAATTTTTGTTGAGCGTCAAAGTTTCTTTTATTGTGGTCTTGTAGGCTCTTGACACTGGTATCTTCTTTTCTGCGTAGAACATATTGAGGAAGACCCGACCATTCGCTCCCTCCATTGACTCTACATACTCAAGGTTTACAAGAAACCCACGGTGACATTGTACTATGAAGTCATTGCCAGAGAGATCTTCTTTCAGTTGTTTTATGGTAGTGCGGATGGTTCTTGCCTTGCAAGCGTCCAAAGGCCGAGCGGTTGTGGTTAGTTGCTCGTTGTCAATATAGCATACGTTGGCATAGTTACCCACCGACTCCACATAGATGAAGTTGCGAGGGTTGAGAGTAATGTCCTGGTCATTGTAATCAGAGTGAAGCACGCATTGCTTTTCATCATGTGAAGCTACATAGTCATCCCCCTGCTTCGTCTCTCGTTCCTGATGCTGTCTCAGCATCTCGTTGATGGCCTGTAGTTCGTTACGTTCCCGGTACAGATTCCTTATCCAATAGCAGAGTGTCTGAAAAGCTAGAATGATGGAACTGATATAGATAGTGGTAGGAATTGAAATCAGGTAATACTCCTCTCCAAACAGTGCACCTTCCAACACTGTTATCATCACGATGTTGAATATCCACAAGAAAGCCATATCTCGCATGTAGCCTTTTGTCGAGCCGTCATCTCTGAGAAGGTTCATAAACACGCCTATCCCGGAGGATATCATAAACACTCCCGCCAGGATGATAAAAACCAACGATATTGTGGTAAGACCTTTGTCGAAGTTTATTTGTGTACCAAATGGCTTGAGTATTACCAGCACGAACACACAGCACAGCGTGAACCATGCAGTGAGCCGTAGTATTCGTTTTATCTTGTCTATCATTGTTGTTTTTGTTTTCTTCTATATATCATATTCAACGCGAAGAACATGTACTGTGTGCCTCCAATGATGAATGCTGTAGAAACGGCAGTTGGAAGAAGCCCCAAGAAACTACTGCCAAAAATATAATTATGTGTGCAGCATAGCACAAACACATTCGAGGTCCAGATTATAAAGAGGTTCCATGCCAATCGCCCCAATGTAAAACCGTCTTTCAACGTCTGTAGATACACCATTATTGTATCCGATACGATGAACAAACCGGTGATAAGGATAAACACCGCCAGTTTTATGCTGTGGTTATTTCCGAAGTCTATCCTTACATCTAATAGCTCCAGGAATACAAGCACCCCCACAAGGCATACCACAAACACTTGAATGCGCCGACATACTTTGTTAACCTTTTGAAGAATCTGTTGCTTGTGTTCATTTTCATTTTTCATACTTTGACAGTTTTTGGTTTGACTTATTAAGAATTGCTGCAAAGGTATATTCTTTCAAATAAATACACAATAGCTGGGGACAGATGGAATAGAGTTAGGGATGAATAACTATAATGCGAGATAATCGGCTCATTTTTATTCCCACTTATCCCACTGCTCGCGCGTCTTCGTCCAGAATTCCTCTTCGCTGATTTCGCCCTTCCATAGTCGGCGGGCTTCTGGAATAAAATACGACAGATAGCGCTGGTAGTGTCGCACAGAGCGTTCCTGCTGCATGTATTCCAATTGGAAATAACCGAACAGTGGGTCAGAGAGCGTGGCCATAACAAATTGTCGCATGGAGTTCTGGTCAAACTCCACCTGCTTATCTACAATCATCGATCGGCGCAATTCCCGCTTAAGTTCATTCACTTTCTGATGATTCTCCTCTGCCTCATGCAGATATTCGAAGCCTGCACCAATCACGTTGGAAAATGATCCCAGTATCTCATGGCTACTGGCACTCATGGAGAAAGACTTCTCGTACGAGTGGTCAATAACCAGACTGTATTGCCAGGTAAACAGGTCGATAAGCTCGGAAACCTCGGCATCGGTCAGCGAGTCAAGTGGCATGCTGGTGGCCTTGGCGAACAGATGGTTCTGTCGGTCATATATACTGACCACGCCGTCGAGATTGTTCAGTCGCATCTCCATGTTCGACAGACTGCGTTCCACCAAAGCCTCTGCAGCCTCGGTTTCCTGCTTGTGGTCATACCACATCGTAGTGCCAAAAGTCAGTACGATGCCCAAGACGGTAGCCGTAAAGTTGATCATGAAAGTGCTGAGCGAAGCATGGTGACGATCACTCCATGCATGGATTCTTTGCGAAATACGTAGTTTTCTCATTTGTAAAAAATAAATACATTTCTATTCATGGCGCAAATATACAGATTTTTATCAGAATATCCGCTTATTAGGGATAAAAAAGTAGCTATCGGGGATAAAATACAGGAGTCTTGTAACATAAACACCTCGTATTGTAGCTCCCACAAAAGCTACAGAATATCCCAATTGCCGTAACGTCTATCCCTAAGTATTGTGTGGCTCATAAAAACGCCGTATCTTTGCGTCGCATTTTTCAAATCTAAACAAAATATGATGAAAAGAACATTACTTTTATTATTGGTCTATGCGCTATGGTATGTTATTGCGCACGGACAAAACATGAGTGACACAACGATCGTGCTCAATGACGTAGTTGTAAAGACCGTCGCACCGAAGACCAAGCTTCGTGGCGATGCTATCGTGACAAAGGTGCAAGGTTCGGCACTGGAGAAATCAGGATCTCTGCATGAGATGCTGGGCAAGGTGCCGGGCATGATGATGCAAGGCGAGGAGCTGGAGGTCATCGGAAAAGGAGCACCGGTGTTTTATGTCAATGGACGTAAACTCTATGACATTGAAGAACTCAAGCGCATGCGCAGTGAGGAGGTTCTTGAGGTGGAGGTGATCAACAATCCTGGTGCGCAGTATGATGCCACGGTGCGCTCGGTGGTGCGCATCCGTACTCGCAAGCCGCAGGGCGAAGGCTTTGGCTTTGACGTTACGGCAGGACATAGTCAGGACTTGCGTATAGCAGAGTTTGCCGATCCGTCTGCCACGCTCAACTTCAATTACCGCCACAAAGGCTTGGACATCTTCGGCATGGTGAACAACTGGAACCAACACACCCTACAGCGTGCCACTGCCGACCAGCATATCTTTACAAAGTCGGGTAATCAACTGAATGAGAACTGGCAGACAGGATGGGCAGACACCCGCACAGCAGGACATGGTATGAACTATGCATTAGGCACTAACTGGATGGTGAGCGAGAAGCACAGCCTCGGCATGCGTCTCCAGATCGACCACATGCTCAGCAACGAGAGTCCGCTGTTGCTGCATGAGGATGTTTATAATAATGGAGTATTCTACAAAACCGTCATCTCAGAGACATTCACTAGATACACCGCTCCGCTTGGCTACAACCTTAACACTTACTACAGCGGACAGTGTGGTAAGTTGGGCTTCGACTGGAACTTCGACTGGAACACCAAAGGTGCTACGGAAGATATGGAAAGCCATAGCGATAAGGTCTGTTCGTCAAGCACTTCTTCGAGCAATCTGTTTGCAACAAAGTTGGTATTGTCTTATCCCCTATGGAAAGGAATGCTGAATGCCGGAACGGAGATGGTATGGGTGAAACGCAATATCGACTACACTATCAATCAGGATTACATCGCCGACTCTCATTCCAACACTCACGAAGACACTTATTCGGCTTTCGTGGAGTACATGGCAAACCTTGGCAAATATGGTGTGGTGAAAGTTGGTGGACGTTACGAGTGCGTAACTTTTGATTATACCAATCTTATCAATGCTGATGCCAATGTGCGTGACACACGCCATGGACTCTACCCTTCATTGTCTTATTCAGTACAGGTTGGCAGGGTTGGCTTTTCGCTAAGCTACAACACCAAAACCATACGTCCAAACTTCTACCACCTGACAGATGCCACAACATACGCCAGTCATTCCATCTTGATGCAAGGCAACTCTCAACTTCGCAATCAGATACAGCATGAGTTAGGTCTTAATGCTCGCTGGCAATGGTTACTTGGTTCAATCAGCTACAGTCAGAGTGACCACATGATTTCGCAATGGCAATACCCATACGTCAACAACCAGATTCCTGCAGAAGAAGGCGTATTGGTTTACCGTCGAATAAACCTGCCAAAGCCTGTGCGTACTTTTATAGGATATATCAATGCCTCGCCCACATTCGGTCCTTACACCATGAACTGGACTGTAGGCTATCAGCAGCAGTTCCTTACTCTTGAGTTGGAGGATCCGCGTGAGGCAACTGGCAAGAGAATGAAGTCATATGATAACCCTGTATTCATCATTAATGCCAACAACACCCTTCGGCTGCCTCACAGTTGGCAGATAGAGTGTAACCTCAATCTCAATTCACCGGGCAATGTGCAGAACTATCGTCTGATGCGTTGGAATGCAGGACTCTCCGCATCCATACAGAAGACCCTTCTGCGAAACAATGCCCTTACCCTGCGCTTATCGGTAAACGATATTCTATATCGCACAGGTCAGGACATACTCATGGACAGTGGTGACAGTCAGATGTATCAATGCAACCGCCACTCATCTCAGCGATTGAAGTTCTCCATACGCTATGCTTTCAACCAAACGAAAAGCAAATACAAAGGTACCGGAGCTGGCAAGGAAACAAAGGATAGAATGTAGAGGCTATATGTATAATCAACAGAATTAAGAGGTCGTGTCAAAAGTAACTGGCACGACCTCTTAACATTATATAACGATCAAAGCCCCGACTTTCCCAAGCCAGGGCTTTGTTATGTCAAAGATTTTTTGTATCTTTGTACATAGTTAAAAAGCTATGGCAAAGTTAC